>DASYPZ010000096.1:0-15552 GCA_036006105.1 Gemmatimonadales bacterium | reverse complement strand
GCCAGGCGGCGACCCGGCTGCGCAGGGACGTATCGGCCGCGGCGGCGGGAGATGGCGCCGGGGACGGCAGGTGGGCGGCGACCGACAGCAGCAGGGCGACGATGGGCAGCATATTCGGAGTCCTGATTCCGGTGGTAGGATCGAATCGAGCGGGTATCTTCCCCACTCCCGAGCCGCGCCGCAAGAGGATGAATCCGATGCCCGACCGTCCCGAGGAATCGCTCGATCCCGAATCGTGGGAGGAGTTCGGCGCCCACAGCCACGCCGTGCTGGGCGAGCTGCTGGACTGGCTTCGCAGCATCCGCGATCGGCCGGCCTGGCGCCCGGTGCCCGGGGACGTGCGTGCGGCGTTGCGACGTCCGCTTCCGCAGCAAGGGGTCGGGCTCGAAGCGAGCTGGAACGAGCTCCGCGTCTCCGTGCTGCCCTATCCCTGGGGCAATGTGCACCCCCGGTTCTGGGGCTGGGTCAACGGCACCGGCAGTCCCAGCGGCGCTCTCGCGGAGTTGGCGACGGCGGTGCTCAACACCAACGCGGGCGGGGGTCACCAGGCAGCGCCCTACGTCGAGGAGCAAGTGGTCGACTGGTGCAAATCGATGGTGGGATACCCGGCGGACGCCAGCGGCGTGCTGGTGAGCGGTGGATCGGTGGCGAATCTGGTCGCCCTGGCCGCCGCGCGGGACGCGGGCGACCCGCGCATCAGCGAGGAAGGGGTGGGCGTGGTGACCGGCGGCGCGGTGTTCTACGCCTCGACCCAAACCCACAACTCGGTGGACAAGGCCGTCCGGTTGCTGGGCATGGGCCAGCGGGCCCTCCATTCCATTCCCGTCGACGCCGAGTTCCGGATCGACCTCGCGGCGCTGGAACGCGCCATCGGGAAAGACCGGGCGGCGGGGCGGCGGCCCTTCTGCGTGGTGGGCAACGCCGGGACGGTCAATACCGGCGCGATCGACGATCTCGCCGCGCTCGGCGATCTGTGTCGCCGCGAGCGGCTCTGGTTTCACGTGGATGGCGCCTTCGGCGCCCTCGCCGCCATTTCGGAGCAGCTCCGCCCGCTGGTCGCGGGCATGGAGCGCGCCGACTCCATCGCCTTCGATCTTCACAAATGGCTCTACATGCCGTACGACGTCGGATGCGTCCTGGTCCGCGATCGTGAAGCCCATCGCCGCCCGTTTGCCACCCACGCGAGCTATCTCTCTCGCGAGGCGCGGGGCGCCGCGCCCAACGATCACGACCCCGGATCCCTGGGGCCGGAGTTGTCGCGGGAATTCCGGGGCCTCAAGGTCTGGATGCTGCTGCAGGAGCATGGCATTGCCAAGTACGCCCGGCTGATCGAACAGAACGTCGCGCAGGCCCGCTATCTCGCCGGAAGCGTGCACCGGCATCCCGCGCTGGAGCTGATGGCGCCGGTCCCGCTCAACATCGTGTGTTTGCGGTACGTCGGGGCAGCCGGCGCGGGGCGAATCACCCAGCCCGACGCCCTGGACGCGGTGAACCGCGAGATCCTGATGCGGATCCAGGAGCGGGGGATCGCGGTCCCGTCCTCCACCATACTCGACGGCCGCTTCGCGATCCGGGTCGCGATCACCAATCATCGGAGCCGGCGGGAAGATTTCGACACGCTGGTGCGCGCGATGGTGGAGATCGGCGCCGAAGTGGTCGCGGGCCGCTGACCGGTGCGCGCTCTGGACTTATGCTGGTTCGGTGGTATCGTCCCGTGATGGCCAACGCTCCCTCCAACAAGTCACGCGCGGTCGCCCTGGCCCTCTGCATTCCGCTGGGCGTATTCGGCGCGCACCGCTTTTACGTCGGCAAGATCGGCACCGGGTTGCTGCAGCTCTGCACCCTGGGCGGATTCGGACTCTGGTATCTCTACGATCTGATCACCATTGCGAGCGGCGAATTCCGCGACGTCGACGATCGCCGGGTTTCGCTCTGGGATCCGGAAGACTCCAACGCGCTGACCCACGGCGTGCCTCAGGAGCTGATGGACGAGATCGAATCGCTCCGCCACGAGGTCAGCGAGCTCGCGGAGCGGCTCGACTTCACCGAGCGCCTGCTGACCGATCCCGCGCGCCGGCCCGCCTCGCCCGGCGATTCGGCGACCTGATTGGTCCGCTATCGTTTCATTACGCGGCGTGGCGACTTCTCCGCCGACTGACGCATCCTGTCATTCATGCCACGCCGCCTCCTGACCGACCGGGTGCTCGTCCTCCTGGGCGCGCTGCTCGGGTTGCCCCGGGCGCTGCTCGCCCAGGACCCGCCGGTTCCGCCGATCGACACCAGCACGGCCCGCCGCTATTTCCAGGAGGCGGCCGCCCTGACCGCGCGAGACGCCGGACAGCTCTGGGGCCGCTCACTCGCGGGCCCGCTGCTGTTCGTGGATCGCGCCACCCGGACCATGCTGAGCGACCGGCCCGATGCGGAGGGCCGACTGCGGCCGTTGGGTGCGTTCTACTCCGGCGTGCTTCCCGCCTCGGAGAACGTCTCCAATAGCGGCTTCACCTGGGGCGGGGTGACCTGGGCGATGGTCGCCTGGCCGATCACCTCCGATCCGCAGGAGCGCGGCGTGTTGCTGGTGCACGAGCTGTGGCACCGGGTGCAGGACAGTCTGGGCTTCCGGCTCACCGGCACCGGCAACGCGCATCTCGCCCAGCGCGACGGCCGCATGTGGCTGCGCCTCGAGGGCCGGGCACTGCGCCGCGCGCTGTCGCTCGATGGTGCGGCGCGCACCCGCGCCCTGCGCGATGCGATTGCGTTTCGTCGGGCTCGGCGCAGGCTCTTTCCTGGGTCGGATTCCGCGGAACGGGCCCTCGAGCTCAACGAGGGGTTGGCGGAGTACTCCGGGGTCGCGATCGCGGGCGAGTCGGAGGAGGCGCGGCGGCAGTTGGTCGACGAACGCCTCGCGACGCTGGATTCGGCGAGCCGCCTGGAGCGCAGCTTCGCCTATCAGACCGGCCCGGCCTATGGTGAATTCCTCGACGCCCTCGCGCCGGGTTGGCGGGCCACCCTCACCCGGTCCAGCGACCTGGCGTTCGTGCTGGAAGCCTCGCTGCACGGTGCCGGCGCCCCGCGGCCGGCCGCCGCCTCCGCCCGGGCGGTAGCGTATGGATACGCGCGGGTGCGCAAGGAGGAGCAGACCCGGGCCAGGAACGGGGTCATCCACCTCGCCTCGCTCCGGAAGCGCTTCGTCACCGGGGCGGTGCTGCAACTGCCCCTGGAAGCGATGAAGATGGGATTCGATCCCGGGCAGGTCGAGGCGCTGGATACCGTGGGAACGGTCTATGGGACGCTGCGACTGACCGATCGCTGGGGTGTGCTGCAGTGCGACGGATCCGGCGGGCTGATCACCGGGGATTTCCGTCGGGCCATCGTGCCGGCGCCGGGAGACGTCACCGGGCGACGGCTCACGGGTCCCGGTTGGGTGCTGGAGCTGCTCCCCGATTGGCAGATCGTTCCCGGGGCCCGCAAGGGGGACTGGACGGTGAAGAAAACCGGCGGTGGAGGCTCCTGAGCGGGATCCTTCCCCTCAGTCTCCGGCCCCCCGTTTCCCCAGCAGCACTCTCGCCGCCACCCGCACCGTCACCGCGTCGGTCGGCGGCGAGTAGACCTCCCCGCTCAGCTCGACGGCCGGGGTGGCCCTCCAGGTCGCTCCGGCGAACAGCACTCCCCGATCCAGGTCGACGCCCACCCGGCGCCGATCGGTCTGGTCGAACTGGTCGGTGAAGTTCACCCGGAATCGCGGAGCCAGCCGGTTGTAGCCGCCGCCCATGTAGGGCCGGAGGGACTTGCCCAATCGCCACCCGACGGTCCCTTCGATCCCATACACATTGGGATGGAAGGCGTCATCCGAGCGCTGGCCCTGGTAGCAGATGCTGGTGGCGTCCTGGATGGCCGCGTCGTCGCAGGTGATCGGACCGTTGATGACACCGAACGTGCCGTGGACCCGGAGCCCGACGAGCACGCCGCCGTGACCGATCGCGGTGACCCGTGACACCGCCACGCTGACCAGGTTCGCCTTCGCCTCCGAAATCCTGAGTGGCGGGATCCAGCTCGCTTCGACGCCGAATCCCCAGGGCAGGCGCACCGCGACCCGTGGACGGGGAACCAGCGGGACGAGGTCGGTGTTTTCGGGTCGCAGCTTTTCCGGCCGGCACTCGGTGGGAAGGCCCAGCGCCGGATCGATCTTGGGCACATAGCTCAGCTCGAGGCCCAGCTCGATGCGCCCGGCTGGTGGACGCGCGGGGGCGGCAATGGCGCTGAAGGCAAGCGGAACGTCGAACTTGGCCATCACCCGTGCCTCATTCGACGATTTGGTCGGGAAGCAGTCCGGCTCCTGCGCCGCCACATCCGGCGCCAGGACTGCCGCTGCGACGAGTGTGCCGATCCATGCCTTGATCATGAGACGACCCTGGAAATGCGGTGAGCCTGAGCGAGGGAAGGCCGGCCGGGGCCTCGCGAAAAGTATCTGAGAACTGAGGGGTTGGCGAGCGGTTCACGCGGAGGCATTTTATGAGGCTCTCCCACCCTTGCCGCAGGGCTCTCGATGCTGACTGATGCCTCGATGACGTTCTTGACCGGGTTACTGGATGCGCCGGGACCCTCTGGATTCGAGGCCGCGCCGGCCCGGCGCTGGCGCAGCGAAGCACAGGGTTTTGCGGATGCGGTGCGGGTGGATGTCAACGGGAATTCCTTCGCCACCCTGCATGGGGGCGCGGCGGGTACCCCACCCGTCATGCTCGCTGGTCACATTGACGAAATCGGCTTCATGGTCGTGCACATCGACGATCAGGGATTCCTCTGGTTCGAACCGATCGGTGGGTGGGACCCGCAGGTGTTCGTCGGCCAGCGCGTCACCCTCCTGGGCCGCGAGGGCCCGGTGACCGGCTTGATCGGCAAGCCCGCGATTCACCTCCTCGACAAGGAGGAGCGGGACAAGGCCTCGAAGGTCGCCGACCTCTGGATCGATATCGGCGCGGGCACCAAGGCCGAGGCCGCGGCGCGGGTTCGGGTGGGCGATGCCGGGGTGATCTCCTCCTGTGTGCTGCGGCTCCCCAACGATCGGCTGGTCAGCCGGAGTCTCGATAACCGGATCGGCGCCTTCGTGGTGCTCGAGGCCCTGCGCCGGATCGCCGGGGGGCCCACCAACGTCGCGGTGACCGCCGTCGCCACCGCGCAGGAAGAGATCGCGTTCGGGGGGGGCGGCGGCGCGCGCACCTCGGCGACCGGACTGACGCCCCTGGCCGCGATCGTCGTCGATGTGACCCACGCCACCGATACGCCCGGCGTCGAAAAAAAGAAACACGGGGACGTGTCGTTGGGCGCCGGAGTGGTGCTGAGCCGAGGCTCCGCGATCAACGCCGGAGTGTTCGATATGCTGGTGCGGGTGGCCGAAGCGGAGGGGATTCCATTCACCGTCCAGGCCGCGCCCCGCGATACCGGGACCGACGCCGATTCGATTTCCGGCGCGCATCGGGGCGTGGCGACGGGACTGGTTTCGGTCCCGATCCGGTACATGCACAGCCCCAACGAGCTGGTCGCGCTGGAAGACCTGGACCGGGCCGCCAGGCTTCTGGCGGAATTCGTGCGCCGGCTCACGCCGGACACCGACTTCGTTCCCCGGTAGCTACCGGCTCATTGCCTGGATGTTGGCGGAGGCCGCCTCGCGGATTTCCTTGGCCGGATCCCGCTGCAGGCTGGTCAGCGCGCGGGTCGCGGCCGGTCCCGCTACTGAAAGCGCGCTTACCGCGGTCAGCCGGCTCGCCATCGGCCGTTTCTTCAGCAGTCCGCCTCCCGACGAGGCCCACTCGGTGAGCAGCACGATCGCCTCCGGCGAGCCGATCCGTCCCAGGGCGAGGAGCGCTTCGTGCTGGACCGCGGCATCCTCTTCCCGCTGGAGCAGCTCGCCGATCGGACCCGTCATGCCCCGGACCCGTCGTCCGCGCAGGTGGGCGACCGCCTGCAGGCGCACCGCGGCCGCCGGATCGCCGAGCATCTTCGCCAGGGTCTCCATCGCGGCCGGGGTCGCGATCTTTCCCAGGGACTCCGCCACCGCTTTGCGAACCCGGTCATCATGGTGCCGGGTATTTCTGGCGAGGGCGGGAACCGCCTCTGCGAGCGCGAGCTCTCCACAGAGATCGGCGGCGTTCCGGACCACGTACCATTGCGGATGATCGAGGTGCTCGACGATGACGCTGGTTCCTTCGTTCATCTGGACCAGGGCCGAGTAGAAGCCCCGCCGGTCGCCGATGGTGCTGGCCTGGACCAGCAGATTCATCAAGACCTCGGTTCCCTCGATGCCGAAGCGACGGAGCACGGTAATGGCCTCCTGCTTCTTGTCCCCATGGGCCAATTGCCCGATCATTCCCAGGACCCGCCGGGACATCAATCGCTTGAATTCGGCCCGGTGAAGGCTGCCCGCCAGGTCCAGGGTGGTGTCGTGCTCTCCCTCGATGATCTGCACCGCCGCATCGAGCAACCCGTTCCAGTCCTGCCGGTCGATGGCGTCGCGGCATCGGGTGAGCAGGGCGTCCATGTCCATGCCCGGCTCGGGCGCGGCGCCGCTCAGGGGGGCGTCGCCCGGTTCGGTCCCCGCCGCCGCGTCGGGATCGAGCTCCATGTCCTGAAAGTGCGGGAATCCCGAGCCTTGACCGAGGGTCTTGAATGAGATGTCGACCCGGTGGGTTCCGGTGCTGAAGATCTCGAACGCGCCGGTGGAACGGTGGAGTTGCAGCCGCTCCGCAACCGGTCCGAGCGCGGCAATCAGGTCGTCGAAGGTAGGATAGGTGCCGGGGAACGCCGAAATGGTCGCGGCGAAGCGCAGGAGATCCGGATCCGAGATGTCCGCCGGAATCACCGCCGACTGGATCTCGTGGAGCAGCAGCTGCTCACAGACCAGGGATGCCCCGGGCGCGTCGAGGGGGATCACTTCGCCGCTCAGGCGAAGCCCGTTCGGCGCGGCCTCGATGACGAGCTCGCCGTGAGGCAGGATGGTGCGGAACATCCGCATCAGCGACTGCTGATGGTCGGGAGCACCGCGTTCGTGGCGCATGACGAACACCAGGGAGCCCAGGACTGCTGCCATGGGATAAGGACTCGCCATCGTCGACGGTACCCCAGGTAAGTAGTGGCGCAAGATAGGGTTAATTTTGGGGCCCGGCAAACCAGACCGGGCGCATGCATTAAAACGAACCGGCAGGAGACGACGAATGGCCGTACTGCAGGCGGGGAAAATCGTAGCGGCGTTGCGGGGCGCTTTTACGCGCGAGGTCGGGCGCTTGGAGCTGCTGCGCCTGGCGGCCGAGCACATCCGTGCCGCGGGAGCGCCCTATACCTCGGTGTATGTCTACATGCTCTACGGCCAGGAGCTGGTGCTCGAGGCCTTTGCGGGCCGGCCCACCGATCATACCCGGATTCCGGTCGGCAGCGGCGTGTGCGGCACCGCGGTGGCCACCGGCGAGGACCAGAACATCGGCGATGTCCGGGCCATCGAGAACTACATCGCGTGCAACCTGTTCACCCGGTCGGAGCTGGTGGTTCTCATCCGGCGCGGTGACCTCATCCTGGGGCAGATCGACGTGGACTCCGATGTGCCCGATCCCTTCGATGCGGCCGAGCAGATGGAAGTGCGGAAGGTTGCGGATGCCCTCGCCGTGCTGCTCTGACGCCAGGCCCGGCGGGCCGGTCGGCGCATGAGCGAGAGCACCGCTGAGCGCCGCATTCGCGGGGTCACTCTCTTCGAGCGCCGGGTCGGCTCGGGACCGCCGACCGTCGTGCTGCACGGCGGACCGGGCGCCCATCACGATTATCTCCTGCCCGGCTTCGACCGATTGGCCACCCGGCGCACCTTGATCTACTACGATCAGCGCGGTGGGGGCCGCTCCCCGGTGCCCCGCGAGGTGCCGGTGGGGTGGCGGGAACAGGTCGAGGATCTCGAAGCGCTGCGGGTGCTGTGGGGGATCGAGCGGCTGTCGATCGCCGGCTACTCCTGGGGAGGGTTGCTCGCCTTGCTCTATGCGGTCGAGCATCCGGACCGGATCGAACGCCTGGGGCTGGTCTCTTCGGCGCCGGTCTGGCGGCAGGCTCGGGTCGAGTTCGAGCGGCGACTGGCCGAGCGGAACGCGGCGCCCGAAATCCTCGAGGCCCGACGACGGATTCAGGATGGGGGACTGCGGGAGCTGAGTCCGGCGGAGTACCGGCAGAAGATGTTCGAGCTGTCCGTCGCCGGCTATTTCCATGACTGGCGGCGGGCGGCCGATCTCACCCCGTTTCGCATTACCGGCCGCACTCAACAGGAAGTCTGGGAGAGCCTGGGAGACTTCGACCTCCGCCCCGGGGTCGCCGCGCTGAGGCTGCCCGCCGTCGTTCTGCACGGCGAGGACGACCCGATCCCCATCGCGACCGCCGAGCTGCTGTCGGGCCTGCTGGGAGCGCCGCTGGAACGGATCCCCGACTGTGGACACGTGCCGTACGTGGAGGCGCCCGAACAATTCACCCGGGTGCTGGACGCGTTTCTGCCCGGCACCATATGAGCGCGACGACCCGGGAAACTCCATTCGGCCTGGTGCTGGGAAGCATTGGGGCGGAACGATTCCCCACGCTGCGCGAGGGCATCAGCGCGGCGGCGCGCGATCCCCGGGATCGCGACGCCTTCCTGATGGTTCGGGAAGTGGTGGAGCTGCTTCGGGAGATCGAACCCGAAGAAGGACTCGGCACCGGAATCGGCGCGATGGCCGCCTTCCTGCACCACGCATACCTCTTCTGGACCGACGGTGAGCGGACCTTCCCGATCGCGGAGACGACCCTGGACACGGCGCTGCAGGGTACCGGCCTCGATCTCCCCGTTCCCGCCTCACCGGGATCCCGCTACCTCCAGCTCCCTCCGCTCAAGGTCTGGGGAGTTCCGGTGGAAGGCGGCTCGGCCGAGCCGCTCGACGGCTGGTTCGCTTTCCAAACCGGCGACGCTCTCTCGGTGCTCGCGATCTTCGGGGTGCATCCAGGCCGGGCCGGATTCACCGCCGTCGAAGTCGCCGGGCCTCGCCCGGTGCAGCTGGCCCGCCCGGATGGCTCCGCACTGTTTACCGGGACGCTGCCCGGCGCCCAACGGGCGGGGCTGGCATCGATCGTGGGCGCGGAAGAGCTGCTCGAGCTGGCCTGGAGGCTGGGGTCATGAGCGTGGACCGCGCCGGAGTCGCCGGTGTGCTGGAGCAGATCGCCGCCTGCCTGGAGCTGCAGGCGGAGAACCCGTTCCGGGTGCGCGCCTTCCGGACCGCGGCCAAAGTGGTCCGGGGACTGGGCATCGAACCCGCCCAGGCACTCGCGGATGGATCGCTGGCGGCAACCAAGGGTGTGGGGCCCGCGACCGTCGGTATCGTGAAGGAGCTGGTGACGGTCGGCCGCTGCGAGCTGCTGGAGCAGCTCCGCGAGGATATCCCTCCCGGCCTGGTCGAGATGCTTCGAATCTCGGGGCTGGGAGTCTCCCGGATCCGGACCATTCACGAGAAGCTCCAGATCGATTCGCTGGCGGAGCTCGATGACGCGGCGCGGGATGGCCGGCTGGCTGCTCTCCCGGGATTCGGCACCAAGACCGCGCAGATGGTGCTCAAGGGGATCGGATTCCTGCGCCGGGTCCAGGCCTTCCGTCTCTCCCACCACGCCGCGGAGGAGGCCGAGCTGCTCCGCACGGCGCTGGAACGGCTGCCCGGCGTCGCTCGCGCGATCGTCGCGGGCGAAGTCCGCCGTCGCTCCGAGCTGGTGCGCGAACTCGTCGTGGTGCTGGTCTCGGAGGCTCCGGCGGCGGAGGTCTTTCGATTGCTGGCCCAGGTCCCCGGGCTGGATGAGATTGCCGGAGAAGATGAGCGGCGGGTGACGGTACGAACCGCCGGGGGGATGGGCGCACGCATCGTACTGACCCCCGGCGTCAATCTCGGGGCGGTGCTGGTGCAGGCGACGGGGAGCGATACCCACCTCGAGCGGCTCGGGATCCACGCCAAATCCCGGGGATTCGAGCTCAATGCGGCGGCGCTCTGGAAGGGGAGCGCGTTCGTTCCCACCCCCGACGAAGCGGCACTCTATGGCGCGCTGGGGCTTGCCGAAATCCCGCCGGAGATTCGGGAAGGCGGCGACGAAATCGAGCGGGCCAGTTCCGGCGCACTGCCCAGGCTGCTCGAGGACGCCGACCTGACCGGTCTCCTCCACTGCCATTCCAGCTACTCGGACGGCAACCTGACCATTGGCGAATTGGCTCTGGCCGCCCGGGATGCCGGGTACCGCTACGTCGGCCTGACCGACCACAGCAAGGCGGCGGCCTATGCCGGCGGCCTTTCGATCGAGGACCTGCACCGTCAGTGGGCTGAAATCGATGCGCTCAACGCATCGGGGGCGGGGGCCCGCATCCTGAAAGGGATCGAATCGGACATTCTGGCCGACGGTCAGCTCGACTACGACGAGGCGACCCTCGCGGGGCTGGATTTCGTGATCGGGTCGATCCACTCCCGCTTCGCGATGGGGGAGGGGGAAATGACCGCCCGGGTCCTCCGCGCCATGGACAGTCCCTTTCTCACCATTCTCGGCCATCCGACGGGGCGGCTCCTGCTTTCCCGTGACCCGTACCCGATCGACCTGGACCAGATCTTTCGCAAGGCGGCGAGCCACGGGATCGCCATCGAAATCAACGCCGATCCCCACCGGCTGGACCTCGACTGGAAAGCGCTGCGTCGGGCGCGAGAGCTCGGCGTCATGATCGCGATTGGCGCGGATGCCCACAGCCGGGCCGGCATCGCCAACATGCGCTATGGGGTGGGTATGGCGCGGAAGGGCTGGCTCACCCGCGCCGACGTGCTCAACAGCCGGACGGCTGACGAATTCGTGGCCTTTGCCCTGGCCCGACGGATATGAAGCCCAAATCGCCGAAAGCCGCCGGGCGCCCCAAGCCGTGGCCCCGGGAAACCCGCGAGGTGCTGCGGAAGCGGGCGGCAAAGATCCTGGCGCTGCTCAAACGGGAATACCCCACCGCGCATTGCGAGCTGGATTTCGAGACGCCGTACCAGCTGCTGGTGGCCACCATCCTCTCCGCCCAGTGCACCGATGTGCGGGTCAACCTGGTGACGCCGGCCTTCTTCGCGCGCTATCCCACCGCGGCCGCTCTCTCGGTCGCGGAACAGCCGGAGGTGGAAGACCTGATCCGCTCGACCGGTTTTTTTCGGAACAAGGCCAGGAGCCTGATCGGGATGGCGCAGGCGCTGGTGGCGGGCCATCAGGGGCTGGTGCCCCGGGAGATGGAACAGCTCCGCGCGTTGCCTGGCGTCGGGCGCAAGACCGCCAACGTGATCCTGGGGAACGCGTACGGCATCAACGAAGGGGTCACGGTGGACACCCACGTGACCCGCTTGTCCGACCGGCTTCGGCTCTCGCGCCAGAAGACCGCCGAGAAGATCGAGCTGGATCTGATGGAGCTGTTTCCCCGAAAGGACTGGACCCTGGTGTCCCATCTGCTGATCTGGCACGGACGGCGGGTCTGCATTGCGCAGCGTCCCCGCTGCGAGATCTGCGTTCTGCGGAAGCTCTGTCCCTCGGCGCGGGTGCTCTAATCCTCGCCCGAAAGGAACTTCATCAGCCCCTTCTTCTCGGGCTCTTCGGCGGTCGGCCGCTTTTCCTTGATCTCGATACTCCCCATGCGCACCTTGCCGCCGATCCGGATCAGCAGCCCGATCGGGCTCACCCCGCGAGCGGAGCGGGTCGAGTGGGTGGAGGAGCTGAACCGCTCATCGCATTCATTCTCGACCTGAGCGCCGGCCGGAACGATGAGGACCACCCCGCCCATCAGGACGTTCACGTCGATATCCAGGACATCGGATCCGAAGACCGCGTCGCGCATGTCGAGCGTGATTTCGCCCGCGAACACCTTGAGCGTGAGGTGGAGCGGGACCGTCCACGAGCCGGCTCGCTTGGTCGAGCCGAAGACCGTGGTGATACGCAGCTCCTCCGCGGGCTCGACCGGGCTGCCGTAGCGGCCGGCATAGGTGTGGTCTGCCACCGCCGGCACCAGGCCGGTCGGCGCCAGGAATCCGCCGGTCGGCAGCACATCCGCCACGATCGCATCCAGGCTGGCGCGGTTGGGTGACTGGCGCACCAGGGCCAGCCGGGACTCCAATTGCTCGACCGGCAGCCGATCCGATGCCACCGCTGCGGAGAGCACCCGGATGGCCTCGTGCCGCAGGGGTTCGAGTTCGTCCATGGCGCCTATTGTACTGCCATTGTCGAGTGGCATCAAACCCGGCGAATCGGCGGCGTTCCCGCCGGGGCCCCTGCAGGCTAGACTTCACGCCGCAGCCATCCATCTTCCGACTAACCCCTGATTGCGGATCCTATGAAAAAGGCCGTCATCGAGACCAGCCGCGGCACCATGACCGCGGAGCTCTTCGATACCGAAGTACCCAATACCGTCGCCAACTTCGAAAAGCTGGCCAACGCGGAGTTCTACGACGGGACCCGGTTTCACCGGGTGATTTCCGATTTCATGATCCAGGGCGGCGATCCGCTCTCCCGCAATGCCTCCGACCCGAAGGTTGGCACCGGCGGCCCCGGGTACAAGATCAAGTGTGAGACCCATCTCAACACCCACCGGCACGTTGCCGGGACGCTGTCCATGGCGCACGCAGGCAAGGATACCGGTGGGAGCCAGTTCTTCATCTGTCATTCGCCCCAGCCCCATCTCGACAAGAAGCACACCGTCTTTGGGCAGGTGACCGAAGGTCTCGAGGTGGTCAACGCCATCCGCAAGGACGACGTGATCACCAGGATCCGTGTGAGCTGAGGTGCAGGTCGATTTCGCGGTCCTTTCGGACTACGCCCTGATCGATCAGCACGGAAAGCTCTCGGTGCTGGGCATTTTTCAGCACGTCTGGGTAGCGGCCTTCCCGGCGGTGCATCCCCGGACCCATCTGGTGCTGCGGGTGCGGGGCCGACGGGTCGAGGTGGGCTCGCATCCGATCCGGATTCGGTTCGTGGATGACGGCGGCGCCGAGCTGATGGGTGGCGAGGGCACCGTGCAATTCGGCGAACCACCCGCCGGGATCACCGAGATCGAGGCCGGCGCCGTGCTGGTCTTCGACGTCCCGCTGCCGCGTCCCGGCGCCTATGCCTTCGAGATCACGGTGGACACGGGCAGCCCGGTGCGGGTTCCGCTGTCCGCCTCCCAGCTGCCCGACGAGGGGCAGATGAAACACTAGGCCACCCATGCTGAACCGCGATCAGGCCCTCCAGCTCATGCACGAATACACCGCGTCCGACGGGCTGCGGAAGCACATGTACGCGGTCGAAATCGCCATGCGGGCCATGGCGGTGAAGTACGGGGCCGATCCCGACATGTGGGGGATGGTGGGACTGCTGCACGATTTTGACTACGAACGGTTTCCCAACGCCGATCACGCAGCCGATCGCGAGCACCCGGCGGAAGGGGTTCGCATCCTGGCCGAGCGAGGACTGCCGGAGGAGGCGCAGCAGGCCATCCTGGGACACGCGGCCTATACCGGGGTGGCCCGAACCACCGCAATGGCCCGGGCGCTGTTTGCGGTGGATGAGCTGTCGGGGTTCTTGGTCGCCTGCGCCCTGGTACGACCGTCGAAGAGCCTGGCCGACCTCGAGGTCGCATCGGTGAAGAAGAAGCTCAAGGACAAGGCGTTTGCCCGGGGTGTCAGCCGCGAGGACGTGCAGACCGGCGCGGCCGAGCTCGGCGTGCCGCTGGAGGAGCTGATCGGATTCGTGCTCACCGCCCTGCGGCCGGAGGAGCGCACGCTCGGTCTCGGGCCGGCGTGAGCGCACCGGCAGACCCGCGCCGCGAGAATCCGATCGAGATTGTTGACCGGGCCATGGATCGCGCGGCGGGAAGTCGCCCGATCCCCGGGAATCGGCTCACCCTGCTCTTCGATGGACCCGCCATCTACCCCGCGATGCTCGAACGGATCGCGAAGGCCACCCGCTGGATCCATCTCGACAGCTACATTTTTCGCTCCGACGATACCGGGCGGCGATTTGCCGAGGCGCTGGCGGAACGCGCGCGTGCCGGGGTCCGGGTGCGCATCCTGACCGACTGGGTCGGCTCCCTCACGACCCGGCCATCGCTCTGGCGCAATCTCCGGAAGGCCGGAGCCAGCGTCCGCAGCTTCAACCCGCCTCGACTGCTCCACCTGCACGGCAATTTCTCGCGAGACCACCGCAAACTGCTGGTGGTGGACGGAGAGACCGCCATCACCGGCGGTCACTGCATCGGCAACGAATGGGCCGGGAATCCCAAGGCCGGGCGGCAACCATGGCGCGATACCGCGATCGCCATCGACGGCCCCGCCGCTGCCGCCGTGGACCAGGCCTTTCGGGTGCCCTGGGGTGCCGTCGGCACGCCGCTCGACGACGGCGAGCTCGCCACCGACGTCCCGGAGCGGGGGGATTCGCTGGTCCGGGTGGTGGCCGGCGAGCCGGGTGGGGTGCGGGCATCTCGCGCCACCGAGCTGTTGCTGGCCGGCGCGGTCGAGCGGGTCTGGATCACCGACGCGTACCTGGTGGCTCCGCGCGATATCTACCAGTCGATGATGGATGCCGCTCAGAGCGGCGTCGATGTGCGGGTGCTGGTTCCGGGCAAGAGCGATCTCCCCCGGGTGCAGAGTTTCACCCGGATCGGCTACCGCGACCTGATCGAAGCGGGGGTGAGGATCTTCGAGTGGCGCGGACCCATGCTGCACGCCAAGACCATCGTGGTGGACGGCCGCTGGGTCCGGATCGGCTCGACCAACCTCAATGTGTCGAGTCTGCTCGCCAATTACGAAATCGACGTTCTCACCGACGACATGCCGCTGGCCCACGCCATGGAGACGCAGTATCGCCGAGACCTCGACCAGAGCGTCGAGGTCAAGTACCGCGACGAGGAGGGCCGCCGTCGTCGCCGGGCCCTGGCGGCATTCCCGCTGGGCCCGCCGCCGGAGCAGCGCCGGCACCGGCCTTCATTTCGGGAGCGTCGCAATCGGGCCACCGTGGCCGTCGTGGCCCTCGTGTCGGGGGCGCGACGCTCGATCTTTCTGCAGTACAGCCTGATTCTCACGGTTTTGGGAGTGTTCTTCCTCCTGTTTCCGCGTGCCATGGCGGCGGTCTTCGGGTTCCTGAGTCTGTGGCTCGCCATCGCGACGGGACTGGAAACCTGGGGACGTCCGGGACGAAACTGACCCCTGAAATCCCCCGAGCCACTCGCATTGCCCCCGATCCGTCGGAATCCCGAACGCAGCGTATCTTTAGGCGGCACAACGACCTCAACGCCCGGAGCCACCGCTGCGTAATTCGGACGTGGATGACACCGAGCTGGCACGAGCGGCCAGCGGTGGAGACCCCGACGCTTTCGGACAGCTCATCAACCGGCACGGCCTGGCCGCCCGGCGAGCTGCCCGCGCCATCTTGCGGGACGATGATGATGCCGACGATGCGGTCCAGGAGGGAATGCTGGCGGCGTGGCGCGCCATCGAGCGCTACGATCCGGCCCGTCCGTTTCGGCCCTGGCTCATGCGCATCGTC
>DASYPZ010000095.1:0-1931 GCA_036006105.1 Gemmatimonadales bacterium | reverse complement strand
ATGCCTTCGGAGGACTTCTCCCTGTATCAGCAGAAGATTCCCGGACTGTTCGTCTTTCTGGGGATCGTCCCCAAAGGGAAGGATCCCGCCACCGCGGCGCCCAATCATTCTCCGCTCTTCTTCGCCGATGAGGCGGCTCTGCCGGTGGGCGTGCGGACGCTGGCCAACCTCGCGCTCGACTGGCTGCAGGACCATCCGGTGAAGACGTCGCACTAGGCTTCCGGTGGTGAACCCGGTGCAGCGTCCGGAGCTGGTCCGCACCATCGGCCGGTGGGCGCTGGCCGGGCTGATGATCAACGGGGTCATCGGCAGCGCGATCTACGGGCTGCCCTCGGTCATCGCCGGAAAGCTCGGATCGGCGGCCCCGTGGGCCTGGGTCCTGGCCGCGGTGCTGATCGGTGTCGTCATCGCCTGCTTCGCGGAGGTCGCCTCGCGCTTCCGGGACGCCGGCGGTCCCTACCTGTATGCTCGCGCGACGTTCGGACGCTACGCGGGCATCCAGACCGGCTGGATGGCCTACCTTGCCCGCCTCACCGCCTCGGCGACGGTCGCCAACCTCTTCGCGATCTACCTGGGGGAGTTCTGGTCCGGATTCAACAGTCGCGCGGCCGGAATCGGCGTGCTGGTGGCCCTGCTCACCGGCCTCACCGTGGTGAACTATCGCGGCGTCGGTCTGGGGTCGCGGGTGAGCAGCTTTCTCGCGGCGGCCAAGCTCACCGCGCTGGGAATATTCCTGGTGATCGGCTTGACCTGGATGATGGGTCACGGCGCCGTCGCCGCGACGCCGCCACCCAGCGGTCTCCGACCCTGGCTCGAGTCCTTGCTGATCCTGGTATTCGCCTACGGGGGGTTCGAGGCGGCCCTGATGCCGCTGGCCGAGGCGAAGCATCCCGAACGGGACGCGCCGGTGGCGCTATTGACCGCGCTGGTCGCGGCGGCCCTCCTGTACACCTTCGTCCAGGTGGTGGTGACCTGGAGTCTGCCCAATCCGGCGAGCGAGGCCCGGCCCCTCTCGGCCGCGGCGCGAGTGTTTCTCGGCTCGAAAGGCGGCCTCTTCATGGCCGGTTGTGCCATGCTTTCGACCTTCGGCTATCTCGCCGGCGGCATGGTGAACGCCCCTCGCCTCACCTTCGCGATGGCCCAGCAGGGGGATTTGCCGGCGGCGTTCGGGGCCGTGCATTCGCGATTCCGAACGCCCTATGTCTCGATTCTCTGCTATGCGACGCTGGTGCTGGTACTGGCGGCGAGCGGGACCTTCCTGCAGAACCTGACTCTCTCGGTCGTGGCCCGGCTGATCACCTATGGACTGGTCTGTGCCGCGCTCCCGGTCCTGCGCTCGCGGGATGGCACCAGCCGGGCCGCGCCGGCGGCGGCATTCCGGATGCCTGCCGGACCGCTCGTCGCGGCGCTGGGTGTCGGAGGCATGCTGGTGATCGCGACACAGGTGAGTGCGCGGGAGGCGGTCATCATGGCGGTGGTCATCGCGCTGGCGTCTCTGCACTACCTGGTGGCGGTGCGGGGCAGGGCGTGAGCGGCTACTCCTAGAACAATTCCGCTACCAGGCAGCGCGCCGATCCTCCACCCAACCGTTCGAACGCCGAGAGCTCGGTGTGCAGAATCCGGCCGTGGCGCTCGATCGTGGCGCGCTGATCCGCGGAGAAGAACCGCCAGGCCTGGCTGGACATGAAGAGGAGCGGGGTGCCGTCTCCCGAGGACAGCGCCAGGCAGTTGCCGCAGAAATTGGCGGTCTGCTCCTGCGTCAGCGGGAGAATCTCCTTGCCGTCCCGCTGCAGCCGTTCCTCCACCGCACGGCGCTCCGCGCTCGAGCCGATCGACTCGAGACAGATCCCTGCCAGGCCATGCCCGATGAACATCAGCACGTTGGTGTGATAGAAGGGCACCCCGGTCCGGTCGGTCGCGGTGAACGCCAC
>DASYPZ010000094.1:0-8352 GCA_036006105.1 Gemmatimonadales bacterium | reverse complement strand
GAGGGCGATGATGGTCCAGTAGGTCAGGATGCTGATCGGGAGCCAGTCGAGCAGGGTCCCCTCGAAGTACTGCATCAGTCCGAGCGACGAGGGACGCAGCTGCAGCAGCCAGCCGAAAGTCACATGGACCAGCGTGTGCAGAGTTCCGATGACGCCGCTGAACGCGATATGCGCCAGGACCGGTCCGGGTTTGGCGGGCCACCGAAGGGGGACCCGGCGGCCGAACCAGAAGATCGCGGGAGCCAGGAGCGCCCAGGCTTCCCAGCCGGGAAATGCCTCCGCGAGGGCGCGCGAGAAGGGACGGGGAGCGCCCTGCAGCTTCCAGGACACGAAGTAATCGACCGCGTCCGCGAGCGACAGCAGGGTCCACAGCCCCAGACTCGCCCACCAGAGCACCCACCCCGAGGGGCGGTCGGACCCGGTGGACGGGCGATCGTTGCGTGGCGTCATATCGTGGCTGGTATGATCGCGGCGGCGGAGGTCGGGCGGAAGGGTGGGCCGAGCCCATTCGCCCACTCCCGCGCCCGCCGGCTGCAGGAGTGTTCCGCTCCCTGCAAACCGTGCCTGGGCGCCGCCGGCGGATTCTAGATTGGCGTCGATTCCATCAAGGCGCAGCGTTCCATGTTTCGGGTTCCGCGCAGTACCGTGATCGTCGTATGGGCCCTGCTCGGTTCCAGGGTCCCGGCCCAGGAAAATGCCGCCCGAAAGGTGACCCCTCCCGATTCGGCCCGGGCGGCCGCCGCGCTCGCGTTTCGGACCATCGGCGCGGTCCGGATCAAGGGAGCGCCGCCGGTCCTGGATGGCCGTCTCGACGATGCGGCCTGGCAAGGGGTCCCGGTCGCGAGCGACTTCACGGAGCAAAACCCGGTGCCCGGCATTCTCGCGGCCCGACGGACCGAGGTGCGCATCGTCTATGACGATCGCGCGCTGTACTTCGGGATTCGCGCCTACGAGGAGCACCCCGAGTGGGTCGTGGCGCCGTTCCCCCGCCGCGATGACGAGACCCGTTCCGACTGGATCTTCGTCGAGATCGACAGCCGGCACGACCGGCGCAGCGGGTTCGGCTTCGGGGTCAATCCGCGCGGGGTCCAGGTGGACGCCACGTTCGATCAGTTCATGGGGTACGACAATGCCTGGAACGGGGTGTGGGAAGCGGTGCCCCGCATCGATTCCCTGGGCTGGGCCGTCGAATACCGGATTCCCTTCTCGCAGCTGGCCTATGCCCGGCGGGGGAACGCGCCGCTGTCCTTCGGCCTCAATGTCTATCGCCGTGCGGTCCGCGCCGGGCAATCCTCCGACTGGTCTCCCCGGCTCCCGACCTATTCCGATCTGGTCTCCCATTTCAACGATGTGACCGGCATCGCGCTGTCCACCGCGTCCGACCGGCTGGAGCTGGTGCCCTACTCCGCGGCGAAGACGACCTCGGCGCCCCACGCTCCCGGTGATCCGTTCTCCGATGGGCGCCGGGCCGGCGGCTCCGTCGGCGCCGACTTCCGATACCGGTTGACACCCGGGTTCACCCTGACCGGCGCCATCCACCCCGACTTCGGACAGGTCGAGGCCGATCCCTCCCAGGTGAACCTCACCACCTACGAGACGTTCTTTCCCGAACAGCGACCCTTCTTCGTGGAAGGGGCGACCCAGTTCGATTTTCCGATGGGACTGACCTTCGCGTCGCGGGGGAACTCCTTTGCCTCGGAGCAACCCTTCTACACCCGCCGCATCGGCGGGCCGCCCCACGGGAGTGTCCCCGCCGACGCCGGCTTCAGCGACGTCCCGACCGGCACCACCGTGCTGGGCGCCGCCAAGCTCTCGGGTCGCACCGCGAACGGGTGGTCGGTCGGCGCACTCGGCGCCGTCACCGGATCGGCGGATGCGCGCTACGTCGATGCCCTGGGAGTCGAGCAGCGGACCCCGGTGGATCCCACCACCGAGACCGGCGTTCTGCGGATCTCCCGGCAGTCGGACGACGGACGCCGCGCGATCGGCGGTATCGCCACGGCTCTCAATCGCTCCGGCATGAGTCCGGCCCTGGAGGACGTGGCAACGGCGCGGGCCTTCGCGCTGGGCGCGAGCGGGCGGCTTCGCTCCCGCAACGACCTGTGGGAGGTCAGCGGACTCCTGCTCGGCAGCTACCTGGCCGGCGCGGCGCCCGCGGTGGAGAAGGTGCTGCACGGCCCGGGACATTTCTTCCAACGGCCCGATGCCTCGTATCTCCATGACGACCCCACCCGCACCTCGATCGGCGGTGCGGCCGGGCAATTGAAGCTCTGGAAGGTCGGCGGCGTGTTCAAGGGGGGAGTGACCGGGTACGTGGTGTCGCCCGGCTTCGAATTGAACGATCTTGGGTTCCAGCGCAACGCCGACTGGGCGATCGCCACCGGATGGCTGAACTACGAGCGGTTCCGCCCCGGACGGTTCATCCGGCGCTGGGCCGTCGGGTCGAATCAGATCGGCGCGGGATGGAGCTTCGGCGGCGAGCGCCGCGCCACCGTGGCCGATGGCTATCTGAATTTCACCTTGAGGAACTACTGGGGCGGATCGCTCACGCTGGGCCATGAGTGGTCCGCGCTCAGCCTGGAAGAGCTCCGCGGCGGCCCGGCGTTGCTATTGCCGCCCCGAACCTCGCTGGCCGCATCGCTCAGCACCGATTCGCGGCGCCCGTTCCAGGTCCTGTTCACCGGGACGCAGGCATTCGAGCCGGCCACGGGCAGCCACCAGTTTGATCTCGCGCCCAGCGTCACCTGGCGTACCACCGACCGGCTGGCACTGAGCCTGGGACCCGAGTACGCCCGCACGGTGAACGGATGGCAGTACGTGGGTCAGCCCGGAGAGACCGCCGATCCCGACCGGCTGCATTACGTGCTGGCGCGCCTGGAACAGTCCACGGCCGCGCTCACCGCCCGGGTCGATTACGCCTTTTCTCCCCGCATGACGCTGCAGCTCTACGCCCAGCCGTTCGTGAGCGCGGGGCGCTACACCGAGTTCAAGGAGGTCGAGGACCCGCGCGCGCCGAGGAGCCAGGATCGTCTGAGGGTCTTCGCGCCGTCGCAGGTCGTGCTGGACCCCGCCTCCGGACAGTATCGGATCGACACCAATGGCGATGGCAGCGCGGATATCGCACTGGCCAATCCCGATTTCAATACCAGATCCTTCAACGCGAATGTGGTCTTCCGGTGGGAATATCGTCCCGGATCGGCGCTCTACCTGGTCTGGACCCAGCAGCGGGAGGGCGCCAGCAGCGATGGCGCCCTGCGGCTGGGCCGGGATCTGACCCGACTGTTCAACGCTCCCGCCACCAACGTACTCCTGGTCAAGGCGAGCTTCCGGCTGGTGAAATAGGAACACGCAAAGGGTTCGCATCCTCGACCCAGCCCGGGGCGCGGTCCGCTTCGTCGGTCTCGGTGTAGGGAATCCGGATGATCGCCAACGCGCCGCCGGCCGGCCGCACGATCAGGTTGAACGCGTAGCGTTGAGGATACAGCTCGGCCAGCCGCGCCCTGGTGTTGCGCATCCCGACACCCTCGACCAGCTCGGCCGCCCGCCCGGTCGGGTCCCCGGTGTTGGAAACCTCGAGCACCAGATCGTCCTTCGAGCGGGAGACCGCCACCCGGATCGAGGCCGGGCCGATCTGCCTGGCCGCGCCGTGCTTGATGGCGTTTTCGACCAGCGGCTGCAGGATCAGGTTGGGCACCGTGGCGTGTTCCAGCGCCGCCGGCACCTCGAGGGTGACCGTGAGCCGGTCGCGGAAGCGAATCTGCTCGATGTCCAGATAGGCCTGCAGTAGATCGATCTCGTCGGCGAGCGGTATTACCGGACGCCCGGACTGGTCCACCGCCGCGCGGAGCAGGTCTCCCAGGCGGAGGATCATCCGCTCTGCGGCGTGCGGATCGTCGTGGACCAGCGCGGCCATCGCGTGCAGGGTGTTGAAGAGGAAATGCGGCTGGAGCTGCATCTTGAGCACTTCCAGCCGAGCCTCGCTCAGCTGACCCTGCAGCGCGGCGGCGTGGATCGCCCGATTCTTGGAGATACGGTTGTAGTCCAGAGCGTGCAGGACCGCCGCGGTCAGGAAATAGGCAAAGATGTTGAAGGTGGACTGGCGAAAGTAATTGGCCGCAAAGGATCCGGTCAGCGGGAGGATGCCGGTGAGCTGGTTGAGATAGATGTCCGCGGCCACGCGGATCCCGTTGAAGATCAGGGCCAGCCCGAAGTGCACCCCGAAGATCACCGGCAGGGTTCGGTCGCGCAGGCGCGAGGTGACCCGGAGCCCAATCAGAATGAGCGTGATGGACGACCAGATGACCGCGCCCTTGGCTCCGGCATAGAAAATGTTCCGGAAGGGAACCGGCTCGGCCGCCGAGACGTGATAGAGGATCTGCTGCAGGGTGTAGACCAGGCACTCCGCGGTCCACACCGCCACCACGATCGCGACGGTGCGGGCGGTCACTCTGGTCTCCGGCGGTTCCGGGCCGATGGGTGTGTTCATACCGTCTGATCCCGGAGCGCGCGGGACCGTGACCGGCTGGCCATGATCCGGGTACCGTCCCGCAACACCACCTCGAGACGGGCGTCGTCGGTCGGAATCATCGCTTCGACAAAATCGAGATTCACGATGTGGGAGCGGTGCACCCGGACAAATACCGCTCGGTCGAGCCGCTGCTCCAGCTCCGTCAGGGTCAGGTGGATGAGGTGACGCTGCGTGCCGGTGAACAGCGCGCTGTAGTCATCCCGGGCCTCGAACCGCCGGATCTCGGCGATCGGCACGACGATGATCTTGCCGTGGGTCCGGACGAACAGCCGGGAGAGCCTGGCGGACGGGTCGAGCGCCTCGGCGGTTCGCTCGGCGACCCCGGGATCCGCGCGCCGCTGGGTGAGATCGCGCAGCCGTTCCAGCGCGAGGGCAAAGCGCTCCTGCCCGAACGGCTTGAGCAGATAATCGACCGCGCCCAGCTCGAACGCGGCCACCGCATACCGGTTGTGCGCGGTGGTGAAGACGATGGCGGGCTGATGCGCGATCTGCCGGGCCACGGCCAGGCCATCGCAGCCGGGCATCTGGAGATCGAGAAAGAGCAGGTCGGGCTCGAGGCGATTCACCGCTTCGATGGTGGCCGGTCCGTCGGCGCAATCGCCCACGACTTGCACCCAGTCGACGGAGCCGAGCAGGTCGCGGAGCCGTTTGCGAGCGGGCGCCTCGTCATCGGCGATCAATGCGGTGATCCGGGTCTGTGCGGCCATGCGTTTCGGCTCGATCCGGTTAGGGTCCGGAGTAGAGTTATGCTGACACCGGTCCCGGCGCCAGGTGGGTCCCGGCAGCCTCCCGGGGTCAACCGTTCGCCGAGCCATGGATACCATTCACCGAATCGGCCGGGGCGATCCGCCATCCTCCGGACCTCGCGCCGGTAGAATTGGACGTTCGTCAGGCGGGTTCGCGGGGCGCGAGCGACGCCGCTTCTTTACTCCCAGAACGAGAGTACACCATGCCGAGATTGTGCTGGTCGCTGCCCGTCATCGTCGGAGCCGCCGCCCTGATGGCCGGTTGTTCCCATTCACCGCCGCAAACCATGGCGGCAACGGACCCGGGCATCGCGCAGGATCTCGAACGGGTGCGGAACGCGACCCGGATCTACCAGGACACCGCCGTCGCGCGCGCGGCCGGATATCCCACCATGAATGCGTCGCAGTGTCTGGCGGACTCGACCGAAGGGGGCATGGGGCAGCACTTCGTCAACCGGGCCCTGCTCAGCGATACCCTGTCGCTGGAGCATCCGCAGATTCTGCTCTACGCCCACGATGCCAAGGGAAAGATGAAGCTGGTGGCGGTGGAGTACATCATTCCCTATCGCATCCATCCCCGGGAGGCGGATCCGCCCCGGATCTTCGGGCGTCCGCTGCGGCAGAACGACCCGCTCAAGCTCTGGAACCTGCACGTCTGGGCCTTCGAGAAGAATCCCTCGGGTCTGTTCGCCGAGTGGAACCCGGCGGTGAAGTGCCCAGCCCACGCCGGAATGTGAGAAGGTCCCTGAGCCGGATGCAACCGGCGTGGCTGCTGGGGTGCGGATCCGTCGTCATCTTGACCGCGGCCTTCCTCGCGCCGCCCTCGGGATCGGTTCCTTATCCCGAGGGGTATCGGCACTGGGTGCACGTGAAGAGCGCCCTGATCCCGCCGGGCCGCCCATCAGGCGGGTTCCATCACATCTACGCCAATGACAAGGCTCTCCTCGGCTACCAGACCGGCCGCTTCCCCGATGGGTCGGTGATCGTCTACGACCTCCTGGATGTGACCACGACCGCCGAGGTCACCGCCGAGGCATCCCGGATTCACATCGACGTCATGCGTAAGGACGGCACCCAGTTTCCCGACGGCGGTTGGGGGTTCGAGGAATTCCAGGGCGACAGCCGGGAGCCGTCGCTGGCAGCAAAGGCTCGGGCCGCCTGTCAGGAGTGTCACAGTAAGCAGAAGGACCTGGATTTCGTCTTCAGTCGGTTCCGGGAGTAGCGCGGCCGCCTGCAGATAGGCGTTGACGATCGGCAGAAGCAGTGGGAATTCGGTCTGCGGTGACGAGAGAAGCGGGCGCATCCGTGTGGTCTCCGGGTTGGAGACCGCTCCGGCGGCGCCCGCTGCTGTTTCAGTACGTGACGGATTCCTAGTTCTCGGTGACCACCGAGGTGGTGAATCCTCCAGCGGCGGTCCGCTGCAGCGTCACCGCGCGAACCTCGCCCGCGGCGATCGGGATGGTCGCGGTCACGGCCACCGGCAGCTTGGAGCCCGCGGTGGTGAATTGCACCACCCAGTTGGCCGGAGGGAAGTAGAGCAGGCTGCTGTAGCTGGAATAGCGGGCATCCATCGAGAAATTTGGACTGAGCGCGCCGAGGTCCGCGCCCGGCGCGGTGATGTACACATCCAGCGGGATCGGCGCCGGCGCGTGAGAGGAATCACTCGGCGCGTCACCGATCTGGTTGATGTTGATGATCCGGATGTTGGCCTTGTCCGGCTTGGCGAGCCCGGTGTCCAGTGCCACCGACGGTGTGAGGGCGGGCGTGAGCATGAGCGATGCGACCGTGCCGCTCACCACCAGCGCGTACCTGCCGTTCGGGGTGAAGTCCACCGACCGGGACGCGAGTGTGAGGGTCTGGCCCGCCTGGCGAACCGTAAGCGTCTGATTCCCCCCCGGCAGCGTCGCGAAGGCCGACGTCTGCCCCTGCGCCACCCCCGAGGTGATCACCGTGCCGCCGATGAGGAGGTCCAGGGTTGGACCTCCGACCGCCGCGTTCATCATTCGAATCTGGGCGGTTCCGTGATTGCCGGTGTCCACCCCGGCCGGATTGCTGCAGGCGGCCAGGGTCAACCCCATGCCCAGGGTCATCATGGCCGCGGGTCCGAATCGTCGCATTGCGTCCTCCAGGACTGTTGAATGCCGCGATGACACGGGATCTGTGTCACCCTCGTAAAGAATAGACCTGCCCATCTTCTGTTTCGTCACTTCCGTACGGGGTGTGACCAATCGCCGTTTCCGGAGGTCTGTACCTGATGGGGCATACCATCGCGGCTCTGGTCGCCAAGGCCCGGAGCGGCGATTTGAAGGCATTCGAGGCCCTGATGGCCCAGTTTCGGTCTCCGTTCGGACGGTATGCGTGGCAAATGCTCGGGAGCAGAGAAGAAGCCGAGGAAGTGGTGCAGGATACCTTCCTGCGCGCGTATCGGGGGCTCGCCGGTTGCCGGGAGCCCGAGCGGTTCGGTGCCTGGGCGTTCCGGATTCTGGTCAATCGCTGCCGGAGCAGCCGGAAGGTGCTGTTGCGCCGGGACCGGTTTCGGACGGCGGACCCGGACCAGTTGGAATCGTTGTCGGTGCCGCACCCCGAGGAGGATCTCGAGCTCCGGGAGACCATCGACCAGGCCCTGGCACTCCTCCCTCCGGTGCAGCGGGAGGCGTTTCTCCTCAAGCATGTCGAGGGCTTCTCGTACGAGGAGATCGCGGAAGTGACCGGCGCGGGGGTGCCGGCGCTCAAGATGCGGGTGCTCCGAGCCTGTGAAGCGTTGCGGGTCTCGCTGCAAGGAGAGCTGCATGAGTGAGCCGTACGAATCCGAGCCGGCTCCGGTGGTCCGTCGGGCCATCGAGCTGCTCCGTCAGGGCCCGGACCTGGGTCCTGAAATCGAGCGGCGGGTCCTGGGCCGGCTTCGTTCGACGCCGCCGCCGCCCGCGGATACCCGCCGCGGCTGGGGACTGGTCGCGGCGATCTCCGGTGTCGCGCTGGCGGCCAGCCTGGCAATCGTCGCGGTCACCCGACTGGCGCCCAATCGGGGGACACCCGGCTCGACGGGCGTGCAATTCACCATCAGCGCGGCGGCGGCAT
>DASYPZ010000093.1:0-7325 GCA_036006105.1 Gemmatimonadales bacterium | reverse complement strand
CAGCACGATCGCGATGGTCGGCTTCCGCCCCGCCAGCCGCGCCAAGACCGCGTCACGGGCCGCGCCCACGTCACTCATAGCAGGATCCCGGCGATGGTCGCCGACATGAAGTTGGCGAGCGTTCCGGCCAGCATCGCCCGGAAGCCGAGCTTGGCGAGATCGCTCTTGCGGGTGGGCGCCAGCGCCCCGATTCCGCCGATCTGAATGCCGACCGAGCTCAGATTGGCGAATCCGGCGAGCGCGAAGGAGGCAATAGTGAAGGAGCGCGGATCGAGCGAAGCCTTGAGCGGCCCCAGCTGCGAGAAGGCGACGAATTCGTTGAGCACGGTGCGGGTGCCCAGCAGGCTGCCGATGACGCCGCTGTCCTTCCACGGTACGCCCATCGCCCACGCAATGGGGCGGCCGACCCAGGAGAGCACGGTCTGGAGGTTCTCGGGGAACCAGGCAAGCTGCGAATGTATCCAGCCCATACCGCCGTTGGTGAGCGCCACCAGCGCGATGAACGAGACCAGCATCGCGATGACGTTGAGCATGAGGTGCAGCCCCTCGCCGGTGCCGCGCGCGGCGGCGTCGACCAGGTTCACGTCGGTCTTGGGGATGTCCAGCTTGACGTTGCCGTAGGTCTCCGGCGTTCCGGTCTCCGGCTCGAACATCTTGGACATCATGATGGTCCCCGGCGCGGTCATGATCACCGCGGTGAGCAGATGCCGGGCCTCGATGCCGAAGGCGATATACGCGGCCATGATCGAGCCGGAGATGTGGGCCATGCCGGCGGTCATCACCGTCATGAGCTCGGACATGGTCATCTTGGGCAGGAAGGGCCGGATGGTGAGCGGCGCCTCGGTCTGTCCCATGAAGATCGACGCCGCCACATCGAGGCTCTCGGCCCCGCTGGCCCGCATGATCTTGCTCATCACCACCGCGAAGGCGCGCACCACCAGCTGCATGACGCCCAGGTAGTACATGATGGCGAAGAGGGCCGAGACGAAGATGATCGCCGGCAGGATCTGGAAGGCGAAGATGACGCCGAGACTCGAATCGGGTTTGCCCAGCTCTCCGAAGACGAATGCGGAGCCGACGTAGGAGAAGTGCAGCACCGAGGTCACGAACGCTCCGAGGCCGCGGAAGAGCTTCCGGCCGAACGGAACCCGGAGCACGAAGATCGCGAAGAGGATCTGCAGGGAGAGTCCCCATGCCACCGTCTGCCAGCGGATGGCCTTGCGATTGTTCGACATCGCGTAGCCGATGCCGATGATCAGCGCCATGCCAATCAGCCCGATGAGGCGGGTGCCGATCGGTGTGGGCGAAGGCGGCGGTGGCTGGAGCACCACGACCGGCGTGGACGTGGACGGAACGACGGGAGGACGGGAGGACGGGAGGGCGTTCGCGGAGTCGCGCGCCACGGTGTCCCGCTGCTGGGCCACCAGGGTATTGATCCCCCGCCCCGTCGCGCCCGGGATGAACCAGGCCGCGCCGATGCCGACCAGCAGGAGTCCCACCGCGAGCACCCAGCGCCGGGCCTGCAGCAATGCGCTCACATGGCCTCCAGCTCGCTCTGCACGCCGGCCAGCAGCGCTTGCCGCTCGGGCCACGGCAGGAAGGCCGCGGCAAAGGCGTTGAGGATCATCCGGTGGATCTCCTCCTTGGTGAAGCCGAGACTCCGGTGGGCCAGCCAGTACTCGTCGGAGAGGTATACCCCGCTCATCAGCCAGCTGTCGGTGCAGAGCGTGACCGCGAGACCGGCATCGAAGTAGCCCCGCACCGGATGCTCCTCCGGCTTGCCGACGACACGAGTCTGCACGTTGCTGGTGATGTTGCTCTCGATCAGAATCCGCCGGTCCCGCACGAAGTCCTGGAGGGCGGGATTCTCGCGCAGCCGGGTGCCGTGCCCGATCCGCATGGCGTGACAGCGCCGGATCGCCTCGGACACCGAAGCGGGACCATAGGCCTCACCGGCGTGCACGGTGATGCCGAGGTTTCCCGCCAGCGCCACGTCGAACGCGGCAGCGTGAACCCCGGGCGGGAAACCCGCTTCGCCACCCGCGAGGTCGAACGCCACCACACCCAGCGCCTTGGATCGCACCGACAACTCGGCGATCTCGATGGAACGGTCGGGGGGATAGTGGCGGAGCGAGCAGTTGATGATGCCGGTCCGGACCCCGAAATCCCGCTCGCCCCGGACGAATCCGCGGTGCTGCGCCTCCACCACGGCTTCCATCGTCAGGCCGCCGTGGGTCGAGAGGTGGGGGCAGTAGCGCACCTCGAGATAGCGGAGGTTGTCCCGGGCGCCGTCTTCCACCATCTCGTAGGCCACCCGCTCGATGGCGTCGGCGGTCTGGAGCAGCGATACCGTGATGTCGAATCGCTTGAGGTAGTCTCCGAGGTTCTGCGCGTCGGACACCAGCATGTGGCGGCGGAGCGCCTCGGGATCGGTGCTGGGCAGGGTGACCCGCGCATCCCGGGCCAGCTCGATCATCGTCTCGGGCCGAAGCGAGCCGTCCAGGTGGACGTGCAGCTCGGCCTTGGGCATGCGGCCGATCAGCTCACGAGTGAGCATCGGCCTCGTCGGGCTCGCGCCGCGCGGTGACGATCACGCGGAGGATGGCACCGGCGTGAGCCGGCGCGTCGGGCTCCAGGCGGATCCCGCGACCGTCGGTGATATAGGCCGCGCCCGAGGCCAGCTGTGCGGCCAGCCCCGCATCGTGCAGCGCGACCGCCGAGCCGACCGCTTGTCCGGGTGCGATCCGGACGCACTGGCCGTTGACGAACACCGGAATCGGATCGCTCACGGGGTCCTGAGTGCGGCGAGACGTCGCATGCGCCAATAATCCCTGAAGGCTGGATGAAGCGCAATCACTCTCCCACCGCCCGACTTGCGTCTATGCGTCTGAGCGTATATATGTATCGCCGTATATGACTCCGCTCCCTCCCGCCGAACTCCTGCTGACGCTCGCCGAGCCGACGCGATTGCGCATCGTGAACTGCCTGGCGGCGGCGCCGCTCTTCGTATCGGATTTGCAAATGGTCCTGGATCTGCCCCAGCCTACCGTGTCGCGCCACCTGACGGTGCTCAAGAAGTCCCGGGTCGTCCGCGACACGCCCATCGCCCAGTTCGTGCTGTATCGGCTGCGGCACGAGACCGGTCCCCATGGGCGCCTGCTGCAGGCCATCATCGACGCCCTGGGCCATGACGAGACGATGCGGCTGGAGCGCCATCGCGCGCTGGACCGCAGCCGGGCGCACGGACGGGGACGCATGCCGGCTCCGGGCGGCCGGACCGGTCCGTCGGCATCGGAGTCGGGTGAGGAGCGCGCATGACCCATCGCATCCTCGTCGTCGATGACGAACCGGACATCACCGCGCTGGTCGCCTACCACCTGGCGCGCTCCGGCTACCGCGTGTCCACCGCGGGCAACGGACAGGACGCGCTCAAGGCCGCGCGGGAAGAGCGCCCCGACATCGTGGTGCTGGACCTGATGCTCCCCGGGGTGTCGGGGTACGAGGTGCTGCGGGAATTGCGGCAGCGGCGGGAGACGGCCGATGTGGGCGTCATCCTGCTCACCGCCCGGCGGGAGGAAGCGGACCGGGTGAAGGGCCTGACGCTGGGCGCCGACGATTATCTGACCAAGCCCTTCTCGCCCCAGGAGCTCACCCTCAGGGTGGCGGCGCTGTTGCGGCGCCTGGCGGCGCCCGCGGTCGCGGCCGGATCCGCGCTGGTGGAGGGGCCGCTCACCATCGACCGCGGCGCGCACCGGGTGACGCTCCACGGCGAAGAGGTGCCGCTCACCGCCACCGAGTTCAAGCTGCTGCTGACCCTCGCCGAGCGGCGCGGACGAGTGCAGACCCGGCCGCAGCTCCTCGAGACGGTGTGGGAGGCCCAGCCGGACATCCAGACCCGGACCGTGGATATGCACGTGCAGCGGCTGCGCAGCAAGCTGGGCGAAGTCGGCGAGATGATCGAGACCATCCGCGGCTTCGGTTACCGGTTCCGGAGCAGCACCAAGTGACCTTCGCTCGGCGACTGGTGGCCGGGACCATCCTGGTGCTGATGGTGACGGTGCTGGTGCTGGTGGTCGCGGCGGAGCGCTGGCTGCGTGGCGATCTCGAGCGGGATGTCCGGGCCAACCTGGAGCGTCAGGCCAGCCTGCTTCGGGAGGCCTTGCCGCCCGATTCATTGGAATGGCCCCACTTCGTGGAGCGGTTCGGCGCCGCCGGCGCCATCCGGGTCTCCCTGATCGACCGGGACGGGCGGGTGCGGGCGGATACCGACGTGCCCCCCGCGAATCTGCCCCAGGTCGAGAACCACGCCGGCCGTCCCGAGGTGATCGCCGCGCTGGCCGGAGGCGTGGGCCAGGCCAAGCGGCGCAGTGCCACCATCGGCAGCGACCTCATGTATGTGGCCGTCACCGGCGGACCCGGCGTGATCCGGGTGGCGATGCCCCTGGATCAGGTGGACCTGGTGATCCAGCGATCCCAGCGATCGGTGCTGGTCGCGGCCCTGCTGGCCCTGGTACTCGGGGTGCTTCTGGCCTATCTGGCCGCGCGCTCGATCACCCGGCCCCTCACCGAGACGGCCGAGGCGGCCCGGACCATCGCCGCGGGCGGCACGCCCCGGTTTCCCCGCTCCGGCATCCCGGACATGGACGCGATGGTCGGCGCCCTTCGCGACATGCACGAGGAGCTCGAGGCGCGATTCGACCAGCTCCGACGCAAGCAGGCGGAGACCGGGGCGCTGGTCAACGCGATGGTGGAGGGCGTGATCTCCTGTGATCCGCGGGGCCGGGTGATGACCGCGAACCCCGCGGCGCGGCGGCTGCTGGGCTACGAGGACGACCGCCCCCTGCCCCCGCTTCAGCTGTTGTTCCACGAGAAGGCGTCCCGGGAAGCGGTGAACGCGACGCTTTCGGGAGAGACCGTCGCGGACCGCGAGGTGCAGCTCGACGAGCGGACCTGCCTGCTGAGTGCCCGGCCCCTGCCGGAGGGTGGCGCGGTTGTGGTGCTCCACGACCTGACCGACCTCCGGCGTCTCGAGACCATCCGGCGCGATTTCGTCGCCAATGTGTCCCACGAGCTCAAGACGCCGCTCACCTCGATCTCGGGCTACGCGGAGACCCTGCTGGCCGATCAGGCGGGTGACGGAACCCAGCGCCGGTTCCTGGAAACGATTCTGGCCAATGCCCAGCGGATGCAGCGGCTGGTGGACGACCAGCTCGATCTCTCCCGTATCGAGTCGGGCACCTGGCGCCCGGCGCCCCGCCCGGTGATGGCCGAAGCGGGATTTCGGGACGCCTGGACATCGCTCGCGGCTCCCGCGCGCGGGGTACCGCACTTCGGCGTCGAGATCAGGCCCGGCGCGACGAGGCTCTTCGTCGACCCCGAAGCATTCCGCCAGATTCTCTCCAACCTGTACGACAACGCCCGGCGCTACACCACCAACGAAGGCCGGATCACCGCGACGGCGCAACGCGACGGTTCGGGGACCCGGATCAGCGTAACGGACACGGGCAGCGGCATCGGCACCGATCATCTGCCGCGAATCTTCGAGCGCTTCTATCGCGCCGACCCGTCGCGCTCACGGTCCGAGGGCGGCACCGGCCTCGGCCTGGCGATCGTGAAGCACCTGGTCGAAGCGCATGGCGGGAAGGTGTGGGCCGAGAGCAACCTGGGAGCCGGGACCACGATTTCCGCGTGGTTTCCCGACGAGAACTGACCCGATCGGAGAGTATCTTCTGGTCATGGCGAGTATCCATGCTGCTTGAATGCTCCGGACTCCTCTTCGACATGGACGGAGTGCTGCTCGACTCCCGCGATATCGTGGAGCGCACCTGGCGCCGCTGGGCGGCCTTGCACGGCCGCCCCGCGGAGCCGTTTCTGGCGGTCGCGTCCGGACGCAGGAGTCGAGACACGCTCCGGCTGGTGGCACCCGAGCTGGCGACCGATGAAGAAGTCGCCTGGCTCGATTCCGCGGAACTATTGGATTTCGAGGGGATTCGGCCCATTCCCGGCGTCATGACCCTGCTGAATGGCCTCCCGCCGGCAGCCTGGACGGTGGTGACGTCGGCGAGCCGGGAGATCGCATCGGGGCGCCTGGGCGCGATCGGACTCGCGCTTCCCGCGAACGCAGTGACCAGCGAGGCGGTGACCCGAGGCAAACCGGCTCCCGATGGCTACTTGCTGGGAGCCGAGCGACTGGGGCTGGCGCCGGGCGCGTGCCTGGTGGTGGAGGACTCGCCGGCCGGAATCGCCGCGGGCGCCGCGGCGGGTGCGCGAGTACTCGGCCTCACGACGACCCACACCGCCGCCGAGGTCGCGGCGGCGGACATGATCGCCGCGGACCTGCGGAGTGTGCGGGTGACACCGGGGCCGCGAGGACTCGAGATCGCCATCCGGCCATGAATCCCGGCGCGCTCTGGAGCCCGCGCCGAGGCATGCCCTTGTTCCGAAAGGATCCGTGATGATCAGCCGCATCTGGCACGGCTGGACCAGGCCCGCCGACGCCGACACCTATGAGGCCCTGCTGCGGGCGGATGTGCTGCCGGGCATCGGGCGGGTGCCGGGTTACCTGGGCGCGTCGCTGCTGCGACGGGACGCGGGTGACGAAGTCGAGTTCGTGACGATCACCCAGTTTACCGACATGGAGGCGGTGCGGGCCTTCGCCGGACCCGACTACACGGTCGCGGTCATCCATCCCGAGGCCCGCCGGGTGCTCACGCGCTTCGATGCGCGCTCGGCGCACTACGAGACGATTCTGACTCCCGAGCAGGTGCGGGAGATCGCGGCCCGGCGCGCGTGACCTCCGAGGCCGCGCGGCCAGCCGGCCGGCTGATCGATGTCAGCCATACCATCGAGCACGGGATGATCACCTACAAAGGGCTTCCCGCGCCGGTGATCTGCGATTACCTGAGCCGCGAGGCCTCGCGGGCCCGATACGCACCGGGCACCGAATTTCAGATCGGCAAGATCGAGATGGTCGCCAACACCGGCACCTACGTCGACAGTCCGTTCCATCGGTATGCCGACGGCACCGATCTCGCCGATCTGCCGCTCGCGTCGCTGGCCAACCTCGATTGCGTCGTCGTCCGGATTCCACTGTCCGCGGAGCGTTACATCGACCGGCTGCCTCTCGGCCCGGAAGAGGTCCGGGGACGTGCCGTCCTGGTGCAGACCGGATGGGACCGGCACTGGCGAACCGATGCGTACTTCGAAAACCATCCCTGCCTCACCGGCGAGCTGGCCGAATGGCTGGTCCGCTGCGGCGCCACGCTGGTCGGCATCGACTCGCACAACATCGACGACACCGATACCGGCGCGCGGCCGGTGCACTC
>DASYPZ010000092.1:0-5717 GCA_036006105.1 Gemmatimonadales bacterium | reverse complement strand
CCCGGGTCGCGCCGGGCTCGTCCGGCGAGGACTCCACCCGCTTCGGCGGTCTCGCCTGGCGCAATGTGGGGCCGTGGCGGGGAGGCCGGGCCACCACCATTGCCGGAGTCGTCGGGAAGCCGATGATCTATTACATGGGGGCCACCGGCGGCGGAGTCTGGAAGACCGAAGACGCCGGGATCAGCTGGCGTCCCATCAGCGACGGCCAGCTCAAGATGGGTTCGATCGGCGCGATCGCCGTGGCGCCCGACGACGACAACGTGATCTACGTCGGCACCGGCGAGGCACCGGTTCGCGGGGTATCCTCGTCGTACGGCGACGGGATGTACAAGTCGACCGATGCCGGCCGCACCTGGAGCCGGATCGGGCTCACCGAGTCGCGCACCATCTCCCGGGTCATCGTGCACCCGCGCAATAACGACATCGTCTACGTGGCCGCGCAGGGCAGCCGCTGGGGACGGAGCGCCGAGCGGGGGGTGTACCGCAGCGCGGACGGAGGCCGGACCTGGAAGCTGTTGCTCGCCTCGCCCGATTCGCTCGCCGGGCCCAGCGATCTGGCGATGGATCCTTCCAATCCACGGATTCTGTACGCGGCGATGTGGAGCACCCAGCGCACTCCATGGAAAGTCCGGAGCGGCGGCCCCGCCAGCGGAATCTGGAAGACGGTGGACGGGGGCGAGACCTGGAACCGCCTGGAAACCGGGCTCCCCAAACTGATGGGGAAGATCGGTCTCGCGGTGTCCCGCACCAATCCCGACCGGGTGTGGGCCATCGTCGAGGCCGACGAGGGCGGGCTGTTCCGCTCCGATGACCAGGGGAAGACCTGGACCCGGGTGAACGGAGACCGGATCCTCCAGGCCCGTTCCTGGTACTACATGCGGGTCACGGCCGATCCCCGGAACCCGGATGTGGTCTACGTCATCAACTCACCGCTGCTGAAATCGATCGACGCCGGCAAGAGCTTCAGCACGCTGCCCGATCCCCACGGCGACAACCACGATCTCTGGATCAACCCGGACAATACGGCCAACCTCGCCAAGGCGGACGACGGTGGCGCGGCGGTGTCCTTCACCGGCGGCACCACCTGGTCGCCGATCACCAACCAGGCCACGGCGCAGTTCTATCGGGTCACCGTCGACGAGCGGTTCCCCTACTGGCTCTACTCCGGCCAGCAGGACAACAGCACCGTGGCGATTCCCAGCGCCACCGACGGCGGCGGCATTCCCAACGAGGCGATGATGATCGTGGGAGGCGGAGAGAGCGCCCACATCGCGCTGGATCCGGCCGCGCCGCGCTACATCTACGGCACCGGGTACCACGGGCAGCTCGACGAATACGACCTGTCGAACCGGTTCATCCGCGATGTGCGACCCTATCCCACCGTCGGGCTGGCCGAGCCGTCGGACCGGATGAAGTACCGGTTCAACTGGAGCACGCCGGTCATCACGTCACCGCACGACCGGCAGACCCTGTACTACGGCGGAAACGTCCTGTTCCGCTCCGCGGACCGGGGACAGAGCTGGACGGTGGTGAGTCCCGACCTGACCCGCAACGACAAGAGCCGCCAGGGATTCGGCGGCGAGCCGATTACCAATGAGGGCGCCGGCGGCGAGGTCTACGGGACGATCTACTACATCACGGAGTCTCCCTCGGAAAAGGGGGTCCTCTGGGTCGGCACCGATGACGGCCTGGTGCAGCTGTCCCGAGACGGCGGCACCACCTGGAACAACGTGACGCCGAAGGATCTCCCCGAGTCGCTGATCAACATGGTGGAGGTGTCGCCCCACGACCGGGCGACGGCGTATATCGCGGTGGACCGGCACAAGTGGAACGACAACACGCCGATGGTCTACAAGACCACCGACTATGGGAAGAGCTGGGTCAAGATCGTGACGGGTCTGCGGGACGGCGAGCCGGTCCGCGTCGTGCGGGAGGATCGCACCCGTCGCGACCTGCTGTACGCCGGCACCGAAACCGGCGTCTATCTCTCCTTCGACGGCGGGGGCCACTGGCAGCCATTCCAGCGGAATCTTCCGGCGGTTCCGGTCACCGATATCAAGGTGACCAAGAAGGATCTGGTGATTGCGACCGAGGGGCGCGCGTTCTGGATCATGGACGATGTCTCCCCGCTGTACGAAATGTCCGATTCGATGGCACGGGCCCCGCTCCATCTGGTCACCCCGCGAGCCGCCTACCGGACCAGCCTGGGTGGAGGGCCGGAGCAGCTGGGCCAGGGCACCAATCCGCCACTGGGTGCGATCCTCCAGTACCATCTCACCAAGGCGCCGGACAGTGCCGCGGCCCTGACGCTGGAGATCCTGGACAGTCACGACGCGGTGATCCGTCGCTTCTCCAGCACGGCACCCAAGGACGCGGCCCCCGGCGTGCTGCGCTCCCCCAAGCTGCCCGCCGCGGCCGGGCTCAACCGCTTCGTGTGGGACTTGCGGCGGGAGCCGGTCGCCGGCGTGCCCGGGACCCTGAGCGGGCAGAACGCGGGTTACCGGGTGGTGCCGGGGGCCTACAAGGTTCGGCTGACGCTGGCCGGCCAGGTCCGGGTGCGGCCGCTCGACGTGCTGCCGGATCCCCGCGAGACCACCAGTGCCGAGGCGTTCCGCGGCCAGCAGGAAATGCTGGAGAAGGTGTACGGGCGGATCGACGAAGTGCACGGCGCCGCCCGCCGGCTCCGGGCCACGCGGGAGCAGGTGCAGGGCGTGATCGCGCGGACCCGGGATCAGGCCGCGGCCGATACCATCGCGAAGGCAGGCGGCGGGCTGATCGCGAAGATCGACTCGCTGGAGGGACTGCTGGTCAATGTGAAGGACAAAACCTTCCAGGACGTGGTGAACTACCCGCCCGGGATCAACGCGCAGTTCCAGGCCCTGATCCAGACCATCGATGGGACCGACGCGCCGGTCACCGGGGGAGTCCGGGCCCGGTTCTCAGATCTGGAGACGGAATGGGCCGGACTTCGGGTGCGGGTGGACGCGGTGTTCGGGGCCCAGCTGGAGCGGTTCAATGCGCTGATGCGGGAGAAGGGAGTGCCGGCGGTGACACCGGGGCCCATTCCAGCCAACCTGATTCCCTGACCCCCGGCGGATCGCGGGAGGTCAGTGCCCGAACGGGTCTTCGAGTGACGGTGAGGTGGGTGTAAACAGCTCCGCGCCGTCTTCGGTGATGTGCATGTCGTCTTCCAGGCGGATGCCGAATTCGCCGGGGATGTAGATCCCCGGTTCGTCGCTGAAGGTCATGCCCGGCCGGATCGGGAGGGTGTTGCCGCGCACCAGGTATGGCCACTCGTGCCCGTCCATGCCCATGCCGTGGCCCACCCGGTGGCCGAAGTACTTGTAGTCGGGGCCAAAACCGGCGTCCACGATGACTTTGCGGGCGGCGGCGTCCACCGCCTGACACTGCACTCCGGGCCGGGCAGCGGCGAGCGCCGCCTTCTGCGCCCGCTGCTCGATCTCGAACACCTGCTTCATCCGGCTGGTGGCCTTGCCCAGGACGAAGGTCCGGCTGAGATCGCTGCTGTAGCCCTCGACCTGACAGCCCCCATCGATCAGCAGAATGGTGCCGGGCCGGATGACCTGGGGCGTGGCGGAGCCGTGGGGGAGTGCCGAGTACTTGCCGACCTGCACGCCGGCGCCGCCGTCGAAGCCGAGCCGATGGTGGGCGAGGGCCACCAGATCGGCGAACTGGTCCTGGGTCATGCCGTCGTGGAGCGCCCGATAGGCCGCTTCGTACGCCTTGAGGGTCACGTGACCCGCCAGCTGCATCAGTGCCAGCTCGTGGGCGTCCTTGATCATGCGACAGCCCGCGGTCACCGGCGTCGCGCTGACCTGTTCCATCGCGGGGAGCGCGACTCCGACCCCGGCCGCGAAGACGCTCCGCACCGTTTCTTCCATGCCGAGCCGTCCGGTCGTGATCCCGCGGGCCCGCAGACCTTCGGCGACCCGCTGATAGGGATTCTCGTGTTCTTCCCACACCATCACGTCCGCGGTGCCCTTGAGCGGCCCCGATTCGATCTGTTCCAGCGCCCGATCGTGCTCGAAGGCGGGACAGACCACGAACGCCCGGCCTTCCACGGGCAGTACCAGGGCCAGGAGCCGCTCGGAGAGCCCCCAGCTGATGTTGGTGAAATAGTTGAGTGAGGTGCCGCCGGTGAGGAACAGGGCGCCGATCTTCTCGGCGCCCATGAGGGTCCGGGCCTTGGCGAGGCGCGCCTCCCGCTCGGCGACGCTGATCGGCCGGGCCAGGCTCCGCATCGAGGTGAGCGCCTTGATCGAAGGGGGCATCGGGGTGCTCTGCTCGGGACCAGGAGACTGGGCGGCGGCCGATCGCGCCACCAGGCTCGCGGCAACGGCGGCGGACGAGCGCTCGAAGAATTCGCGACGGGTAGGCATGACTTATTATACATCCCGATGCCGTTCCGCCGCGTCTGCGTCTTCTCCGATCCAAGTCCCGATGCCGGACCCGAGCATCGCGAGCTCGCCGCCTCGGTGGGGTGGCTGCTCGCCGACAACGGCCTGACGCTGGTGTTCCCCGCGAGCGCGAGCGCGGCCGGCGCCGAGCTGGCCGACGCGGTGACCGGGGCGGGCGCCCCGGCGATCTGCGTGGCCACCCCGGCGACGGTCGATCTCATGGCCGCGCTCCCCGGACTCAGCGAACGGCGCATGGCCGAGGACATCGAGGAGCGGAATGCGGTCCTGGCGGAGCTCTCGGACGGTTTCCTGGCGCTGCCGGGGGGGATCGCGTCGCTGGAGGATCTCTTCGCGATCTGGACCTGGGGCGGGTTTCACCAGAAGCCGTGCGGTCTCCTCAACCGGGCCGACTACTACACCGGCCTGCTGCACACTCCCAACGATGCGCTGCTGGATCGATACGTCCGCGAGAGCCAGCGCGGCATGCTGATCGCGGACCGCGATCCCGCGGTGCTGCTCCGCGCCATGGCGGACTTCCGCCCTCCGGAAACCCGCCGCTTCCAGTCCTTCGACGACGCCTGAGGAAGATCCCATGCTTGCCCTGCTGCTTTGCCTCGCCGTGGCGCAGCCACCGGCCGAAGCGTATCGCGCCCTTTTCGTGCGAGCCGCACCGGGCCGCCTGGTGGAATTAGTGGACCTGGTGAAGGCGCGGCGGGACTCGGCGCCGGCCGGTACCCGCCCGGTGCTCCTGCGGCATGCGCAGGGCGACCAGTGGGACCTGGTGCTGCTGCAGCCGATCGGCAGCCTGTCGCGCTACTTCGCGGTCGATCACTCCGGCCCCGATCCGCTGTGGGACCGGCTGGTGGCATGGCAGGAGGAGTTGTTTGCCTCGGGGCCACCGCTCGAGGAGTTCCAGGCCACGGCCGGACGGGCCGGGTACTTCCACCTGGAGATCTTCGTGGCGCTGGCCGGCGAGCGGGACTCCCTCAGGGCCGAGCGGGCGATGGAAAACGTGTTTCTCAAGGCGGTCGGCAAACCCGGCAATTTCGTCTTCACCAGACTGGCGGGGGCATCCTGGGATCTATTCACCGTGGGGTTTTATCGCGACTTGCAGGATTACGCCGCGCCGACCGGACGGACGCCGGAACAGGAGGAGGCGGCCGCCCGAGCGGCCGGCTTCGTGTCGCGGGAGGCGATCGGGCCGTACCTCCGGCGATTCATCAACGGCCACCATGATACCATCGGCTCGGTGGTGCGGTGACGTTCTTCGGGATGAGTCCGTTCGAGACCGTAGCGGCG
>DASYPZ010000091.1:0-3226 GCA_036006105.1 Gemmatimonadales bacterium | reverse complement strand
CGCCCGGCTCGGGCTTCGGGAGGTCCTCACACCCGAGCACCTCGGGCCCGCCATAGCGGTGATACACGATCGCCTTCATGGACGGCGCTCCGTTCGTTCTCCTATGGGATACCTATATGATGCCATTGTTTGACGCGGGATGGAGCCGGGGAGTTTCGCCGGGGCGTTTCAACGTTTCAAGCTGATCCTGCCGGACGAGCTGCATGGCGACCCGGTCCTCGGGAGGGTTGGCAAACTGGCTATGTCAAACAGCTACATAATGGCTATTGGTGCTGACCACCGGCAAGGCGACAATTGGGTCCTCCCGTGCCCGGAGGAATTCCGCGTGATCCGCATCAGCGTTGCCCTTCCCCTCCTCGCCGCGGCCTTCCAGGGTGCGACGCCCGCTCCGGGTCCGCCGTTCACGCTGAAGCAGGTCGCCCCCGGGATCTACGCCGCCATCGATCGGGACACCCGCGCCGGCGCCAACGCGGGATTCGTGATCGGAGACGACGGCGTGGTGATCGTGGACAGTTTTCAATTCCCCGAGGCGGCGGAAAGCCTGCTGGCCGCCATCCGCAGGCTGACGCCGCTGCCGGTGCGCTATCTGATCAACACCCACTACCACATCGATCATGTGGCCGGCAACGCGGTGTTCCAGCGCGCCGGCGCCCGGCTGATTGGCCAGCGCAACGTCGCCGCATGGATCAACACCGAGAATCTCAAGTTTTTCACCGTCGATCAGGCCAGGGAACGGGCGCTGGTCGCGACGATCCCATCGCCTGATCTCCTGGTGGACCAGAGGCTCACCATCCGGCTCGGCGGCCGCCGCCTCGAGCTCGAGGCCGCGCCGGGACATACCGGCGGCGACTTGATCGTCGTGGTGCCGGACGCCAGGGTCATCTTCTGCGGCGACCTCATCTGGCGGCGATGGGTCCCCAGCCTGATCGACGCCACGGTGTCGACCTGGACCGCGTCCCTCGAGGCGCTTCAGCGCCGGCCGGACGCCGCGACATTCACCTATGTGCCGGGCCAGGGTGAGGTGGCCACGCTGGCCGATGTCGGTGAGTTCGGGCGCTATCTCGCCGACCTCTCCGCAGCGGTCCTCGCCGCCACGGGTCTCGGAGCGACGGGAGACGATCTGGTGGCCGCCGCACTGCCGCCGCTCAAGGCCAAATACGCCGGATGGACGGAGTTCGAGCATGGCGCGGCCAGAGAGATTCCCCTCATGGCGGCGGAGCTGGCCGGCACCAAACGCGTCCCGCGGGGATTACCGGCAGAGCATCCCTGACCGGTTGGGCCCGCCGGGAGCGGGTTGCGGCGGCCTAGCATACTAACTAGTATGTTGACCAGCCCCTGCCGGTGCGGCCCCATTTGCGGCGTGTCCCGAGTCCGAAAAAGACCCGCAACCTCGAAAAATCCAGGAAGGAGATCCTGGACATCGCCTTTGGCGAGATCTACCGCCATGGGTTCCAGGGCGTCAGCGTCGACGACATCGTCCGCAAGACCTCGCTGACCAAGGGCGCCTTCTATCACCACTTCCCGACCAAGCTCGACCTCGGGTACGCCATCGTGGACGACGTCCTCGCGCCCCTCACCCTCGCGCGATGGGTCGTCCCGATCGGCGAGTATGCCGATCCGCTCGAGGGCATCCTGCGGACCATGGAGCGCAACATCGGGGGCGCCGAGCCTGCGCTGCTGCGGACCGGCTGCCCGGTGAACAACCTGGCCCAGGAGATGGCGCCGATCGATCGCGGGTTCAGGAAACGGATCCAGGGCACGCTCAACCTCTGGATCGGCGGGCTGGAGGTCCACCTGAAGCGGGGCCAGCAGACCGGTTTCGTTCGCCGCGACGTCGATACCGGGCAGGCGGCCCACTTCATCGTGATGGTGATCGAGGGAATGTACGGATTGATCAAGGGTCTCGACGACCCCGAAGCCTTCAACACACTGCTTACGCCGGTGAAGGACTACCTGCGCTCCATCGCCACCCTTTCAACCCGGAAATAACCATGCTTCGTCACCCGCTGACCATCGCCGCGCTCGCTCTCGTCATGGGCACGCCCATCGCCGCGCAGCAGAATCCCGACCTCACCCCTTACCTGATCCCCGACCGTGCCGCCGAGGTCGCGTTGGCGAGGAGCGCGGCGCCGGCAAACGTCTCCGATTCGGCGACCGTGCTGGTATTGACCCGCACCGGATTCGTCGAGGCGGCTCACGGCAGCAACGGCTTCACCTGCCTGGTGTTCCGCTCCTTCCTCGGCAAGCTCGGCGACTCCGATACCTGGCACCCCAGCCTTCGGGGGCCCAGCTGCTTCAACCCGCCGGCCTCGCGCACCGTCCTCCGGGAGATTCTGAAGCGGGCCGAATGGGTGATGGGCGGGGTGAGCCAGACCGAGATTGTGACGCGAACCGACCGCGCCTATGCCACGCACGATTTTCCGATGCCGGCGCCCGGCGCGATGGCCTACATGCTCTCCCACCAGCAGGTCCTCGCGGATGAGCATCCCCACTGGGTGCCCCACCTGATGTTCTACTACGACAAATCGCTCTCCGCCGAGACCTGGGGCGCCGTCGGTTTCAAAGCCCCGGTGATCGACGGCTCGGCCGACGACGTCCACAGCCCGGTCATTCTCCTGCTGATTCCGGTGCGCCAGTGGTCCGATGGTACGCCCGCCCTGCCGGGTGGCAACTAGAGGTTTCGGTTATCGCTCCGGCCGTCGAATCGTTGCGCGCGTCCGCCTCACCAGATGCTGAAGCGCTCCACCGCGATGGGGCGTCCATGGATCTGGCAGATCGCCAGGTAGTTGCCGGGGGACCAATGGCCCGGCTGGTCCCAGCCGAGTCCCATCGCCGTCGTGCCCGTCGTCGCCGATGGCTCGATCTGGTAGATGGCGGTCATGGTCCCCATGACGGAGCCGAGGCCCTGCATGTAGTAGCAGTCGATCGGCACCGCGCCGGCCGTGGTCCAGCCGGGATGCACGAACGTGAGCTCGATCCCGATATGGGTGGCTTCGGATTCCAGGAACCGGTCCTCGTAGGTTCGTTCCGCCGGGGCGATCAGCTTGGGACCCGTCGGAAAGAACCGCACATCCTTGAGCCGGAACTCCGCGTCGGCCAGCAGGGAGGGCCCGGGGCTCATCTGGAACGAGACCTCACCCAGGGAACGGCTCGCGGCACAGGTCACCTTGGAGATACCGGTCTGCCACCCTTCGCTGCCGACCCCGAACAGCACGTTCGCGCCCAC
>DASYPZ010000090.1:0-6741 GCA_036006105.1 Gemmatimonadales bacterium | reverse complement strand
GCCTTCCGGCTGTGAGCGTGGGGTGGGCGCCACGCGGCGCCCACCCCTCGTTCATTGGCGCGCTATCGCAGGGTCTTCCGGATCACCAGCTTGAGCGCCGACCACACCTCATCGAAGGCCGCGACCTTGATGTCCACATAGCCCATCGGAAGCGCGATCTCCCGAATGGTGTCTTCGACGATGTCGGTGGGGACTTTGGAGGCTTTCTTGGGCCACGAGACCCACACCACCGCATCCGGCCGGATCCGGGTCCGCAGGCTCGACAACGATTTACGCAGCTCGGCCCTTTGGGTGTAGAAACCGTGGATCAGGTCCGTCGTGTTCGAGACCCGGGCCATGAAACGAACCCCGTCCGGCAGCGGCGTGACCAAAGTCCGGTAGTTGTCCGGCGCATTGATGATGAGCACGCCGGCATTTTCCTTGATGCCGAGTTTGCGGGGCAGCGGTGTGCCGGAATAGCCCGCCATCAGATTCCTCTCTCCGACGCCGAGCGCGGTGCGCGTGCTCGCGCCATCACCAGCCCGCCGCCATCCCGTCCTTGCGCGGATCGCTCGCGGCCGCCCAGCCCCGCAGCAGGCGCATCACCGCTTGTCCCCCGCCGGCATTGCCCGGGGTGAGCATCACCACCTTGTGGCCCATGCTCACCAGGCTCCGACGCACCGAATCGGGGATCGGGCCTTCCAGTCCCACCTCGAGGCCGGAGAAATGCCGGAACCGGGGCGCGTCGATCGCATCCTGGAGGTCCATGCCGAATTCCAGGAGATTGAGCAGCACCTGAAGGTGGCCCTGCGGTTGGATCGAGCCTCCCATGACCCCGAACGCCAGCCATGGCTCCTGCCGGCCGCCGGGCCCCGGTTTGGTCACGAAGCCGGGAATCAGTGTATGGAAGGGCCGCTTGTTGGGACCGACGGTGTTGGGCAGGCCCGGATCCATCGTGAATCCTGCTCCGCGGTCGTGCAGCACGAATCCGGTTCCCGGCGCCACGACTCCCGATCCGAATTCCTCGTAGTTGCTGTTGATGAACGACACCATGTTCCCCGCCGAATCGGCCGCGGCCAGATAGATGGTCTCGCTGGCGGTCACCGCCGCGCCGGGCTCGACCCGCTCGGCCGCCTTCGTTTCGTTGATGAGTGCCCGCCGCGCCGAGATGAACGCCGGATCGACCAGGCGGGTCGCATCCACCTTCATGGCGGCGGGGTCGCCGATCCAGCGGGCCAGATCGGCGTACGCCAGCTTCTTGGCCTCGATGAGATGATGCAGATAGGCCGGTGAGTTGTGGCCCATGGCCTTGAGATCATAGGGCTCGAGGATCTTGAGCATCTCGAGTACCGCGATGCCCTGGTTGTTGGGCGGCAGCTCCCACACGGTGTGGCCCCGGAAGGTCGTCGACACGGGTGTGACCCACTCCACCTGCTGATTGACCAGATCCGGGAGTGTGAGAAATCCGCCCAGCTCCCGGACCCGATCCACGATGCGGCGGCCCAGCTCGCCTCCGTAGAGAGCCTTGGGACCCTCCCGTGCGATCAGGCGGAACGAAGCCGCGAGATCGGGATTGCGGAACCACTCTCCCGCTCTGGGGGCGCGGGTGCCATCGACCAGGTAGGTGGCACGGGCGCCCGAGTCTTTCGCCAGCCGTTCCACCGCGCCGGCCCACTGTCCCGCGATGATCGGACTGACGGGGAAGCCCTCCTCCGCGAGCCGGATGGCCGGAGCCAGCGCCTGGGCCAGGGAGATCGTGCCGTATTTGGCGAGCAGCGCCGCCCATCCCGACAGCGCGCCCGGTACCGTGATCGGCTCGGGTCCGAAGAGCGGCACCCGGTCCCGTCCCCGCTTCAGGAGCTCCTCGCGGGTCATCAGCGACCCCGACCGACCGCTGGCGTTGAGCGCCACCAGCTTCTGCTCCCGCGCCGACCAGAAGAGCGCGAACATGTCGCCCCCGATGCCGGTCATGTGCGGCTCGACCAGGTTGAGCACCGCCGCCGCCGTCACCGCGGCGTCGATCGCGTTGCCTCCCTGCTGCAGGACGGCGAGTCCCGCCGAAGTGGCGAGGGGTTGGCTGGTCGCGATGACGCCGTGGGGAGCGTAGACGGTGGACCGCCCGGCCATCGATGGCGCCTTCTGTTGGGCCATCGCCGACCGGGCGGTTACGAGCGCAATGCCGAGCAGAATCGTGGTACGGGGGAGCATGCGCGACTCTCCGGGTGTGGAAACCGGATTGAATCTAGCTCCCGGCTGCCTCCTCCTCGCCACTCCCGCCCCGGAATCCGTCCTTGATGTGCTCTCCCGATTCGTTGTCGAACAGCGTGGCGAGGTCGTCGTCGGTCTTGCTGGCGCGGCCGGTCAGCTCTTCGGGAAGCGGGGTCCCCTCGATCTCCGGTATCGAAGGATCCGGCGGATCGGGAACGACGTCCGGTGGCTGCTTCCGCGCATTCATTGCGATTACCTCGACACGTCGATTGGGGTGTGCTGCTCCAGACGTTCCCAGGCATCACGCGTGGCAAAGCGGGCCTTTTCCCACGGCAGCAGCTCGGCGTGGGACGTCGTCTCCCAGACCCGCTGCAGCCTCGGCTCCGCTTCTTCGAACGTCATCCCCGGATGATTCGCGTACGATTCCCAACCATACCGGTACGCGGGCTGATAGAGATCGTAGGTGTCGACCACCAGCACGTAGGGGCGGGTCTTGAAGTTCTCCTGCCAGTACGCGTCCTCGACCGTCGGATTGGCCGCTTCCGCGGCATCCTTCCCGGCCAGTCCACCCGCGATCGCTCCCGCGGCCCCTCCGACCATCGCACCCACCGGCCCTCCGACGACGGCGCCGATTCCCGCTCCCGCCGCGGCGCCGCCCAGCGCGCCGGTTCCAACTCCAACGGGATGCGCGCCGGGCGCGCCGGTCAGGGGATCGAGGTTGGCATCGGGATTTCCATATTTATCAGCCATAGTGGCGTCCTTGTAGAGTGAGAACGGGGAAACATGCCCCCGCTGTGAGATAGGACGGTTCTCACCCGTGGTCGCCACACCACCGCGCCGGATCGTTACCAGTCGGTGGGCTGATAATCCTTCAGGAACTGTCCCCAGATGTGCTGTCCGCTGTTCATCCCGGACATGATGGGATCGACGATGCGCGCCGCGCCGTCGACGATGTCCAGCGGCGGATGAAAGCGGTGCTCCTCCACCTTCCGCTCGGCGATCTCGACCGGATCCTCATCGGTCACCCAGCCGGTGTCCACGCTGTTCATGTGAATGCCGGCGTGGTGGTAATCGGTGGCCGAGGTCCGCGTCATCATGTTGAGCGCCGCCTTGGCCATGTTGGTGTGGGGATGCCGGGTGGTCTTGTATTTCCGGTAGAACTGTCCCTCGACCGCGGAGACGTTGACGATATGCTTGTCACGCTCCGGTGTCCGCATCATCAGCGGCTTGAGGCGGGCATTGAGCACGAAGGGCGCGATGGCGTTCACCAGCTGGACCTCCATCAGCTCGACCGAGCTGACTTCGTCCAGGAGCAGCCGCCAGGAGTTGCGCCCCCTGAGGTCCACCTGCTGGAGATCCTGGTCGAGCCGTCCCTGGGGGAAAAACCCCTGGTCCGGCGCGTGTTCTTCCGGCAGCAGCGGCACCTGGGAGAGCGCCGCCGAGTGGGTCAGGCCGGTGACCTCGCCCAGGCGCCGCTCCAGGGTCGCCGGGCTGCCCTCGGCGCCTTGCAGCAGGTTGTAGCCGCGCAATCCCTCGTAGCTCCCGACCAGCCGGCGGACCGCCTCCGGCACCTGCCGCAGCGATGCCGTCTCGCCCTCCATCATGTGCTCGTAGAAGCTGGGCGGACGCCGCACCGTCTGGCAGGCATTGTTGACGATGTAGTCGAGCCGGTCGCGGGTGGACAGCAGCTCCCGGCAGAAGGCCTCGACGCTGGGGGTATGCCGCAGGTCCAGACCGAAGATCTCGAGCCGATCGCCCCATTCGGGAAAATCCGGCTCCCGGGCGTACCGCGCCGCCGAGTCGCGGGGAAACCGGGTGGTGACGATGAGCCGCGCCCCGGCGCGCAGCAGCTTGAGCCCGGCCTGATACCCGATCTTCACCCGGCCCCCCGTCAGCAGGGCCACCCGGCCGCGCAGGTCGGCGAGCTCGGTGCGTTTGGCAAAGTTCAGCTCGGCGCACGCGGGACAGAGGGAATCGTAGAAGTGGTGGATCGTGGAATAGTGTCGCTTGCAGATGTAGCAGTGCACCGGCTCGATCGCCTCCCGGGGTTCCGGCTCCGCCTCAGGGTCACGAGGCTCGAATCCGTCCGGCGGATACACGTTCGGCGTCGTGAATACCGTCTGCCGTCGCAGGGCCCGAATCCCGGTGCGCCGAAGGGTCGACTCGTCTTTCTCGATGCGAGCCGCCTTGCGCAGCCGCACCGTGGCCTTCACCAGCCGGCGTCGCGCCTTGGCGTCGGGCTGGAATACCGCCCCGACCGCCTGGAGGAACCGGCGCCGTTCCTCGGCCGAGACCTCGGCGAGCAGGCCGCGATCCTCGGCGACCGATTCGAGCAGCAATGACGCGTCGCGCAGGCGTTCGAGCAGCCTGGGGAGACGAAGATCTTCGGGAGCCTTCGGCCTGATGGTCACGGGACCCTTGTGGTTGGCTTTCCGCTACGCGCGAACCCTCAAATCTAAGCCCCTCCCATTTGCCTCCGGTCCGGTCGGGGGCGTAGGTTCTCGCATCACCGCATCCGGAGAGAAAAGATGATCAAGACCATCGTCGCGCTCGGCGCCTTGCTCGCGCTCGGAGTGTCGCCCCGGCAGGCGCAGAGCGGCCCCATGAGCTTCTTCATTACCAGTGCCGGACCCGGCAAAGGGGCGGACCTGGGCGGGCTCGCCGGCGCCGATGCCTGGTGCACCAAGCTCGCCAGCGCCGTCGGGGCCGGCGGCCTGACCTGGCATGCCTATCTCAGCGCCAAGGCGGCCGACGGCAAGCCCGCGGTCAACGCGAAGGATCGGATCGGGAAGGGCCCCTGGTTCAATCAGGCGGGCGTGCGGATCGCCAAGGACGTGGCCGACCTGCACAGCGACAACAACAATCTCGGCAAGAAGACCGACCTGACCGAGAAGGGCGACACCGTCAACGGGCGTGGGGACACGCCCAACCGGCACGACATTCTCACCGGGTCGGCGCTGGACGGGACCCTGATGGCCGATACGCTGGACACGACCTGCGGCAACTGGACCAGCAGCGCGGCCGATGGAAGCGCGCGGGTGGGACACTTCGACCGGCAGGGGGGCGGACAGAATCCGACCTCGTGGAATTCGGCCCACCCGTCGCGCGGGTGCGGACAGGCCAACCTCCAGGCTACCGGCGGCGACGGGCTGTTCTATTGCTTCGGGTCGCCGTAACGACCGACGGACCGTGACGCCTGACCGACGGTGAGGGCGGTGCATTTCGCCCTCACCGTTTTCATCTCGGGTGCTGCTACCGCCTGACCCGCATTCCGCGCACGGAATCCCACTGGAGCGGCTGGTCGCTCCGCGGCAACGGCGCCTCGGGCACCTCGCCCACCGACACCCCGTGGGTCCAGGTGGCGGGACAGATCGCCACGTACCGCGCGTACCCTCCGGTGCCTCCCCCCATCTTGGGGTATCCGATCGTAACCAGGCAGCCAATCTCGGCCACCTGGTCGAGATTGGTGACACCTTCCGCCTGCGTGTATCCGTGATGCATCAGCCACGACTCTCCCTCGAGGGTTGCGGTCGTATCGGTGTCGAGGGGCTCGTGACCGTGCAGGAGAATGTGGCGCTCGAGGTGAAGAAACTGCAGGGCCGCGAGTGAGACCCCGGCAAACGGAGTCCGGGTGGCGATCCCCGGTTCGGTCCAGCCCTTGGACCAGTCGGACCGGACCATCACCACGGCCCCGGCGGGGATCCGCCCGTTGCTGCGCTCCCACTCGACGATGTCGGCGACCTGGAGATGGTACCCGGGGTGTCGCGCCAGCGAATCCACGATGGAGATCACCACCAGCGGCCGGAGGGCGTAGGTCGGGGGCAGCTCGTCGATGGCGGGATACTCCGGCGCCCAATGCGCCGGCGGATCGAGCTGGGTGCCGTACTGGTCGGTCGTCAGGCGGTAGGCGGTGGCCTCGAACCCGTCCTTGGCATAGGTGTACGGCGTCCCGGTTTCCGGGTTGACGGTCGGACCGAAGGTGGCCGGCCCGAATCCGTGCCAGACCGGAATGGCGGGCGTGATGGTGTGGGTGAGGTCGATGTACTTGGCGCTCTTGAGCGACTGCTGGTACAACGACCAGAGGCCCGGGGCCGCCGCGGGGCTGCCCAGGGTGGCCGACCGGTCGCAGGCGGCGAGGGCCAGCGCGCCCAGGAGGACGTTCCAGAGGTTTCGCATGAGGCAAGAATGCCGCGCCGGCGTGCGGCCTGCAACCTTTTCCTCCCTCCTAGCGTCTTAGTATAGTAACTTGGTGGAACGAGGAGGCTCCGCAATCCTCAATCCTCAATCCTCATTCCTGAATCCTGAATCCTGCTTATGGCGCTGCTCAAAGGCACCCTGGACGTCCTCGTGCTCAAGGCCTTGTCCAAGAACCCGATGCACGCGTTCGAGATCACCCGCTGGATCGACGGGAGCTCGCGGGGCGAGTTCGAGATCGAGGCCGCGGCGCTGCTCCAGGCCTTGCCCCGGCGCGAGCAGCGCCGGCTGCTGGCGGCCGCCTGGGGCCCCACCGAGAACACCCGGAAGGCCCGCAATTACACCCAGACCGCCGCGGGC
>DASYPZ010000089.1:0-10316 GCA_036006105.1 Gemmatimonadales bacterium | reverse complement strand
CCTCCCGTGGTGACGCTGGGCCGGGGTGCCAAGGCATCGAGCCTCCCGATTCCGACCAGGCTCCTGGAAGCACGCGGTATCGAGGTCTTCGAGGTCGAGCGCGGAGGCGACGTGACCCTGCACGCGCCCGGCCAGCTGGTGGGGTATCCGATCCTCGATCTGAACGGATACCGGCCCGATCTGCACTGGTATCTGCGGCAGATCGAGGAGGTGCTGATTCGCGGCCTGGCCGATCTCGACGTGCCGGCGGAGCGTAACCCGGGCAAGACCGGAGTCTGGACCGCCGGCCGCAAGATCGCCAGCATCGGCATTCACGTGAAGCAATGGGTGACCCTGCACGGGTTCGCGCTCAACGTGACGACCGACCTGTCGCTCTTCGATCTGATCGTCCCCTGCGGCATCCACGGCGTCACCATGACCAGCGTGGCCCGGGAACGCAGCGGCGGCACCGAAGACCTCCGGGTTCAGGCGCGCACCGCGGTGATCCGGCGGTTCGGCGAGGTCTTCGAGCGGGAGATGGTGGAGCGCGATCCGGCCGCCTCTGCTTCGGGAAGCGCGCCCCGTGGGTGACCGGATTCGAGCGTATGGACCCGGGATTCCTGTTATCTTTCGCCGTTATGGCGGAACCGCTCGATAAGCAGAGGCTGGAGGCGCTGGCCGACGGAAAGGCGGAGGATATCCTTCGCGCGGCGGCGAGCTGGGCCAAGGAGGTGCCTCCCGCGCTCACCCCCGCGATTCGAGCCGTGTGCGTCCGATTGGCGGAGATGGTGGCCGACCAGCGCCACTACCTGGCACCCCTCCCCGAGCCGCAGGAAACCGAGCGGGCGACGATTCTGACCGCCACCGCCGAACGGCTGCGCGACAAGCGGGTCACCGCGGGCATCGAGCCGCTTCTGCAGGAGCTGGCGGATATCGAGCTTCGGGCCACGGGCGCGTGGTCGCTGGTGGAGGGCGCGCAGGCGCAATGGATCGCGACCGCGATCCACTTTCTCGAGGACAAGGCGGCGGCCCTTCCGAAGGAGCAGCGACCCGACCCGTACTGGGCCGATGATGTGGTGGCGGGAATCATCGCCTCGGTGCGGGCGCTGATCGGCGTCGATGAGCTGCACGCCCGCACCGAGGCCCGGTACTCGGGGGGCCAGAAGCGGGGCCCCCAGTCGGAGGAGGGAGCCTAGGCCTTTTCCGCCGGCGCGCCTTTCTCCGCGAACATCTGGAAGAATTTTCCGAAGACCTCGATCCCATCCCAGATCTGCTGCAGATTCACCTTTTCGTTGGGTGAATGCAGTCCGTCATCCGGCAACCCGATGCCGGTCAGGAGCACCGGCGCGCCGCCCCGTTGCAACTCCGGCACGACCGGAATCGAGCCGCCGGCCCGCACCGGCACCGTCCGCTGGCCGACCACCGCCTCGAAGGCCTGATCGAGCACCTGGAACGCCGGGTGGCTCACATCGCACCGCACCGGGTCTCCGCCGTGGAGCAGCTTCACTTCCACATCGGCGTAGGACGGCGCCAGCTTCTTGACCGCGCGGGTGAGCCACTTCCCCACCTTCTCGTAGGAGTGACCCGGCACCAGCCGCAGGCTCACCTTGGCCATGGCCTGCGCCGGGATGACGGTCTTGGCGCCCTCGCCGGTAAAGCCGCCCCGGATCCCGTGAATCTCGAAGGTCGGGAGGGCCCAGACCCGCTCCAGCACGGAAAATTGCTTGAGTCCGGTCAAGGCGCGCCCGGTCACCTCTTCCTTGAGAAACTTCTTCTCGTCGAAGGGGAGACTCTTCCACGCCTTGCGTTCCGCCTTGGTGGGTGGCTCGATCGCCTTGTAGAGCTTGGGCACATTGATCCGGCCCGAGCGGGTCTTGAGGTCGGTGAGAAGACGGATCAGGGTTTCCATGGCGTTGGGCGCGGCGCCGCCATAGCTCCCGGAGTGCAGGTCCCGCTGCAGGGTCCGCACATGGATCTCGGCGTAGCACATGCCGCGGAGGCCGGTGTAGACCGCCGGGAGACCGGGGGCGTAGTACCCCATGTCGGCCACGACGACCGCGTCCACCGCGGTCCGCTCGGGCTGGTCGCGCAGCAGATCGAAGATGACCCGGCCACCGCACTCCTCTTCCCCTTCGATGATGAAATGCACGTTGAGAGGCGGCTTGCCATCGGCATCCAGCGTGGCTTGATACGCCTTGAGCAGGGTGAAGACCTGGCCCTTGTCGTCCACCGCACCGCGGGCATACAGCTTTCCGTCCCGGACGGTGGGCTGGAACGGGGGCGAAATCCACTCGTCGACCGGATCGACCGGTTGCACGTCGTAGTGGCCGTAACAGAGCACCGTCGGTTTGCCCTCGACCCGGGGGCTCTCGGCCCACACCACCGGATGCCCGGGGCCCTCGAGCAGCTCGACGACCGGAAAACCCAGGGTGCGGAATTCGTCCATGAGCCAGGTCGCGGCCCGGCGGCAGTCGGCCGCGTGGGCGGGCAGCGTGCTGATGCTCGGAATGGCGAGGAATTCGTTGAGCTCGGAGAGCAGCTTGTCGTGATTCATGGAGGCCGGCGGGGCAGAGAGTCAGGGTTCAGGAAACGATGGGCTCCTAAGATACTCCGGGCGGTGGACCGCCGCCCGACGCGGTGGAATCGCCCACGGCCGCCCGCAGCCGGACGAAGGCACTGTCGCCGGTCACGCCGGTCATGACCCGCCGCAGCGCCGCGACGCTCTGCTTGACGCTCGCGCCGTTGCGCTCGTACCAGCGATCGAACCAGTCGAGATGGGTCCGGTAGATCCGCACGCCGACCAGGGTGGCGTTGTTGATTGGGCGCTCGGCCATGCGCCCCACCCGGATGGTTCGGAGCCGGGCTCCCAGCGGGCCCTCGAGCTGCTCCCGGGCCCAGCGCCCGATGGCCACTCTGCCCGCCTCGAGCGAGTCCCCCGCCGGTTTGCCGGCGTAGAAGGCGTCGAGGCGCCCGAGCAGCCCGTCGTAGAACTCGCCCAGCACGATTTCGTCGTGCCAGCGGTCCCGGGCCCGGTTGGCCAGCACGCTGTCACCCCTGCCCCGGAAGAACTCTTCGGTGGCACGATATCCCACCAGCTGGGCGAAGCTCTCGTTGAACGGCGTGGCGCTCTTCACGTAGAGCGTGTTGTGGGCGATCTCGTGGAACACCAGGGAGGCCAGCTCCACCGAATCCTTGACCATCGCGGTGGAGAGCAGCGGGTCCTGGAACCACCCCAAGGTCGAATAGGCCGCGGCGGGCCGCAGCGAGATGTCGTACCCGCGGGCGGTCATCTTGTCGGCCTCGCGACGCGCCATCTTCACGTCGAAGAATCCCTTGTAGGGAATCCGGCCCACGATGGGATACTTCCACAGGTGGGGGCAGATGCAGTCCTTGGGTGACGCGGAGAGGACCAGCAGGAGCGTGTCGCGGCCGATGTCGCTGTAGGCGGTGTACGTCTTCCCCGCCTCCAGACCCAGATCCACCGCGTGGGCCCGAACCGCCAGCACCAGGCTCAGGTAGGCGCGGGTCTCCGCGGGAACCGACGAGTCGGCCACCAGCCGCGCGATGGGGCGGCGCTTCTCGAGAATCGCGGTCTGCTCGATGCCGGCCCGGGTGAGATAGCGCACGTCCTCGCTGGCCACGTAGGCGGTGCCGTACCCGAGGATCAGCGCGAGCGCGGTGACGAGGACTCCCATGAGAAGGCGGCGGCGGGTCACGGCGTCCAGCGGACGCCGGCGAGGTGGACGTCCCGGCCCAGCGCGCTCCGGTGCTGAAAGGCGTAATCCAGTCGGGCGCGGCCGAGGAGAATGCTCGCGCCGAAGGTCGTATTCGACAGCAGCCCGCCGGCGAGGCCGGGCTGCCGCCCGCTCCCGACCCGCGCCACGATACCGAGGCCGGAGACCACGGCGCCCGCTTCGAGGCCCAGCACGGTGCGCCCATGGTCCCCCTCGGACCAGACACTTTCGATCGTGGCGAGCATCCGGCCGTTGGAGAAGGTGTCGAGGAGGTTGAGGCTGAACCCGAGATGCAGCTCATCGGGCAGCTGCAGTCCGTCGCCGCTGATCCTGGCCTGGCCCACGTTCTGGACCGCCAGCGCCAGCGCGGCAATGTCGAAGAAGGCGACCTGCACCGCGAGGTCGGAGGTCACCGAACGGGTCGTGGGCCCGTGCCGCTGCTCCACCGAAACGTACTTGGTGCTTCCGCCCAGCGCGATCGCGCCGTAGCGATAGACCACGGCCGCCACCGACGAGAGGTTGTCGTAGGTGGCCGAGGACTGGGGAAACAGCAGATACCGCGCGCCGACGCCCACATTGAATCGCCCGACCCGGCTGGCCGCGGCCGCCATCGCGTAGGTGGATTGGTCGGAGGTTCGGGAAAAACCGGCTTCGACGCTCAGGACCTTGATCGGGGCCAGACCCGAGGGATTGACGAAGAGGGCGCCCGCATACCCGGGAAGCGCGACGCCGGCCCCGGCCAGACCGGCCGCCTGCACACTGGAGGGGAAGCCGAGAATAACCGGCCTCGGGCGGACCTGGCCGGCGAGCACCGACGGAGCCAGGAGAACAGTCAGCAGCGCGCCGGCGCGCCGGTCCACGCTCAATGAATCCGCACGATGCCGAACCGGGCCAGCAGCGCCGGATCCAGCGCAGCGCCGGCGGTGCTCTTCAGCACCTGCAGATCGACCGCCGCGCCTTGCGCCGGTTGCGAGATCAGGAAATGCCGCCCCGAGCCGGCCTTGAGCGTGCCGGCGTGCGAATAGCTCCCCCCGATCACATCCGGGTTCAGCGGAAAACCGGCCGGAAAGAACTGGACGTTGCGGGGGTCGGTCCAGATGGTCCGGAGTCCCCAGCTCTTGTAGCTGAGCCGGCCGGTCGGCTCCGCGGGAAGATCGGGACCGTCATCGAGATAGATGGCCATCATCCACTCCGGCGTCATCGTGGCCATCGTGCTGCCGGTCACCGCCGCGAGGTTGGCGGCACCGGTCAGCGTGGTGCCGACCAGGGCTCGGGTCATGTCGGTGCCCCGGAAGCTCGGATCGGGGGCCGCGAACTGGTCCAGCGTCCAGCGCAGGAACAGCCAGGCCGCCCCGCGCTCCGGGAGGGTGCCGGTGGAGCTGGTGGGGAAGACGACGAAATCGGCCTCGGTGTTGGTCAGATAGTCGTAGGCGTTGAAGATGTCCCCGCTGGTGTACTGACTCCGGCAGGACGGAAATGCCGGGGTACACTCCGCATCGGGAATCAATCGTCCGCCCAGCTCTTCGGCAAAGTGGGAGAGCGCTTCGTTCAGCCAGACCTCCTCGCTGTTACCGGCGCGCACAATGCTGTGCTGATTGAAGCTGATCATGTGCTGGAACTCATGAATCAGCGTCGGCTTGACGTTGTCGACGGCGGTCCGGCGGGAGATGGCGTTACAGTTGCCCGCCTGGGGAGCCGGCACCAGGGTGTAGAAGATCTCGCCGTGGTTCGAATTGGGGGTATTGAGGAGATCACTCCCGAAGAAGAAGCCCAAGACCCTGCCGTCGGCGCAGTCCGGGGTGAGGCTGTTCACCGCGTCGGTCATCAGGATGTCGACCACCCCGTTCCCGTCGATGTCCGATTCGCGTCCGAAGGCCGTGGTGTCGATTGGATAATGATAGGTATCGAACGCGGTGCCCAGCTCGGCGAGATCGGAATCCCGCAGCGGATCGTTCGTGGGCACGGTGTTGTCGAGGTAGACGGCCGCATGGGTCCCCACGAACTTGAGGGTGGCCGTCACCGTGCCGAAGGTCGTACAGGCGAGATTGGCGCACACATGAAAATCCTTGACTTCACCGACCACCGGAGGAGTGGTGATCGGGGGAGCGCTCGAGAAGATGCGGGCGCCCGGCTGGGCCAGCAGCTCCTGCTCGCGGCCGCGCAGCGTGGCGTCGAACTGCGCGGCGGCGGACGGCCGGGGCGCTGAGACGTTCCCTGACGAGGCGGGCGGAGCCAGCGTCGGCGCGGCCACCACCCCGCCCGGATTGCTGGCCCGAAGCAGATACGGCCCCTGGACTCCGCTGCTGCTCTTGACCCCCGAAGTCGACCCGAGCACAACCAGGTACTGGGCACCCCCAGGCCCCGACGCCGGGACCCGGAGACACCCCGAGGTCGTCGAGGGGTCCACTATGAGGTGCTGACCTACGGTGAGCTGGGTCGTCGCCACGGATGCGCAGGCCACACTGGGCGTCGGCAGGGTGCCGGGACTGGGCGGCGCGACCGGACCTCCACCGCAGGCACCGATGACAACCAGGACTCCGGGCAGCGCGAGCTTCCTCAGAAGAGAATGCATGTGGAGATTAGGCCCTTGAGAATTGCGATTGAGATGACGCAAGTTAAGGCATGACAATGAGTTTTGACAATCGTCCCGGTCGCCGGTAGCTTCCCAATTCGATCGCGGCGGGGACTCCTCGCCAGCGTCACACATAGACGTTCGCCGCACCGCTTGGCAGCACGGAGACCCACCGAGAGAATGGCCTTCGTTCACCTCCATACCCATAGCGAGTACTCGCTCCTCGATGGAGCGAACCGGATCTCGGATCTGGTGGGGCACGTACAGAAGCTGGGAATGGACAGTCTGGCGGTCACCGATCACGGGAACCTGCACGCCGCCTGGAGCTTCCACGCCGAAGCCAAGGCCAGGAAGCTCCGTCCCATTCTGGGATTCGAGGCCTACCTGGCCTACGGAGACCGGCGCTCGTCCCAGAAGCCCTCCGATGCCCCGGCCCACTACAGCCACCTGGTCCTCCTGGCGCGGAACAAGACCGGCTATCGCAATCTGATCCGGCTCTCTTCGATCGGCTATACCGAAGGATTCTACCGGCGGCCCCGGATCGACAAGGAAGTGCTGGCCCGCTATTCGGAGGGGCTGGTGTGCCTGGCGGCCTGCCTCTCCGGCGAGGTCGCGCATGCCTTGCGAGCCGGGCGCTACGAGGACGCCAAGGCCTCGGCGCAGTGGTTCTCGCGCCAGTTCGGCCCGGACGGGTTCTGGCTGGAAATCCAGGATCACGGCATCGCCGAGGAGCGGGTGGTCACCGAGGGGATGCTCCGGCTGGGCCGGGAGCTCGGCATCGGGGTGGTGGCCACCAACGATGCCCACTATCTCCGCCGCGAGGATGCCGAGGCCCACGATGTCCTGCTGGCCATCGGCACCGGGTCGGATCTGGACGATCCCAAGCGGTTCCGGTTCACCGGCCAGGAGTCGTACGTCAAGAGCGAGAAGGAAATGCGGGCGCTCTTCCCCGAGCATCCCGAGACGATCGAGAACACCGCGCGGGTCGCGGAGCTCTGCGAGCTCGACTTCGAGAAGCGCTATTTCGTGCCCAGTTTCCCGCTGCCGGCGGAATACCAGGACGAGAACACCCTGCTCCGCGACCTCGCCACCGCGGGCGCCAAGGCCCGGTACGGCGAGACCCTCTCCAGGGAGGTCGGCGACCGGCTGGAATACGAGCTCTCGGTCATCACGACGGCCGGCTACGCGGGTTATTTCCTCATCGTCGAGGACTTCATTCGCGCGGCGCGGGACCGCGGCATCCCGGTCGGTCCGGGACGCGGTTCCGCGGCGGGGTCGCTGGTGGCGTACGCGCTCCGAATCACCGACGTCGATCCCCTGCGGTTCGATCTGCTGTTCGAGCGGTTTCTCAATCCGGAACGCGTCTCGATGCCCGACATCGACGTCGATTTCTGTTTCGAGCGCCGCGGCGAAGTGATCGAGTACGTCCGGGAGCGCTACGGCCGGGACAGCGTGGGCCAGATCATCACCTTCGGCACCATGAAGGCGCGTGCGGCGCTCAAGGACGTCGCGCGGGTGCTCAAGGTGCCGCCCGGTGAGGCCGACAAGATCACCAAGCTCATTCCGTCGGGGCCGGCCTACAGCCTCACCATCCCCGAAGCGATGAAGAAGGTCGACGAGCTGCGCGACCTGGTGAAGACCGCCCCGGTCTATCAGCGCATGGTGGACCTGAGCGCCCGCATCGAGGGGATCTCACGGCACGCGTCGGTGCACGCGGCGGGCATCGTGATCGCGCCGGGCCCGCTCTCGGAATACGTGCCGGTCTGCACCGCACCCACCAAGGGCGCGGGCCAGGCCGCCGACGGCGAGCTGTCCATCATCACCCAGTTCGAGATGGGCGCGCTCGAGCAGGTCGGCATGCTGAAGATGGACCTGCTGGGACTCAAGACCCTGACGGTCATCCACGACGCGGTGGGCATGATCGCCGAGCGGACCGGGAGCCGGCCCGACATGGCCACGCTGCCCCTCGACGACCCCGCGGTCTACGAGCTGCTCCGCCAGGGGCGCACCGCCGGGATCTTCCAGTTCGAATCGGCGCTGGCGACCGACATCCTGCGCGCGATGAAATGCGACCGCTTCGACGACATGGTCGCGACCACCGCGCTGATGCGCCCCGGTCCGCTCGACGCCGGCATGCACACCGTGTTCATCCGGCGGAAGCTGGGCCAGGAAGCGGTCAGCTACCCGCACCCGTCGCTCCAGGAGATCCTGGAGCCGACCTACGGCGTCATCACCTACCAGGAACAGGTGATGCGCATCGCCAACGTCCTGGCCGGCTTCTCCCTCGCCGAAGCCGACGTGCTGCGCAAGGCGGTGGGCAAGAAGGACTCGGAGCTCATCCGGAAGGAGCTGTCGCGTTTCGTCGAGCGCGCCGTGGCGCTGGGCATCGACAAGAAGCTCGCCACCGACATCTCGGCCCAGCTGGAAACCTTCGGCCGCTACGGGTTCAACAAGTCCCATTCGGTGGCCTACTCGGTGCTGTCCTATCAGACGGCCTGGCTCAAGACCCACCATCCCGCCGAATTCATGGCGGCGCTGCTCTCCTCGGAAATCGGCAGCACCGACAAGGTGGTGCAGTACATCAACGAAGCCCGCGAGCTGGGTCTCGAGGTCCTGCCGCCCGACGTGAACGAATCGGGATTCAAGTTCACCGTGGTGGGAGACCGTCGCATCCGGTTCGGGCTGGGCGCCATTCGCAACGTGGGCCGGGGCGCGATCGATTCGATCATCGCGGGCCGGACCCCGGCCCCCTTCGGAAACCTGGGCGAGCTGGTGGACCGCATCGACCTCCGGCTCTGCAACAAACGGGTGCTCGAATCGCTGGTGTCGGCGGGGGCCTGCGATTCCCTGGGCGGGTACCGGAGCCAGCTCACCGCCGCGCTGGACGGTGTCCTGGCCGAGGCCCAGCTCAAGCAGCAGGAGCGGGAGGCGGGCCAGGAATCGCTCTTCGGCGAGGAGCAGGCGTCGCGGCCCCGGACCGTCACGCTCCCCGATGTCCCCGACTGGCCCGAGGCCGACCGGCTGGTCCGGGAGAAAGAGGTGATCGGCTTCTTCATCTCCGGCCATCCGCTGGAGCCGTTCCGGCCCGAGGTCGAGCTCTTCGGCACCCGGACCACGGCGACGCTGCACGAGTGGAGCGAGCACCCGGTGACCGTCGCCGTGGTGGTGACCGCGGTCAAGCGCCAGATTTCCAAGAAATCCGGGAAGGAGTACGCCCGGATCGTGCTGGAGGACTTCCACGGGACTTCCGAAGCGATCGTGTTCCCGGAGAGCTGGGCCCGGCTCAACCAGGTGATCGTCGACGATGCGGCGCTCCTGCTCACCGGAGGCTACAGCATGCGGGACCGGGGCGAGGACCGCGCGCCCTTCGTGGTCGAGACCGCGCGACCCCTCACGGAGCTCCGCCGCTCCGGGGCCGTGGGAATCGCGCTGCGCTGGGCGGCCCCCGGGGCGCCGGAGCCCGATCTGCTGCGCTCGGCCGTCGCGGTGTGCGCCGGCCGCCCGGGGGTCGCGCCGGTCTATATTGAGTGGTCCGACGGCAATGGTGAGGCGGTCCGGCTTCGGGCCCGGGGCCTCAAGATCGAGCCGGTCGAAGATGTGGTACAATCCCTCCGTAGTCTCCTCGGCGCCGATGCCGTTCGCTACGTCAAGGTGGGGTAACCAATGGCCAACTCCTACACCCTCGACTTCGAAAAACCGCTGCTGGAGCTGGAGCGGCAGATCGACGAGCTGAAGCGGGTGGGCGAAGAGCGGGAGATCGACGTGGCGGGTGAGCTCACGACCCTGCAGGCCAAGCTCGACAGCCTGCGTGAAGACATCTACCGCAGCCTCACGCCGATGCAGCGGGTGAGCGTGGCCCGCCACCCCAAGCGCCCGTACACCCAGGACTACCTCGGCACCATCTTCACCGACTTCGTGGAGCTGCACGGAGACCGGCTCTACCGCGACGACCTGGCGATCGTGGGCGGCTGGGCCCGGATCGGCGGCACCTCGGTGATGGTGATCGGGCATCAGAAGGGACGCGACACCCG
>DASYPZ010000088.1:0-21023 GCA_036006105.1 Gemmatimonadales bacterium | reverse complement strand
CGATACGGTGGTGACCGAGGGCACCCTGGATGACAACGCCGTCCAGGCCTTGCTGCCCGCGCTCCGGTGGAAGCCCGGCGCCAAGTGGACCATCAACGTGCTCAGCGCCGGCCAGGCCGAGATCAAGCCGTGGACGCTTCAGGTTTCCGGAACCGAAACAGTCACCGTGGGCGGCGCGGGGATCGAAGCGTACCGTACCGAGCTCACCGGCCCGCCGGCGACGCTCACATTCTGGGTCAGCACCGCCGCGCCTCATCTGCTGCTCAAGATCGCGATTGCTGGCGCACCGGTGGACTTTGTCCGTGTCCCGTAGCTGAGATCATTCCAAAGGAGCTCCCGATGCATCGAGGGTTCGTTCGAGCAGCTTCCCTGATCACCCTGGGCGCGTGCGCCCCCGCGCGGGCACAGGCTCCCGTCACGGCGCCCGCGCCGGCCCCTGCCCCGCCGGCCGCGTCCGCCGCTCCGGCAGCGAGCTCCGACACACTGAGCTTCGACCGGCCGCAGTATCTCTCGACCTATCGGCGGCGCCCGAACCCGCCGGTGGTCATTCGCAACGCGACCCTCATCACCGCGGCCGGACAGGAGATCGCCAACGCCTCGATCCTGTTCCGGGACGGACGGATTGTGACCCTGGGCGCCGGCGTCCAGCCGCCCGCGGACGCGCAGATCATCGACGGGACCGGGAAATTCGTGACACCCGGTATCGTCGACACCCACAGTCACCTGGGTGTGTATGCCGCTCCGGGGACCCAGGCCGAAAGCGACGGCAACGAAGCGACCAACCCGGTCACCGCCGAGGTGTGGGCGGAGCACTCGATCTGGCCGCAAGATCCGCAGATTCCTCTGGCCATTGCCGGCGGGGTGACCGTCATGCAGGTCCTGCCCGGCTCGGCCAACCTGATCGGGGGTCGCTCGGCGACGGTCCGGCTAGTACCCGCCCGCACCGTCCAGGACATGAAATTCCCGGGAGCGCCGTACGGAGTGAAGATGGCGTGCGGGGAAAACCCCAAGCGCGTCTACCAGAACCGGGGGCCGTCGACCCGCATGGGTAACATGGCCGGCTACCGGGCCGCGTTCATCGCGGCGGAGCAGTACCGGGAGCGCTGGGACAAATGGCTCAAGGACCGGAAGGGAGATCCGCCGGCCCGCGACCTCCGCAACGAGACCCTCGCGGAAGTGCTGCGGGGCCATATCTCGGTCCAGAATCATTGCTACCGCGCGGACGAGATGGCCCAGATGCTCGATCTGGCCAAGGAGTTCGGGTTCACGATCCGGTCGTTTCACCACGCCATCGAGGGCTACAAGATCGCCGATCTCCTGGCCGCGAACGGCACCGCGGCGTCGGTGTGGTCTGATTGGGGCGGATTCAAGATGGAGGCGTTCGACGAAATCCTGGAGAATGCCGCGCTGCTGACCCAGGCCGGCGCACGGGCGGTCATTCATACCGACGACCCCAACGGCATCCAGCGCATGAATCAGGACATGGCCAAGGCGTACTACGCCGGCGTCAGGGCGGGCATTCCGCTCACCCGGGACCAGGCCTTCCGGTGGATCACGGCCAATCCCGCCTGGGTGCTCGGCATCGATCAATGGACCGGCACCCTGGAGAGCGGGAAGATGGCCGACATCGTGCTCTGGTCGGGCGATCCCTTCTCGGTCTATTCCAAAGCCGAGAAGGTCTGGAATGAAGGATGGCTGGTGTTCGATCGCCTCGACCTCAAACACCAGTACAAGACCGACTTCAACATCGGCCAGACGGCGCCGGGGGTGGGACGATGAACACCCTCCGATTGGTGAGCCGCGCCGCGCTGGTCTTCGGGCTCGCGGTGCCGGCTGTCCCGCTGCCTGCTCAGACCATCGCCATTACGGGCGGCACGGTATACCCGGTATCGGGCCCGAAGCTGGTGAACGCGACGATCGTCATCGAGGCCGGCCGGATCAAGGCGATCGGCGCGAATGTGCCGGTGCCGGCCGGCGCAACGAGGGTCGATGCGACCGGCAAGTGGATCACGCCGGGACTGATCCATGCCAATGCCAATGCCGGCCTCGGAATCGCCGGGCTCAACGGCCAGCAGGAAGGCGGGGTCCAGGGAGAAGTGAACCCGTCGTTCAACCCGGCCGAAGGGATCGATCCCGCGGCCCTTACGGTTCCGATCGCCCGAACCGGCGGCATTACCGGGGGACTGCTGCTCCCCGGCGGGGCGTTCTTTCCGGGTCAGGTTCCCGCGGTGAACTTTGCCGGCGACCGCATGGACGACATGCTCGTGAAGAAGAACGCGGCCCTGGTGCTCGACCTCTCCGATAACAGCAAGGGAGCCGGAGGCGGCAGCCGGGCCGGCACCATGAGCCGCGTTCGGCGTCTCTTCAACGACGCCCAGGAGTACGCCCGACGGCGCCCCGAGTTCCTCAAGGGGAACATCCAGCCCCTCTCGGCCCCCGCCGGCGAGCTCGAGGCGCTACTGCCGATGCTCCGCGGCGAAGAGCCCCTCGCGATCGTGGCCAACCGCAGAATCGACATGGCGAACGCCTTGCGGCTCAAGCAGGAGTTCAAGCTCCACATCGTGATCTACGGCGCCGTCGAGGGCTGGCAGATGGCGAAGGAGCTTGCTGCGGCGGCGGTGCCGGTCATCATCGAGCCGAACCGCGATATCCCGAGCTTCGACGGGCTGGGGGCCAGGCTGGACAACGGGACGCTGCTGCGGGAAGGAGGGGTGGAAGTCATCATCGCCCAGGGAGATCCCGGAGGGGAGCGCAACCTGCGGTACGCCGCGGGCAACGCCGTGCGCAACGGCATGAGCTGGGACGACGCGCTCAAGGCGATCACCCAGAATCCGGCGACCGCCTTCGGCCTGTCCGACTATGGCACCCTGGAGCGGGGGAAAGTGGCCAATCTGGTGGTCTGGTCGGGCGATCCGTTCGAGTTCTCCAGCGCGGCGGAGAAGGTCTACATCAGGGGGGTCGAGACGTCGCTCCGGACCCGGGAAACCGAGCTCCGGGACAAGTACCGCAAACTGCCGCCGAACTAGGGATCAGGATTGAGGATCGAGGCGTGAGGGGAAAGGCTCTCCTCAATCCTCGATCCTCAATCTTCGCTCCTAGTACGGTGTCTTTATCTCCGCCTCGGCAGTTTCCGCCGGTGGCGCGGGCTGCTCATCCACGCTGACCGTCTCGCCGTGAACATCGTCGAGCTCGCGATCGAGCTTGGCGATCTTCGCGGCAATATCGTCCATCTGCGCCATGATGGCGTCGATTTCCGCCTGGTTGGCCTCCGCACCGCGTTCCTTCTTGTAGACCAGCATGCCAAGCTTGTAGGCGGCTTTGCTCCGAAGCCCGACGAGCCGGCTCCGGTCAAGATGCAGTTTGCTCGATTCGAACGCGGTGCGCACGCGATCGCCGATCTGGTCGATCTCGGCGTTCAGCCGATCGAAGATTCCACTCATATGCCCGATTCCTCCGTGTGGTGTGCCGGCCTCACAACGGGGTGACGACGGTGAATGTTTCAATATGTACAGAGACCAAGGGAGTAGGAGGCAGGCGAGAGGGAGCAGGAGATGGTGGAACGAAAAAGGGGAGCGCCGTATGGCACTCCCCGCTCCCTGCCTCCAACCCGCTACACTGCTATGAAGCGGCCGCCTCCGGGTACACCGAAATCTTCTGGCGTCCCTTGTCCTTCCACTCGAATTTCACGACGCCCGCCGCGGTCGCGAAGAGGGTGTCGTCATTGGCACGCTTGACGTTCTTGCCGGCGTGGAACTTGGTGCCCCGCTGACGAACGATGATGTTCCCCGCGATGACGCGCTCGCCGCCGAAGTGCTTCACTCCAAGGTATTGCGGGTTGCTGGTCCGGCCGTTCTTGGAGGAGCCGACGCCCTTTTTATGTGCCATGGCTTTACCCGACCTTCACGTCGGTGATCCGAACATCCGTGAACTTGGCCCGGTGCCCGGTCTTGCGCCGAACGTTCTTGCGGCGCTTGAATCGGAAGACGTAGATCTTCTCACCCTTGGCGTACCCAATGACCTCGGCGGTCACGCTGGCGCCTTTGATCATAGGGGTACCGGCCGTAATGGTGTCGCCGTCCGAGGCGAGGAGCACCTCATCGAACGTGACAGTCGAGCCCGCTTCGGCCTCCATGCGGGGCAACCGGACGGTCTTGCCCGTCTCGGCTTTGAACTGCTTCCCCTGGGCCCGGAAAATCGCGTACATGTCTCGCCAATCCGCTTGAGTCAGAGCCCGTAAGTATAGCTGGGGGGCTCGGTTGAGGCAAGACAACGGGAGAACCGTCGCATGGGTGACCCCCGAGCGGGGTGCCCTGACCCCCCGGAGGGTCAGGGTAATGGGGATCCGGGCGTCCGGTACTCCACCAGGCGGTATGACGCGACTGGCACGGGATGCCCGAGCGTCGAGTCGAATTCACTCGTGAACACCCGGAAGCCCTGCCGGATGTATTCATTCGCCGCGGCCCTCAGGATCTCCGGGGACTTGCCGTTCGAGGCGACCATGATCGATTCGAGGGGCAACCGCTCCCGAAGATACTCGACATCGATCGCCGGAAGCCCGTGCCGGGTCGTCGCCCGATAGGCCGTGATACTGTCGCCCCGGCCCAGCACCTCATTCCTCACATACCATATCCGGTGCCAGCTGCCCACGTAAACCTGGCGCGGCAGAGCCAGGTCGGCATACTCGTGTCCGACGCGATCATAGGTGCCCACCGAAGTGGCGAGCTGCCGCCCGCTTCCGATCAGCCGACCGCTGGTCGTCAGGGTATTGGGTGTCGGCGCGAAGGCAAAGTAGTTCACCGCGATGAGCGCTCCGATGGCCGCGGCCCGGGTGACATCCCGCCAGGGCAGCCCCGCGACCAGGATCGCAACGCCGAAGACGACCGGAACCGAGGCCGCGAAATGGTGGCGCGCGCTATCGCCGGCCCGGAAGAACCAGAACGCGATGGGGGCCGCCGCCCACAGGACGAGCAGGGATACCAGGCCCCATCTCCGCCGCATGGCGAGCCACGCCATGCCGATGAGGAACACCGGGACGGTCAACACTCCCATGCTTTTCAGGATCTGCAGGCAATGCGTCGCGTTGAGCGGGGCCCGAAATTCCAGTGGGAACTTGGTATCCCATTCGGCGGCGTATTGGACCGAGCTGGCTGACTGTACCAGCAGGCTGTTGGCGATTCCGTACAACACCAGGACCGGGATGATACCGAGGACCAGCAGCAGGGCCACGTTGGCCTGGGTGAACCGGCGGCGAAAGATCAGCAGTCCCCACAAGGCGACGGCGCCAAGGTAGACATCCGCTTTGAGCAGTGCGGTGACCGTCAGTCCGGCGCAGACGAGGCCGAGCAGCCACACGTCCCGACCCCAGGCCCGCGGACTCGTGAGCCAGCGATCGTAGCCCCAGATCGCCCAGAGCAGGAAGAATTCAGCCAACAGGGTGGGAAACCCGTACAGGCCGCCTTGAAAAACGGCGGGCACGAACGAAAAGAGCGCCGCGGCGATCAGTCCCGCCTTCTCGCCGGCCAAACGCCGTCCCAGCAGGAACACCGGGATCAGGATTGCGATCGACGCGGCCAGATTGATCCGGTTGAGGGCCGTGCCGACCGACCGGATGTCGCCAGCAGCGTCGGGTAACAACCGGGTGATGAGCCAGATATAGCCCGGGCTCGTGTAGTACCGGTATTCGGAAATGAGATTGGTGCGGATGCCTCCGCGGACCCAGAGGAGGGCGTCGCTCACCAGCGCCACGGAATCGGGCTCGCCGTAGTACGAGAACATCGGTGCGGCCAGATGGAGCGCCAGCGCGCACAGCATGGCCCCAAACAGCAGGAGCCACGTCACCGCCCCGAGCGATTCCGCGGAGGAATCGAGCGACTCAGCCGCCATCCGCCCCCTCGGTGGTCTCGGCGATCACGAACGGCGGCCGGTTCTGGAGGATGTCGTGAATACGCCCGATATATGCCCCGATGACGCCGAGGACCAGGAAGAGCACCCCGAACAAGAACGACATGACCGCGGTCAAGGACGCCCATCCGGGCACCGTCTCGCCCCGCAGGTACTGAACGAAGGCATAACCGATCTCGCCGAGGGCGAGCAGGCTGGTACAGAGCCCGATCCAGATTCCGATCTTCAGCGGCTTGGAGGAGAAGGAAATAACCGCACCCACCGCAAAGCGGGTCATGCGCCCGAGGGTGTACTTCGACACCCCGGCGTGACGGGCCGCGACGTCAAACTCGAGCGTCACGGTGCGATATCCCAGCCACTCGACGCTGCCGCGGAGGAAGAGGTCGCGGTTCTTCAACTGCAGCAGCTCATCGAGCACCCGACGGTCCAGCAGGCGAAAGTCGGACATCCCCCCGGCCATTGGAATGCCGGTCAGAAACGCGAAGACCCGATAGAAATTGCGGGAGGAGAATCGTTTGAACGGGGACGCGATCCCGGCGTCACGCCGGATGGTCCGGACGACCTGGGCGCCCTGATGCCAGGCGTCCAGCAGCCTCGGAATCACGTCGGGTGGGTGCTGAAGGTCGGCGTCCATGCTGATGACCGCCCTGCCCCGGGCGCGGGAGAGCCCCGCGAGCAAGGCCCCTTGATGCCCGAAATTTCGGGAAAGGCCGAGGCCGACGATCCGGGGATCGTGACGCGTCGCGGCGGTGAGGGCCTTCCAGGTGCCGTCCGAGCTGCCGTCGTCCACAATGATGATTTCGTACGGGATCCGGAGGGGAACCAGGACCGCCTCGAGACTCCGAAGCAGGGGATCGAGATTGTCGACGTCGTTGAAGGCTGGGATCACCACGGAGAGCTCGAGACCCGGCGTGGTCTGATCCCCAGCCGTGCGGTGCGCGTCGGCGCCCGTCATCGCGACGTTGGGGAGGCCCCGGCCGAGGATCGCTGGGTCACGAGGGTAGTCTCATGCGGATCCACTTGAGGTATGGACCTGTAACTCTAGCTGGCATAGTCGGTTGGGGCAAGTGAGCTGGGTCCCCTTCGACCTCAAGCCACCGCGTACTGTTCGGTCACATCCCGCCCGGCCGGCCGGCTCATGAGGCGGAACTCGTCCAGGTGCATCATCGGGTCATCGCGAATGTCCAGCTCGATTCCGGTGCTCCGGGCCAGGCCGGTGAGGAGTTTCGGCTCCTCCTCGAGCAGGTACAGTGCGACCTCGGGGTGGATGCGAACCGAGAGCGATTTCTCCCGTCTTTCGTGTCCTACCCGTTTGAGTGAACGCTCCAGCCGCCGGGTCACCACCTCGGGGCGGAAGACGCGACCCGAGCCGCTGCAGGTCGGGCAGTCGGTGGTCATCGAGGCGTACAGGGACGCCCGAACCCGTTGCCGGGTCATCTCCACGAGCCCCAGGTCCGACACCGCCAGCGCCTTGGTCCGTGCCCGGTCGCGGGTCAGATGGGCACGGAGTTCCTGCAGGACCCGGTCCCGGTTGCCCTTGGTCTCCATGTCGATGAAGTCGCAGACGATGATTCCGCCCAGATCCCGGAGTCGAAGCTGGCGGGCGACTTCGCGAGCCGCTTCGAGGTTGGTGCGGAGGATCGTCTTCTCGGGGTCTTTCTTGCCGGTGTAGCGGCCGGTGTTCACATCGATGGAGACCAGGGCCTCGGTGGGCTGAATCACCAGGGAGCCGCCGGTGGGCAAGTCCACCCGGGCCCGGAACAGCGACTTGATCTCGGTTTCGATATCGAATTTGTCGAACAGCGGGAGCGGGTCCTCATAGAGGTGCACCCGCCCCATCAATTCCGGATCCACCCCATCGAGATACTGCTCCACCTCGTGATGAATCTCCTTGGAGTCGACGTACAAGGCGTCCACCTTGTCGCTGAATACGTCGCGAATCAGACCCCGGGTGAGGGAGGCCTCGCGCTGCAGCAAGGCCGGCGCCTTGCGCACGTAGAGCTGCTTCCGCTTGATCTTGCGCCACTGATTGAGCAGCGCGTCGATTTCCCGTTTGAAGTGATCCTCGGTCACCCCTTCCGCCACAGTCCGGACAATGACCCCTCCGGAGTCCTCGGGCAGGAGGCGAGTGACCATTTCCCGGAGCTTGGACCGCTGCTCCCGGCTCTCGATCTTGCGACTGACGCCGACCCTGGAGGCGTACGGCATGTAGACCAGGAAACGGCCCGGCAGGGAAATCTGGGCCGTGACGCGACAGCCCTTCGTGCTGATGGGTTCCTTGGTGACCTGGACCGGGAGGGTCTGGCCCTTTTTCAGGATCTCGGCGATGTCGGGGACCTGCCGGCGAGGCGAGACTTCCCGCTGCCGGGCTTCCTGGCGGTGCGGTCCACTCCGGCGATTCCGCTGTGGAGGAGGGCCTTCCTCGGCTTCAGGCGTCGCCTCGGATGCCTCGGCTCCGATGGCCGCGGTTTCGTCGGGCTGCTCCTCGTCGTCGGGATCCGGCTCCTCGTCCTCATCCGGCTCGAGCAGGTCGGAGGCGTGGAGGAACGCGCTCTTTTCCTGGCCGATGTCTACGAAGGCCGCCTGGATGCCGGGCAGGACCGCGTCCACGCGGCCCAGATAAATGTCCCCGACCATGCGCCGTTGATCGGCGCGGTCAACCAGCAGTTCGACGAGCCGATCGTCCTCGAGGATGGCCACTCGCGTTTCGCGCTGGCCCCCGTTGATCAAGATTTCCCGCTTCACGCCACCATTCCCTGACCGGGCGAGCACCGCTCGGGACTCCCTGAAGCAGTCGCCTGGGCCCGCCGGTCGTCATGAGGATGTTGGGCTGTCCGACGCGCGCCGAACCGACTGGACGCCGCCTGGGGCGCCGAGTCATCGAAGGAGAACGCCCCAAACGAACACCCGGCCGCCAGCGCGCTCGGGCAGGTGCCGGCGCATTGAGGCCGGTTCCTGCCGGAAACGTCGGACGGCCGCCGGTGGGTCCGGGCGGTCCTGAAACCTGAAAGGCCTTCGAGGCGAACACGGTCCGAATAAAGCCCAAGAAGAGTACCCACAAGGCTGCGGCCGGACGGAAGGGGCTGGACGCCCCTCCTGCCCCAGAACGCACTGAAACAACCAGTCGAAGCCGCACGACCTAAGTCTAAGGCGTGGTGTGCACTACAGCAACTGAGGCGGGCACTTTCGGGGCGCCGGCGGGTCAGGTCCGTGTCTCCCACGGGCCAGGGGCGTACCCAGGGGGAGCCTACCGGCGATGCCGGTTTTCAGCCATCCACGACGCTCCCGAGGATTTGCCGAGCAATGACGATACGCTGGATTTCGCTGGTGCCTTCACCGATCTCGCAGACCTTGGCGTCCCGCATCATCCGTTCGACCGGATACTCCGCCGTGTAACCGTACCCCCCGAATATCTGGACGGCCTTGGTGGTGACCCGCATGGCCAGCTCGGAGCAGTACAGCTTGGCCATGGCCGCTTCCTTCTTGAACGGACGACCGGCCTGTTTGAGTCTCGCGGCGGTGTACAAGAGGTGGGTACCGGCTTCGATTTCGGTCGCCATGTCGGCCAGCATGAAATGAATGGCCTGGAAGCTTCCGATGTGGCGCCCGAACTGCTTCCTGGTGCCGGCATATTCCCGCGCGGCGTCATAGGCGCCCTCGGCGATTCCGAGCGAGAGCGCGGCGATCCCGATCCGCCCACCGTCGAGGGTCTTGAGGAATTGCACGAATCCCTCGCCCCGCTTGCCGAGCACATTCTCTTTCGGGATGATCGCATCCTGGAAATGGAGGGAGCGGGTATCACTGGCCCGCCACCCCATCTTCTCTTCCTTCTTCCCGGCGCTCACGCCGGCGATCTTGGGCAGGCTGTCCTCGTGCCCGACGCCGGCACTCCGGCACGCCGCAATGTCCACCGTATCCTTGGTGACGATGAGGCTGGTGATGCCTCGATGCCCGTCGCCCGGATCGGTGCGTGCGGTCACCGAAAAGATTTCTCCCACCCCCGCATGGGTGATGAGACTCTTGGCGCCGTTCAGGACAAAATGGTCTCCCTTGTCCACGGCCGTGGTGGCGGTGCCTCCGGCATCGCTCCCGGCCCCCGGCTCGGTCAGGCCGAACCCGCCCATGACCCGCCCCGACGCGAGCAGCGGCACGTACTTCTTGCGCTGCGCATCGGTTCCGAAGTCCACCAGGGGCGACGTGCCAAGATTGGTGTGGGCGCTGATGGTGAGGCCGTGCGACGCGTCGACCTTGGCCATCTCGTGGATGGTGACGTAGTAGGAGATCTGGTCCATCCCCGCCCCGCCCAGCTCCTCCGGCCAGGGGACCCCCAAGAGGCCCAGCTCCCCCATTTTGCGGATGTTCTCCCAGGGAAACTCGCAGGTGCGATCGAGTTCGCGCGCCACCGGCGCGACGTTGTCGCGGGCAAACTCGCGCACCATGTCTCTTACCTGATGGTGCTGCTCGGAAAAATAGAGTGAATCGTCCATGCCGAAATATAGCAACGAGATATATACTTCCTCCATGCCGAGACTACTGCGCGTGACAACCGGTGTGGCGGTGCTTGCCGTGGCCGCCGGGGCGATCAGCCTGCTTCGGGCCCAGGGCTCGGTCCGCACCTTCGTGCTCGCCGCCGGCAAGGACACCGTCTCGGTGGAGCGGATCACCCGCTCGCCGGGACGGCTGGAGGGAGAGCTGCTCTTCCGGGGCGGAAATCAGCGGTGGCACTATGTCGCGACACTGAGCCCCGACGAGCGGATCGTCAGCTTGGAGAACGAGGTGCGGTTTGGCACCGATCTGCCCACCGCGCCGGCCCGCCAGACCGCGCATCTCGCCTTCACCGGCGACAGCGTATTCATCAGCGTCACCAGCCCCGCCGCCACGCAGCAACGGATCGGGACGAAAGCCGGGGCCATCCCGTATATGAACCCGTCGTTCGGCCTGGTGGAGCAAGCCATGCGGCGGGGCCTGGCCATGAAGGGCGACAGTCTGAGTCTTCCGATGTTCACGATGATCGGTGGGGCCACCGTCACGGGCACCATGGTGCGACGGGGATCCGACTCGGTGGTGTTTACCCTCGGCGGCGTGCCGACCCACCTGGCCATTGCGGCCGACGGCACCATCCGGGGCGGAGTCGTCCCGGCGCAGTCGCTGCGCCTCGAGGTCATCGACGGCATGGCGGCAATCGCCTTCATGACCGCCAAGCCGGATTATTCTGCCCCGGCCGGAGCGCCGTACACCGCGGTCAGCGTACGGGTACCGACGCCGATGGGGCACACCCTGGCGGGGACCTTGACCCTGCCCCAGGGCGTCAGTGGACGGGTGCCGGCCGTGATCACGATTACCGGGTCCGGCCCCGAGGACCGCGACGAGGCCATCCCGCCGGTCAAGGGCTATCGTCCGTTTCGGGAAGTGGCCGACGCGCTGGGCAGGCAGGGCATCGCGGTGCTGCGCATGGACGATCGGGGCTTCGGCGAATCAGAAGGGGTGTTCACGACCGCGACGAGTCAGGACTTTGCCGATGACATTCGGGCCGGCCTGGCGTTTCTCCGCGCCCGCTCCGACATCGACGGCAACCGGCTCGCGCTGGTGGGACATAGCGAGGGCGGAATGATCGCGCCGATGGTCGCCGCCACCGATTCCAGCCTCAAGGGCATCGTGCTGCTCGCCGGCCCCGGCTATACCGGGCGGCAAATCCTGGAGTACCAGAACCGCTTCGGGATCGATCAGGCACCGAACCTGACACCCGGCGCCCGGGACTCCCTGATGCGGGTGGCGCTGCGGAGCCTCGATTCCCTTGCGACCACCAAGGGATGGATGGGATTCTTTCTGACCCATGATCCCATCGCTACCGCGGCGAAGGTCCGTAGCCCGGTCCTCATTCTTCAGGGTGCCACCGACCGCCAGGTAACCGCGGATCAGGCGCCGGTGCTGGAGAAGGCGTTTCGGGACGGAGGCAACAAGGATGTGACGTTGCGGGTCTATCCCGCGACCAATCACCTCTTCCTTCCCGATCCCGACGGCAATCCCGCAGGCTATTCCAGCCTCACGGTCATCTCGATCCGACCCGAAGTCCTGCAGGAGATCGTGGACTGGCTCACCCGGCGGTTGCGTTGATCGAGAGCTGAGCGAAGGCCGACCACCTCGTCAGTCATCACGACGGGGAGGTTTCGAGCGCCTGGAGAATGGTCTGGCTGTAGCGCCGGGCGATGACCCTCCCCACTCCCTCCACCGCTGCCAGCTCCGACTCGCTTTCCGGCGGGCGATGCGCCAGCCGCCTCAGGATTTCCGGTTCCAGCAGACAACCGCCCCAGGGGGCGTGGGCATGCCCGAGCGCCGCACGAAGCCGGGCGAGCCGCCGGTCCGCTTCGGGCTCCGGTAACGCAGCAGGGGAGTGTCCGGAACACACGTCGCAGCCGGCGCACCGGACGATAGTCTCCCCGAAGTATCCGATCAGAGTGGCCCGGCGACAGTGCGCGCTCCGGGCGTACTGCTCCATCACCCCGATCCGCTCCTCCGCCTGCCGGCGCCGTTGCCGGACCGGGCCCCAGTCGATGTCCCGGCGGCCGGGACGGAGCTCACGCTGGAGGCGTTCCAGGGAGGCGCGCAGGTTTCCGGGAAGCCGTGACGCATCCTTCTCACCCTTCCAGACCTGCTCCGCGAGCTTCTCCGGGGGGAACGTCACGTCGAGCTGGCGCCGCGGGAGAGACCCGTCACCAGCCCGATAGAGGAGAATGCATCGGGCCAGTCCACCATCCCGACCGGCGCGTCCGGCTTCCTGATAGTAGGCCTCCGGAGTGGGTGGGAGGGTCCAGTGCACCACCAGCCGAACATTGGGTTTGTCGATGCCCATGCCGAAGGCACACGTCGCCACAACCACGCCCAGCCCATCGGTCAGAAACCGGGTCAGCACCTCCCGCCTCGTCTGGGTGTTGAGTCCCGCGTGATACGGCGCGGCGCGGAAACCGGCGTTGCCGAGCACCCGCGCCAGTTCCTCCACCAGGTTGCGAGTGGGGGCGTAAACGATAGCCAGCGCGTCCTGGCTGGTGAGCACGGCGAGCAGCGCGCGGAGCCGCTCCGGCTCGCTCCGGACCCTCGCAACCCCGAACCAGAGGTTCCGCCGATCGAAGGAGCCCAGTACCAGCTTCACGTCTCGTCCTCGACCCAGTCCGAGCGCCAGCGTTACGTCGCGGCGGACGGCGGGCGTGGCGCTTCCGGTCAGCGCGATGACCTGGGGCCAGCCCAGCAGGGAGCGCATCCTGCGCATGGTGCGGTAGGCCGGACGAAAATCCGCGCCCCATTCGCTGATGCAGTGCGCCTCGTCGACGGCCAGAAGCGCCGGCCGGAGATTCCGCTCGGAGAGGTCTGCCGCCAGCCGGCCCAGGCGTTCGGGGGAGGTATACAACAGGCGGACCTCACCACGGCCAACCTGATCCAGCAGCTCGCGCTGCGCCCGCGGGGTCAGCGTGCTGTTCAGCGCCGCCGCGGGAATACCCCGCGCGACCGCCGCGGCCACCTGATCCTGCATGAGCGAGATCAAAGGCGAGATGACCAGCGTGGGGTCCCGGCGGAGCAAGGCGGGCACCTGAAAGCAGATGGACTTGCCGGCACCGGTGGGCAGCACGGCCAGCACATCCCTGCCCGCTTCCAGCGCCTCTACGACCCGGGTCTGCAGCGGCCGGAAGTCATCGTATCCGAAGTGATGGCGAAGACGGGCGCGCGCCGGCGCCAGGGGAGCATCCTGCATCGGGGAAAGGTGGGACGCGAGGAACGATGCGGTCCAACCCGATTCGCGCGCCCGGGGGATTTTTCCGCCGGCTCAGGGCTTTCCGGGAGTGCCGGGGGTCCCCACCGGGAGTTCCCATTGCCAGGAGATCCCGCCGCTTTCCACGAACAGCACGACGAGGGGCACAAAGCCGGCGGGGAGGGTCATGGGCAGGTCGCCCAGCCGGCCACGATGAGCCTTGCTGGCGCCCGGAGCGAGCTTGAACTCGTCTCCGCCATCGGTGACCAGGGCGGTCGGGCGCTCCGCCTCCAGGCGGATCGTGACCCGAGCGGCCCACCGCTCGCGACTTCCCGAATCGGCGAAGGCCGGGGCGAGCACGATCGCCGCCCGCTGGTCCGGAGTCCCGGCGGGCACCTCGGCGGTGAATCTCGCATGGGCATAGTTTGCCGGTCCCTTACCCAGGATTCGTCCCTGGGCATCCCGCAGCGCGAACCCGAAATCGGTGAAGCGGGACCACTGCACCGGATCCAGCTCCAGGTCCAGGACCACTCTCCGAGCCCACCCGGGCAGCGTAAACGGGAGGGTGACATCGTCGCTCCCGACGGCGGACACGTCGAACCGGCTCTCGCCCCCCAGCAGTCCGATATCCAGTCGCCCTGACACCGCCGAATCGGCGAACGATTTCATGGTGACGGCGAACGAGTCCGCCGGGCCGCGACCGAGCACGATGCCGACCGGAGATGGGTCGATCTGAATGGTCGCGGTGACCGGCCGGTCACTCGCTGCAACCGCGTCGGTCTCATAGAGGCCGCCAACCGCGTCCCGTCCGTCCATGTCGTAGACCGCGGCCAGCGTGTCGGCGCTGCCGGGAATGCCGTTCTCTCCGAGAAACGGCACACCCCCCGGCTGGTGCAAGGTGGAAATCAGGTGCTCTCGAGCCGAGGCGGTCGCGGTACGCACCCGGAAGGGCCGGCCCGAATCCGCGGCAAAGAAGACTCGCCGTGTGTGGCCGGCTTCCAGAGTCCCCGACATACGCACGGCGGTCACCTTGGTGCTGGCGGGGATCGCGACCGTGCTCACCAGGCTGAACAGCGGGCCGCGAGAGCCCGCGGCGGTGGCCCGGACCGCGGCGGAGTAGGCCCCGGGCGCCCGGGGTGGGTGCTGTCTCAGCGTGATGGTGTCGACCGGCCCATCCAAGCGGACGGTCGAGGGCCCCGTCAGCCACGACGCCGTACTGGCCAGCGTCAGCTCGATCGGGCCGGGCCGGGCCGACCGCCGGGTCACCCGGAATTGCAACAGCGTATCCGACGACGGAGGGTTGATCCGGTAGGCGGCGGTGGCTCCCCGCTGCCCCAGGAACTCGACGTCGAATTCCGCGGCGGGTGCCGGCGCCCGGAGAATCTCCCAGGCACTCTCGATGTTCGGCACGCCGGCGCCCTCATCGACCGGGCCTTCCCCCGAGAGCGCGGAGGCGCTGCCGGTGAGGGCACGTCGGAGGTCGAAGGCGGTGACGGTGCGTTTCTGTTCCAGCGCGGCCGAAACCAGCAGCGCGGCCAGCCCAGCCACATGGGGCGAGGCCATGCTGGTGCCGCCCTTGAACTCGTCACCCATGTTCCACCGAGGCACCGTGGAATAGGCGATTCCCGGCGCAACGAGATCGGGCTTGCCCATCTCGCCGCCCCGGGCGCTGAAGAACAGCACCACATCGGGCGCCGGGCGTCCTCCGCTGGCCGCCCCGGCCGAGAGGGCCCAGGGCTCGGTGGCCCCGACCGTGATCGGGCGTCGTGCCGAGCCGGGAAATCCCATCGTGGACAGCGCCGGTCCGTCGTTGCCGGCCGAAGTGACGAATACCACTTCGGGGTGCGCGGAGAGGACGGAATCGATCAGCGCATCGAGCCGCGCGGTGCCTTCTCGCTCGTTTCCGACGCCGAAGCTCATGTTGAGCACCAGCGGCAGGGAGCGACGGGCGGCGAACTTGATGGCGTAGTCCACCGCGGCCAGCATGCTCCCCGTGGTCGAGATCCCCCCGAAATCATTGCGGGCGATTTTGAGGCCGAGGAGCTGCGCGCCCGGCGCCACCCCGTCGAGTCCGGCGGCGCCGCCGATTCCGTACCCCGCCGCGATGCCGGCGACGTGGGTACCGTGCGCGCTGGTGTCGAAGAAGAGATCCAGCAGCGGGCCGGATGGGGAGTCCGAGAAGTTCACGGCGAGGGTGAGCGGGGTCGGCTGCCCGGCCTGGTGCCAGCCGAATGTTTCGCGCGCCACACCGTAGTCATGCACCGGGCGCTCTCCGCTCAGCGATCCGTTGCCGTCGGTGTCGGCGAACAGAACCCATCCGTCGCTGGCGCGAGCGACCACTACCACCAGCGAGTCTCCATCGCTCGCGTTGTCGTTCACGTCGGAGGCGACCGAGTCGCCCAGGAGACGCTCGTAGAACACTCCGGCGTACCAGGGCCCGCTGGCCGCGAGCGCCCGAACCCGGCCGAAGCCGCGCAGGATCTTGCCGGCCACGAGGATCGAGTCCCCCGCCGGCGTGACCGGATGCAGCGGCAGCTTCCCCTCACCGGAAAAGTCTCGCAGGTCGATCAGCTTGGGCCGCCCGGTCGTGGTGGAATCCAGCCCCGCGGCGCCGGCATCGATGCCGCTGTCGAGGATGCCGATCAGTACCCCGCGTCCATCCCAGGCCGGATGGGCCGTCAGAAACTGGGGGACTCCGGTGGCCGCGAGCGGCATCCAGCCCTTCGCCCGGGCCAGCTCGGCGGGAGCCGCCGGCTGACGCAGCGATGGCGGCGGATTGACGGTCAGGGGGACGGTGTCCGGGGGCTCGGTCTCCACGGCAGGGCGTTGCGGCAGGGGAACCGGGCCATGGGGCGCGACCGCGGGGCCGCCGGCGCAGGCGGCCGTGGCAAGGACGCCGGCCAGCAACGAGCCGAGACCGGCTCGCTCAGCGCGAGGAAACAGCATCGAGCGGCGGAAGAACGAACGGGCCCAGATGCGGGCCGGCATACCGCGAGGTGGCGCGAAGCAGGAAGGCGAGCAGGTCCCGGGTCTCGTCCGGAATGACGATCGCATCGACGTGACCCCGCGCCGCGGCGTGCCTGGCATCGAGGTCGCGCTCGTAGTCACCCCGCATCCGCTCGATTCCCGCCGCCGTCTCCGCGGACAGCTCCCGCTTTTCCCGCTTGGCCTTGTCGATTTCGGTTCCGTGCACCGCCATGATGGCCGACTCGCCTTCCATGACGCCCATGCGTCCGGTGGGCCAGCTGAGAATGAAATCGGGATCGAAGCCCTGGCCCGCCATCGCGTAGTATCCGGCCCCCGAGGCGTGATTGACCGTGAGCACGAGCTTCGGCACCACGGCGGCGGCCATGGCTTCGACGAATCGCGCCCCGGCCCGGATGATACCGGAATGCTCCGCTTCGGGCCCCACCATGAATCCGCTCACGTCCTGGACAAAGAGCAGCGGGATCCGCTCCCGGCTGGCGTTCTCGATGAAATACGCCGCCTTCTCGGCGCTCTCGGTATAGACGATGCCCCCGAAATGGGGCCGTTCTCCAGGCCGGGCCTTCATCACGCCGCGCTGGTTGGCAATCACCGCCACGGGCCAGCCTTCGATCCGGCCATGGCCGCAGAGGATCTCCCCGGCCGAATCGGGCTGAAACTCGTCGAGCTTGCCTCCGTCCAGCAGGCAGGCGAGCACCTGGTGCATGTCGTAGGACATGCGGTGATCCTGGGGCAGGATCTCGTAGAGGTCGGTACCCGGCCGCGCCGGGGGGATCGCCGGTACCATGTGGTGCCGGATGCCGTCCAGCGCCGGCAGCCGTTCGACATACTCTCGAATAGCGACCAGGCAGGCGGCATCGGTGGCGGCGCGGTAGTGGGCGACGCCGCTGATCTGGGTATGGGTCCGGGCGCCGCCCAGCGTCTCTCCGTCGACGGTCTGCCCGGTGGCGCCCTTCACCAGATTGGGGCCGCCCAGACCCATGAAGCTGGTTCCCTCGACCATGAAGATCACGTCCGACAGTGCGGGCAGATAGGCGCCTCCCGCCACGCAGCTGCCCATCACGGCGGCGATCTGGGGGACGTTGAGGTATCGCCGCATGACGACGTTGTAGTAGAAGAGCCGGGCGGCGCCGTACTGGCCGGGGAAGACGCCGCCCTGATAGGGAAGATTCACCCCCGCGCTGTCGACCAGATAAATGATCGGGATGCGCTGCCGCATCGCGATTTCCTGGGCCCGCAGCATCTTGGGAATGGTCTCGGGCCACCAGGCGCCGGCCTTCACGGTGGCGTCGTTGGCGACCACCACGACCTCGCGCCCGGCGACCACACCGACGCCGGTGATCACGCCCGCGGCCGGCGCCTGTCCATCGTACCGGTCGTGGGCGATCAGGAGGCCGATCTCGAGCCAGGGCGCGCCCGGGTCGAGCAGCGCCGTCACCCGTTCCCGCGGCGAGAGCTTGCCCTGCTCATGCATTCGGGCGACCCGCGCCGGGCCGCCGCCTTCCCGCAGCTTGGCGGCGAGGGCGCGGTACTCGACCGTGAGCTCCCGAAGCCGGGAGGGTCGGGTGGCAGTACCCTCAGCGCTCAAGGTGTTCCGCCGCCCAGGTCGTGATGTAGTCGATGAGGTCGGTCGTCGGGGTGCCGGGACCGAAGAGCTTTCCGACCCCGCGCTGCGCCAGAGCGTCGATGTCCTCGCGTGGAATGATCCCGCCTCCCGTCAGCAGGATATCGCCGCGGCCCTGCTCGTCGAGCAGTGTCTTGACCCGGGGGAAGAGCGTCATGTGGGCGCCCGAGAGAATCGACAAGCCGACCACATCCACGTCCTCCTGCACCGCCGCCGTGGCGATCATCTCGGGCGTCTGGTGGAGCCCGGTGTAGATGACTTCCATGCCGGCGTCGCGCAGCGCGGCCGCGACGACCTTGGCGCCGCGATCGTGTCCGTCCAGGCCGGGTTTGGCGACCAGCACGCGTATGGGCCGAGCGTTGGTGCGATGCATGGAGCTCCTTGGAATCCTCAGCGAAACCTGAGCAGCGCGGCGAGACCGTTGATCGTATCCGCCGCATCCGGCTCGAAGACGACATCGAGATCGATCCGCTGACGCAGCGCCTCTTCGATGGCGTCGTCGATGATGTCGGGGGCCGGTACCGCGTTCCCGAGGCCGCGACAGTCCCTGGCGTTGAGGGATAGCCGCCCGCTCGCGGAACAATGGAAGCCCGGCACGCTCGCGTCGGCCCGCACCAGCAGGGTTCGCACCTGGCCCTTGGAGAGAGCCTCGAGGGTCTCGGAAATACCGTTGACCGCCCAGCCGGATCCCTGCCCCAGCAGCATTTCGGCCACCAGATGCCGCTCCAGCTTGCGTTCGAAGGCTTCCCGGACGTCGAGCACCGCCGAGGCCACCGCGGAGAGCGAGGCGCCCTTCCGGCCCAGCCGGGCCGTGCCCATCACCTTGCCGGCAACATAGGGGTGCAGAAACATCCGCAGGGCGTCGGCCTCGCTCCCGGCGGAGGCCAGCACCATGCCCCGCACCGGCTCCTTGCGGTCGATTTCGAAGAGGCGCCCCGCGACCACGTCCAGCACCTGCTGCCGCTCGTGCCGCAGCCGGTTGTGGAATCCATGCTCTCCCACGCCCGGTGCGCCGCGATCGGGGTGGTAGCGCCCCGATTTCCGGCTCTCCGCCTCCACATCGGCGATCTTCCTGGTCTCGAACGCCGTGACTTCGTAGATCGACGCGCCGGTCTTGTCCAGAACCGCCGCCAGGAGCCGGCCGACTTCGTCTTCCAGAGCCACCAGCTCGCGGACCAGCGCCGTGCGGTCCACCAGCAGCCGGGACCGATACACCCTGGGCAGCGGAATGATTTCGAACAGATTCAGCGGTTTACAGACGAAGACCGCCAGCCCGCGCGCGGCGGGCAGCGCGTCGGGATCCTGCAGCGTGGTCTGCAGGCGGTTCAGATCCGCGACCACCTGTTCGGTCTCGGCCCGGCTCAATCCTTCGGCAGGGAGCGCCTCTACGACTTCCTTGATACGGTTCTTGAGCTTGATGAGATATTTGCCTCTGCTCCGATCCCGAGGCTCGACCTTCAGATAACAGGACGTGATCCAGTACCGTCCCGAGGGAAGGCGGAGCAGCCGCTGGAGCTGGCGGCGGACATCGGTCAGGGACTGGGAAGCCATGCGCCGCTCCTAGAAAAACACCGGCTCGCGGTACGCGCCGTAGACGCGCTCGAGCACTTCGCGGATCTCGTACAGCGTACAGTAGGCGCGCGCGCAGTCGAGCATCGCGGGAATCACGTTCTGCTCGGAGGCGGCGGCGCCGTGCAGCGCCTCGAGCGCCCGCTCCACGCGGGCGGCGTCGCGGGTCGCCCGCAGCTCGGCCATGCGGGCGCGCTGACTCCGATCGGCCTCCTCCCCAATCCGGAGGATGTCCGGCGGGCCGGCGTCTTCCTCGACGAACTCGTTCACGCCGACCACGACCCGCCGGCCCTGTTCCAGCTCGTCCTGGAACCGCGCCGCGCTGCGGGCGATCTGGCGCTGGAACCAGCCGGATTCGATTGCCGGGACCACACCACCCTGTCCGTCGATTTCGACAAAGAGCGCTTCGGCCTCCCGTTCCATCCGGTCGGTCAGGGCTTCGACGTAGTAGGAGCCGCCCAGCGGATCCGCCACGTTGGGCACGCCGGTCTCGGCGGACAGGATCTGCTGAGTCCGGAGCGCGATCCGTACCGACTCTTCGGTGGGGAGCGCCAGGGTCTCATCGAGCGCATTGGTGTGCAGCGACTGGGTTCCGCCCAGCACCGCAGCCAGCGCCTGGTAGGCGACGCGGACGATGTTGTTCATCGGCTGCTGCGCGGTGAGCGTCACCCCGGCGGTCTGGCAGTGGAAGCGCATCTTCCAGCTCGCCTCGGCGCGGGCTCCGTAGCGCTCCTTCAGGTGGCGGGCCCAGATCCGTCGTGCCGCGCGCATCTTCGCGATCTCTTCGAAGAAGTCGTTATGCACGTCCCAGAAGAACGAGAGCCTGGGCGCGAAAGCATCGACCGCGAGCCCTCGGGCCAGTCCGTGCTCGACGTACGAAAATCCGTTTGCCAGGGTGAAGGCCAGCTCCTGCACCGCCGTCGCCCCGGCCTCCCGAATGTGGTAGCCGGAGATGGAAATGGTATTCCAGCGGGGGGTGTGCTCGGCGGCCCACTCGAACATGTCCACGATGATCTTGAGCGCCGGCTCGGGCGGATACACCCAGGCGTGCTGGGCCATGTATTCCTTCAGGATGTCGTTCTGGACCGTGCCCTGGAGCTTCCGGATGTCGACGCCCTGTTTCTCCGCCGCCGCGACATAGAAGCAAAACAAAATGGCGGCCGGACCGTTGATCGTCATGGAGGTGGACACCACATCGAGCGG
>DASYPZ010000087.1:0-28937 GCA_036006105.1 Gemmatimonadales bacterium | reverse complement strand
GAGGAGCCGACCCTGCGCCGGGAGTTTGGAGACTCGTACCGCCGGTATACCGGGCAGGTGGGGCGGTGGATTCCGTCATTTTCGTCCCCCTACCGCGGCGACGCGGATTCCACCTCGTAACGAGGTAGCTTCCAGGCTGCTCCCAACCCTCACCTCATGGAGGCCCGGCATCGTGTCACATTCGAGTCATTTCCTGATCGGTTCCACGCTCATCTGCATGATCGGGTGTTCGGCCGCCCGGTTCGATTCGGCCGCCGAGGCGGACCGACTGCTCCGGCGCGACGCCGAATGGGCCGACGCCGCGGCGGCGGGGAAGGACGTCGACAAGATCGTGTCCTACTGGGCGGATGACGCGGTCGTGATTCTCCAGGGACAACCCATCGTGGAGGGAAAGGCCGCTATTCGCGCCTTCGTCACCAGCAGTCTCGCGATCCCGGGCTTTCATATTCACTGGGTTTCGAGCAAAGTTTCCTTCTCGCCGGACGGCCAGCTGGCCTATATGCGGGCCACCAACGAGACGACCGAGCCCGGCCCGACCGGCGCCCCGATCACGCTGCCGGGGCGCGGCGTCACGATCTGGCGCCGGGAGCCCGATGGGCAATGGCGCTGCGTCGTCGATATCTCGAATGACTCGCCGGCCCCCGAAAGCAAGCCGGCCACGGAATAGGCTTCCCAGGGAATTGGAGTGACGCGTGACGATTCAGGCCCGAGGCGCCTTCGAAGTCAAGCTCAGCCAGTTACCGACCTCGGATACGACCGAGGGATCGCCGCTGGCGAGGATGTCGATCGACAAACAGCTGCACGGTGACCTCGAGGCCACCAGCAAGGGCGAGATGCTGGCCGCGGGAACGCCGGTGAAGGGATCCGCCGGCTATGTGGCGATCGAGCGGGTCACCGGAACCCTGCATGGACGCAACGGGAGCTTCGTGCTGCAGCACAGCGCGACCATGAACCGCGGGGCGCCACAACTCTCCATCACCGTGGTTCCCGACTCCGGCACCGGCGACCTGACCGGCCTCACGGGCACCATGTCGATCACGATCACGAACGGCAACCATTATTACGAATTCGATTACGCGCTCGCGGCGTCTCCCTGACCGGAGACATCGTGAAGGAGGAGCCATGGCCAAGCGCCTGCAAGTCTACGAAACGCCCGAGATCACGGTCACGTTCGAGCCGTCGCTCTGTATCCATTCGGGGAAATGTGTTCGGGGTCTTCCGGCGGTCTTCGATGTCGGCCGCAAGCGGTGGATCCGGCCCGAGGCGGCGTCGCACCAGGACGTGGAGGCACAAATCGGCCGCTGCCCGTCCGGAGCGCTGAAATGGTATCCCCCCGGAGCACCCCTACCGGTCGGTCCGGAGCTCGACGACGATCACCTCGATGGGATGTGAGGTGTCGTTGACGTCGGCGTGCATCTGGCCGGGCGGGTCGGCGTCCAGCCAGTAGGCCTTGCCGCTTTCCCAGTGGTAGGTGTGCAGGGTCGTTCCGGTGGAATCGACCACCTTCAGCGTGCCGCCGGTCAGGGCGATCAGGGCGCGGCCATGATCGTGCCGGTGCAGTGTCAGGGGTTGTTTCGGCATGATGACCGACTTCCAGACCCGCAGATGCTCATTCTCGAACTGCGGCTCTCGACGAGTCGGTTGCCCGGCCTGCTGCCGGGCCCACATGACCCCGGCGCCGGCGAAGAAGGAGAGCACGGCGGCGAGAGCTGCTCCACGGGAGAGGATCATGGGGGTCTCCTGAAAGAAGGTGTCGCTGGCGGTCCTCAATCATACCGCCGGCGCCGCCACACCATCGGTTTCCGGGGCAGGCGGCCGTTTTGATGCGCCGTCCCGGACCGAATCACCCTGAACTCGAGGCACGATTCCGATGATCGATCGAAAAGCCGACGCGCGGTGGGAAGGCAACCTGCGTGAGGGCCGAGGTACTATCCGACTGGGCAGCGGGGCCTTCGACGGGCCTTATTCGTTCGGCACCCGTTTCGAAAGCGCTCCCGGGACCAACCCCGAAGAGCTGCTCGGCGCGGCCCTCGCCGGATGCTTTACGATGGCCCTGTCGATGTTGCTGACCACGGCCGGCCATCCCCCCGCGAGTCTCGAGACCACCGCCATGGTGCATCTCGATAAAGTGGGAGAGGGATTTGCCCTTACCGGTATCGACCTGGTGACCCGCGGGAAGGTTCCGGGACAAATCCAGGCCGAATTCCAGCGGCTCGCCGAGGATGCCAAGGCCAACTGCATCATCTCGAAGGCGCTGACGGTTCCCATGACCCTGCAGGCGACGCTGCTCGGGTAGTGCCTGCGTCCGGGGATGCACCGGGTCCGGCCGATCTCGCCGCGGAATTCGGCGGGATCGATATCTATCTCTTCGACCAGCTGCTGCGCGGCCGGATCCGTCCGGGCATGCGGGTGCTGGATGCCGGGTGCGGCACCGGCAGGAACCTGGTGTACCTGCTGCGAGCCGGATACGACGTGTGCGGCGTGGACGAGGATGCCGCCGCGATCGACGCGGTGCGAGTACTGGCCGGCCGGCTGGCCCCCGGGCTCCCGCGCGAGAACTTCCGGACCGAGTCCGTGGAGGCCATGACGTTCCCCGACGACCACGCCGACGTGGTGATCTGCAGCGCCGTCCTCCACTTCGCGCGGGATGACTCCCATTTCCAGGCCATGCTGAGGAGTGCCTGGCGGGTGTTGCGTTCGGGGGGATTGTTCTTTGCCCGGCTGGCTTCGACGGTCGGGCTCGAAGGCCGGCTTCGGCAGGTCGGAGAGCGGCGCTTTGTGCTCCCCGACGGCTCGACCCGCTACCTGGTCGACGAGTCGCTGCTGGCCGGTGCGGCGGCCTCGCTGGGTGCGGTGCTCGCCGATCCGCTGAAGACGACGGTGGTACACGGCCAGCGGAGCATGACGACCTGGGTGCTCGGCAAGGGATCCGGTAGGCCCGGCGCCGGCCCGGCGCCGCCCATAACCCGCGCCCCATGACGGCCTTTCCGATCCGACTCGGCATCCCGGCAGACGCGCCGGCGCTGGCGCGTTTCGCAGCGCGGACCTTCGAGGAGACCTTCGGCGCCGCCAACGACCCGGCCCACCTGGCGCAGCATGTCTCCGCCGCCTACGGGGCGGAACAGCAGCTGCGGGAGCTCTCCGATCCGGGTTGCCGCACGCTGCTGGTGGACGCCGCCGGCGAGCTGGCGGGTTACGCCCAGGTCCGCCACCATCCGCCTCCACCGTGTGTCACCGGACCGGCGCCGGTCGAGCTGGCGCGATTTTATGTGGACCGGCCCTGGCACGGTCGCGGGATCGCGTCCCGCTTGATGGCTCGCGTCGCCGAGACCGCCGCCTCGCTTGGCGGCCAGACCCTCTGGCTCGGCGTGTGGGAAGCGAATCCCCGTGCGATCGCCTTCTACGCCAAGAACGGCTTTTCCGACGTCGGATCCACGGATTTCCTCGTCGGCCCGGACCGGCAGACCGATCGGGTGATGGTGGTCGATGTCGGCCGCCTGGTCGGGGCGCGCTCCGCATGATGATCATTCTGGCCATCGCCGGGCTGCTCGCCGGTGGAACGTGCCCGGCGGGGAGGATACACGCGAGCCTCGATTCCCTGTCCCGGAGCGTCGACGGACGCATCGGAGTCGCGGCGATGGTGCTCGAGACCGGCGAGGTGGTGTCGGTGCGGGGCACCGAGCGGTTCCCGATGCAGAGCGTCTACAAGCTTCCGATCGCGATGGGGGTCCTCGCCCGGGTCGACCGGGGTCTCCTCCGCCTGGATCAGCCGGTCGCGATCGACTCCGCCGACATCGCCCCGGTGCACAGCCCGATCCGGGAGAAATACCCCCATGGCGGGGTCACGCTGTCACTCCGCGAGCTCCTCGCCGGGGCCATCGTCGAGAGCGATGGCACCGCATCGGACGTGTTATTGAGACTGGTTCCCGCCAGCGCGGTCACCGCCTTCGTGCGGTCCCTCGGGGTCAAGGCTATGCACATCGTCGCAACCGAGAAGGCGATGGCGCGGGATTCGATGGTGCAGTATCGGAACTGGTCGACGCCCGCCGGAGCCGTCGCGCTGCTACGCGCTCTCCAGAACGGCCGGGGCCTCTCCGCGCGGAGCCGGGCGCTCCTGCTCGGCTGGCTGACCCAAACCGGTATCGGCGCCGCGCGCCTCAAGGGCGGGTTACCGGCCGGCACCACGGTGGCGCACAAGACCGGGACCGACCGCACCAGCGGGGGGCTGACCCGGGCGACGAATGACATCGGCCTCATTACCCTGCCAGACGGCCGCCACCTGGCGATCGCGGTGTTCGTCGCCGACTCCCGGGCCGACGAGACGGCGCGCGAGGGCGTGATCGCCGCCATGTCAGGGGTGGCGTGGCACTGTTACACCGAGTCGAGGAATTGATGCCAGCCCCGTCTGCCGAGGCCGGCATCTACGCGTATACGGCCCGCACGATAACAGGTGAGACGATCGCGCTGGACACATACCGGGGCGACGTCTGTCTCGTCGTGAATGTCGCGAGTGCCTGCGGCTTCACCCCGCAGTACGCGGGGCTGGAGCTCCTCTACCGGCAGCATCGCGCCCGCGGGTTCACGATTCTGGGCTTTCCCTGCAACCAGTTCGGCGGCCAGGAGCCGGAGGAGGAGGCCGCCATTCTGGATTTCTGCCTGGCGAACTACGGCGTCAGCTTCCCCCTGTTCGCGAAGGTCGACGTCAAGGGCCCGGCGGCCCATCCGCTCTTCCGGTACCTCACGTCGCACCGCCCTGGGATCCTGGGCACCCGCGCGATCAAGTGGAACTTCACCAAATTTCTGGTGGATCGGAACGGCCTGGTCCGGCATCGCTACGGACCCAGAATCAAGCCGGCCGCCATCGAGCCCGAGCTTGCGACGCTCCTGGGCGCCGATCCCCGGTGAGCTGGTTCGATGCCGGGTTGCTCCTCGCCGCGGTGCTGTCCGGCGCGACGGCGTCCGTAGTGGGATTCGGCATCGGCAGCCTGCTCACGCCCCTGCTGGCGGCCCGGCTGGGAACCGGCGTCGCCGTGGCCGCGGTCATGATTCCGCATGCGGCCGCTACCGCATTGCGTTGCTGGCGGCTTCGCGCCAGCATCGACCGATCGGTTCTGCTCCGGTTTGGTCTGCTGAGCGCCGCGGGTGGACTGCTGGGCGCGCTTCTGTTTACCCGGATCGGGGTCTCGACGCTGACCAGGATTCTGGGAGCGCTTCTGCTGCTGACCGCGCTGGCGCAGCTCTCGGGATGGTCCCGGCGCTGGCATCCGCGAGGCGTCCTGGTCGGGTTCCTGGGAATCGGCTCGGGTTTCTTCGGCGGGCTTGCCGGCAATCAGGGCGGGCTTCGCTCCGCCGCGCTCTCCGCCTTCGGCCTCGATCCGGCGGCGTTCGTGGCGACGGCGACCGCGACCGGCCTCATGGTCGACCTGGCTCGGGCGCCGGTCTATCTGTGGCGCGCGGGGCCCGAGCTGCTGTCCCTGTGGCGTCCGATCGGGATCGCCGCCGTCGGCGTGATCGTGGGGACCCTGGTGGGCGAGCGGATTCTCTTCGGGCTGTCGCCGGCGGCCTTTGGACGAATCGTCGGGATCGCGATCGGCATCCTGGGAGTATGGCTGATCCTGGGAGCGGCCTGAAGGCGAGCGGGTCCATCTGGCGCGGGTCGGCGGAGGGGCTAGCTTGGTTCCGGCGACATCGCGGTGCACCTCATCCCGGCAGCAGAAACTCCATGACCGTGGCAGATACTCCAACCAGGGCCGGCGTCGAGAAGGACATCCGCGCCTTCATGGCCAAATACACCCCTGAGATTGCCCGCTTCGGCAGAGCGGCACGCAGCCGGGTCAAGAAGCTTGTTCCCGGGGGAGTCGAGTTCGTCTACGACAACTATATCGGGCTGGTCTTCGGCTACGGTCCCACGGAGCGACCCTCCGAAGCGGTGCTCTCGCTCGTCCTGCTTCCCCGCTGGGTGACGATCTGCTTCCTGAAGGGCGCCCTGCTGCCGGATCCCAGGAAACTGCTGCGCGGAAGCGGAAACAGCGTACGCAACATCCGGCTGGATGCCGCCTCCGATCTCGACCGGCCCGATATCAAGCGGTTCATCCGGCTCTCCATCGCCGGCGCCTCGCCGCCGTTCCCTGGCACCCGCAGGTTCGACACCGTCATCAAGTCCGTGTCGGCGAAACAACGGCCCCGACGATGAGGCGGATCCGGTTGCCATTCCGGCCGATGTTTCTCTGGGCCGCCCTGATGGCCGGCGGCTGTCACGCGCGCGAAGCGGCGTCGGCCTCGGCGCAGTACCAGGTCGTTCACACCTATCCGCACGACCCCACCGCGTATACCCAGGGTCTGGTGTTCACCGATTCGGTGTTGTACGAGAGCACCGGGCTGTACGGCCATTCCGATGTTCGCGCCGTGACCCTGGCCACCGGCCGGGTGAAAAATTCCAAAACGCTGGAGAGCTCTTTCTTCGGGGAAGGACTCGCCCTGCTGGGTGGACGGCTCTATCAGCTCACCTGGAAGTCGGAGATCGGCTACGTGTATGACGCCGGCACGCTGGCGCAGGTCGATTCCTTCCGGTACCACGGCGAAGGCTGGGGTCTCGCGACCGACGGACACAGCCTGATCATGAGCGACGGAAGCGACACCCTCCGCTTCCTGGATCCCGTCACCTTCCAGGTGACGCGCCGCGTCCCGGTCACGTTTGCCGGCGGGGCGCCCGCCACCAGGCTCAACGAGCTCGAATATGCCGGAGGAGAGCTGTTCGCCAATGTCTACCAGAGCGACTGGATCGTTCGTATCGACCCCGGTACCGGGGTGATTCGCGAAGTGCTCGATCTCAGCGCCCTTCCCGAGAAGGCCAAGGAGCGCTCGCCCGCCGATGAAGTGCTGAACGGGATCGCGGTCGATCCGCACACCGGTCACCTGCTGGTGACGGGCAAGCACTGGTCCACGCTGTTCGAGCTGGCGCTCACGACTCCTCCGGGTATCCGGCCCTAGCCGGTTTCCCCTTGACCCCGGGACCAGGGGCCGGCAATGTACCGGAGTCAACTACGGACCCGGCCATGTATCGTCGTGCGGGGCTCTCCCTCATCGCACTTGCCCTGACCGCCTCGTGTGAGGCCAGTGATCCGGGTGCGCCGGCGCCCCCGCCGCCGCCGCCGGTGTCCCTGCCGGTCACGGTCTCGGTTGGACCGGACGACGCCGCGATCTCGCCCCTGGGCACCCTGCGCTATCAGGCGGTTTCCAGCAGCAGCGTCGCCAGCTGGGTGTGGTCCCTGTCCGACGATACCCGCGGCAGCATCTCCGATGACGGAGTGTTCCGGGCTCTCCAGCCCGGTTCCGTCCAGGTCCGGGCCTGCGCCTCGAATGCGCCGGGCATCTGCGGAGCGGCGATGGTCACGGTCGTCGCTCCCCCGTCCTCCGGCTCCGCACCGGCCGTCACGCTGACTCCGGACTCGGCGCTGATTTCGCCCAGCCAGACGGTGGAATTTCAGGCGGTCGGCAGCAACCTGGTGACGCCCGGCTGGACCTGGCTTTCGCTCGACAACGCGACCGCCTCGATCAGCGATTCCGGAGTCCTGACCGCGCGCCGAGCCGGCGTGATGGTCGTGGTCGCCTGCGCGACGAGCCTTCCGCATTATTGCGGGTCTGCCCAAGTGCGGGTGCAGTAGTATCTCCCCCGCGTCCAGCGTTGATTCGATGTCGAAGATGGCCGATGCGTTGATCTATTACGTGGTGTTTCTCTTTTCGACCACGTTGCATGAGGCGGCCCACGCCTGGGCGGGGCATCGGCAGGGAGACTCCACCGCCTTTCACGGCGGCCAGGTCTCGCTCAACCCGCTTCCCCACATTCGCCGCGAGCCGCTCGGGATGGTGATCCTTCCCCTCATCTCCGCGATCGCGTCGGGATGGCCGATCGGCTTTGCCAGCGCACCCTATGACCCCGCCTGGGCCCTCCGGTATCCCAAACGCTCGGCCCTCATGTCGCTGGCGGGGCCGACCTCGAACTTCCTGCTCATGCTGGCGTCCGCCCTGCTGATCCGCATCGGCCAGATGACCGGGGTGCTCTTCGCTCCCGATCACATTTCTTTCGGGCACGTCACGGCGGCGGTGGGCGGCGGGTGGCTGGACAGCGTGGGGTTTCTGGTCGGTGCGGTGTTCTCGATGAACCTCCTGCTGGCCACTTTCAATCTTCTGCCGGTGCCTCCGCTGGATGGCAGCGCGGTGGTGCCCCTGTTCCTGAGCGAAGACAGCGGCCGAAAGTACATGCAGACCTTGTGGCGGATGCGGGGCCTCGGGCTGATCGGCCTCTTCCTGGCCTGGCAGGTATTCGGCTCCGTCTTCAACCCGCTGTTTCTCCGGGCGGTGAGCCTGCTGTACCCCGGGGTGACCTACCAGTAGCAACCGGCCGGCGGCTTGCGCCGAAGGATTCGCACCGGGAGGCTGTCGTGATCCAGGACACGGTCGTGGTGATCACCGGCGCCAGTGGCGGCATCGGCGCCGCCCTGGCCGAGCTGCTGGCGAAGCGGGGCGCCTGGCTCGGGCTGGTCGCGCGGCGCCGGGAGGCCCTCGAGGAAGTCGCGGCGCGCTGCGAGGGTCGGGCGCATCCGATGGTCGCCGATGCCACGGTGCGCTCCGAGGTGCGCCGGGTGGTTCAGGAGTCGCTGGCCCGGTTCGGCCGAATCGACGTGTGGGTGAACAATGTCGGACGGGGAATCACCCGGGTGCCATCGGAGCTGACCGACGACGACATCGACGGGATGATCCTGTTCAACGTCAAAACCGCACTCTACGGCATCCAGGAAGTCCTGCCCCATTTCAAGGAGCGGGGCACCGGCCAGGTGGTGAACATCTCGTCGATGCTGGGGAGAGTCCCCTTGCCGGCCTTCCGTTCGGCCTACAACGGCTCGAAACACTTTCTCAACGCGCTCACCGAGAATTTCCGGACCGAGGTGCAGTCGACCCACCCCGGCATTCTGTTCACGCTTGTCTCGCCCGGCGTGGTGCGGACCGACTTCGGCCGGAACGCGCTGCACGGTGGCCCCGATTCGTCCCGGCTGCCGGATTCCCAGAGCGTCGAGGAAGTGGCCGAGGTCATCGCGGGCGTCATCGATTCCCCCCGGCCCGATGTCTATACCCGGACGGGCGCTCATGCCCGGGTGGTCGACTACTTCAGCGCGCGAGGCGAGGACCCCTGATCCAGCCGGCGAGTCGGAGGCCGACGGACCGTTGCAGCAGGCTGGCAATTGCCTCCGCGCCGAGTACCATTGAGAGCGCAACCGGTGACCGTCGACGGCCATTCAGCATTCACCAGGGAGCCTCGTCATGCGCTTCTCCGCGACGCCGAGCCAGACCGTCGGCCTCCTCCCGCTTCGGCTCGTCATCGCGCTGGCGTTTCTGATGCATGGGGGCCTCAAGTTGTTCTCCATGGGGATCGGCGGTACGACCGGCATGATGGAGAGCCTGGGTATTCCGCTGCCGCACCTCTCCGCCATCCTCGTGATCGCGGTGGAGCTGCTCGGCGGCCTCGCGATTCTCGCAGGGGTCTTCACTCGGTGGGCCGCGCTCCTGCTGGTCGGGGACATGGCGGTGGTGATTCTCGGGGTGAAGCTCCACGCCGGGTTCTTTGCGCCGCGTGGCTTCGAGCTCGAGCTCATCCTCCTGGCCGGTTGTCTCACCCTGGCGCTGCTCGCGCCGCCTCGCCGCACCATGTCGTCGCCATGACCCCGGCGTCGAAGGCCAGCCCGTTCCGGCCCCATCCCTGGCACGGGCTCGAGGTCGGACCCAAGCCTCCCGATGTCCTCAACGCGTTCATCGAGATCACCCCGTTCGATCTCATGAAGTACGAAGTGGACAAGGCGTCGGGATATCTGCGCATCGACCGGCCGCAGCGCAGCTCGTCCCAGCCCCCCAGCCTCTACGGCTTCGTGCCGCGGACCTATTGCGCCGAGCGGGTGTGTCGCCTCGCCCCGAGCGCCACCCGGGGAGACGGTGATCCCCTGGATATCTGCGTGCTCAGTGAGCGCGCCATCGCGCGGAACGAGATTCTGGTCCGGGCGCGGGTGATCGGGGGGTTGCAGATGATCGACGGCGGAGAGGCGGACGACAAGATCATCGCCGTGCTGGAGAATGACTACGTGTGGGGGACCGCGCGCGACATCGGCGACGTTCCGCCGGTGCTGGTCGAGCGGCTCCAGCACTACTTCCTCACCTATAAACTGGTGCCGGGCGAACCGGTGCACGCGACCATCGGAAAGATCTACGGACTGGCGCACGCCCGGCGCGTGGTGCGGGCCGCGATGGCCGACTACACCGAGGCCTTCGGCGTGGCGCCCCGGTCCCGCCGCCGGTAGGTTCTGGCGCATGGACAATCAGCGGCTCGAAGCATTCAGCGATGGCGTGATCGCCATCATCATCACGATCATGGTGCTGGAGCTCAAGGTGCCCCACGGCACCGAGTTCGCCTCGCTCGCCCCGCTGCTCTGGGTGTTCCTGAGCTACGTCCTCAGCTTCGTCTATCTCGGGATCTACTGGAACAACCACCACCACATGATGCATGTCGCGCCCCGGGTGAACGGCGCCATCCTCTGGGCCAATCTCCATCTCCTGTTCTGGCTCTCCCTGGTTCCCTTCGTCACCGGCTGGATGGGAGAGAATCATTTTGCCCCCGCCCCCACAGCGCTGTACGGCGTGGTGCTGCTGATGGCGGGCGTGGCCTACTGGATTCTGCTCCGGACCATCATTCGGATGCAGGGCAGGGAGTCGCTGCTGGCGCGGGCGGTCGGCCGGGATTTCAAGGGCAATCTGTCCCCGATCGTGTACCTGATTGCCATTGCGGCCTCGTTCTGGCGTCAATGGGTGGCCGGGCTGCTCTACGTCACGGTGGCCCTCATCTGGCTGATACCGGACCGGCGGATCGAGCGGGCCCTCGCCGCGGAGAGGCCCCCGGCATGAGCCCGACCACGTGACCCGGTACGTGGCGTTCCTCCGGGGCATCAACGTGGGTGGCCACGTGGTGAAGATGGACCGCCTGCGGACCCTGTTCGAGGCCCTGGGCTTCTCCGGCGTGCGGACCTTCATCGCCAGCGGCAACGTCGTCTTCGATTCGGCCGCCCGCGACGTCCAGGCCCTCGAGTCGAAAATCGGAGTCCATCTGGAAAAGGCGCTGGGATACGAGGTCGCGACCTTTGTGCGGACCGAGGCCGAGGTGCTGCGGATCGCCGCCTTCGCGCCGTTCCCGTCCAGCGAAACCGACCGGGACGGCACCCGGGTGTTCGTCGGATTCTTCCAGGCCACGCTCGGTGCGGCCGGGCGCAAGGCGGCAGGGTCCTTCCGAACCGACTCCGACGAATTCCACGCCGACCGCAAGGAGCTGTATTGGCTGTGCCGGGTGCCGATGCTGGAATCCACGGTCTCCTACGTGCGCCTCGAAAAGGCGCTGGGACAGCGCGCCACCTTCCGGAACGCGAACACCGTCCAGCGGATCGCGGCCGCCCTGGCGGAAAAACCTCGTGGCTGATTGTCGTATCGGATGCCCGGCGTGACCCTCCTCGTCGCAGTGATGGTGCTGCTCGTCGTCGGGCTGGCCGCGGTAACCCGCGAATGGTTGCTGCTCCGGGCCCGGCTGCGGCAACGCGGGTTGCTGCGGCGGTGGCCGATACCCAAACGGAGCGTCGAGCAGCTCGATCCGCGGTTCCACCCCGACGAGCTGGGCGCCACCCGTGCGGCCGAGGTGACCTACCTTGGGCGGGGTACCATCCGGGTACCGGGAGGCACCTCGGACACCGAGGCCTGGATTCTGGCGGTGCTGGCCAAGGATGCCCGCCGCCTGTTCGAGTTCGGCACCTGCACCGGGAAGACCGCCTATCTCTGGGCCAGGAACCTGCCCCAGGGTGGAACCGTAACGACCCTCACCCTGCCGCCGGGTCGCATGGATACCTACCGATCCGAGTCGGGGGACGACCCCGTGGCCGAAGCGTACGCCCGGGAAGAGTCGCGGTTCACCCGCTACCTGTATACCGGTACCGAGGTGGAAGGACGAATCGTGCAGCTCTACGGGGACAGCAAGGAGTTCGACGAAACCCCGTTTGCGGGCGCGTGCGACGTGGTCTTCGTCGATGGGTCCCATGCCCATTCCTACGTCGTCAGCGATTCGGCGAAAGCCCTGACCATGGTGCGTCCCGGTGGCCTGGTGCTCTGGCACGACTACTCGCCGGACTGTCCCGGCGTATTCCGCGCCCTGAATCAGCTGGCACGCCGCCTCCCCCTCTCCCACATCCAGGGCACCACGCTGGTGGCGTTCCGCCGCTGAATCCTCTACTATGGCATCGACTGCCACAGGAGCGGGCGTGACGGTGATCGAGCTGGATCCCTATATCATCGATACCCTGATGCCCGATCTGGTCGGGCACGATCGGCAGCCGTCCGCCTTTCTGGTGTACCTCCGGCTGTGGCGACTGACCCACGGGGCCGGTTTGCCGACCGTGCAGGTTCCCCTGCGTGATCTCGCGGCCGACACCGGCCTGTCCAAGCGGGCGGTGCAGGACGCCCTGGCTCGGCTGGTTCGGCGCCGGCTGCTCGAGGCGGCCCGCGACGGCATCACGGCGGTGGCGGTCTATACCGTGCTGCAGCCGTGGCGCCGAAAATGATCAGGTCGGAGGCCCGCGCTCGGACTCGACGGGATGGAACAACAGGTGCAGGCCGAGAAAGAGGGTCTTGGAGTAGGGATAGAAGACCAGCGGCAGCAGCACCATCAGACCGGCGCTGATCCAGGTCAGCAATTGCCAGGGCGGGTTGGGCCAGGTGCTCACCAGGATGATCAGGAAGACCGCAAGGAAGCTGGCTTCCGCGAGTCCGATGTTGAACATGTACGCGCCCACCGTATACCCCTCTTCGTTCCGCTCCAGGGGCAGCCCGCAGGTCGGACAGGTGGCGACCATGCGGAACCAGGAGCGAAAGAGGCCGGTGCCGCCGCAGTTGGGGCAGCGGCGGCGGGCGGCGCGCCAGGTGACTCGCAGGGCTCGTCTGAAAAACGACTCGCGCGACCTGATGGGCGACGGCATTGGCCCGAATGTACACCGGAGGCCCGGGTGACAGTGACCGCCCGCCCCGGGGTGCGATGGGGCCAGGAGATGCAGGTATTATTGCATTGCCAGTCGGTCGGTCGATCCGGCCGAAACGGAATTCCCAACGACGAGCGAGGGACGATGTTCGCCTTACGCCACGGACTGTTTCTGTTTCTCCTCGCCGGACCGCTGGCGCGCACCGGGATCGGACAGGCTCCGGTCCACCGGCCCGCGCGCGAGGGCTACATCACCACCTCCGACTCGGCTCGCCTCTACTATCGCATCATCGGGTCCGGTCCCGATACGATCATCGCCATTCACGGGGGCCCGGGAGTCGACCTCGAGAGCATCGCGGGTGATTTCACACCCCTCGCGGCCCGGCACGTGGTGGTGTTCTATGATCAGCGCGGCACGGGACGCTCGGAGCTCCCGGTCGATACGCTCCGGCTGGTGGTGGCCCGCCAAATCGCCGATCTCGACGAGGTACGGACCCGTCTCGGTCTGGGCCGGGTGACCCTGGTTGCCCACTCGTACGGGCCGCTCCTGGCGGCGTCCTACGCGCTGGCCCACCCCGAGGCGGTGCGGCGGATGGTGTTCTTCGGGCCGGTTCCGCCGCGCCGGGGAGATTTCTGGCAGCGCTTCGCGACCAACGTGCGCCCGCGGCTGGACAGCGCGGATGCCGCCCGCATGGCCGATGCCAATAAGCGGCTCGCTGATCCCGGCTCCGATGCGCGCCAGGCCTGCCGGGATCTCTGGGCCGTGGCGCTGAAACCCCGCCTGGCCGACCCGGCCCGGACCCAGCAGCTCATCCGCTCCGATCTCTGTGCCTCCGATCCACGCGGGATCCGCTACGGGCTCGGCACGACCAACCGGGTCGTGATGGCTTCGTACGGAAACTGGGATCTCCGCGAGGGGCTCCGGCACCTCGACATTCCGACCCTGGTGGTCCACGGTGAGCAGGAGGCGATTCCCATGGACCTGGTCGAGGAGTGGGTGACCTCGCTGCCCCACGCCGAGCTCCTGAAGGGTCCCGGCGCGGCGCACTTTACCTACGTCGAGCAACCGGCCCTGGTGTGGCCGGCCGTCGAGCGTTTCCTCGCCAGACCCTGAGCCGCGCACTCTCCCTCACAAGGTGAGACTGGGCCGGCCCGATTCGATCTGGTAGAATCCCCCAGGGGCTCCGCCGCGCCGGCATGATGCTCCATCAGCCATCCCCGCCATGCCGCGGGTGATGCAAAAAAGTGAGGCTTCATGGGAATGAGTCTAGGTGTGGCACGAGGGGTCAGGCATCCCGGGGTCGTGCTCCTGGCGGGGATCCTGGGTTGTGGAGGCTCCCACGACCGTCCACCACCGCCTCCGGGAGATCAGGGAGGTCAGACCGTCACCCTCGTGGCGCCGGACAGCACCTATGAGCTTCGGGTGCCGGTGCGGTGGACCGGGGTCTACCGCATCGACTCGCTCTCGGCGCAGGAACGGGGAACCGCGCGGCCCGGCGCGCTCAACCTGGTCTACCTTCCGGCCGATTCCTCCTTTCGCGCGCAGACCCTGGTGGTCGTGGCGGTTTACGATTCCGCCGCCTGGACCGCGGTGCGCGCCGAGCAGGGGCCTCCCCCGGGAGATTCGGTGGCCGCGCGCGGCGGGCGAGTCTATGTCGTGGGGCTCCCGCAATCCAATCCGTTCCCGCAAGGAAGCCAGGACGCGGGCCGGTTCAATTCTCTCGAGCTGCGGCCGGCCGAGGTCGCGGCCCTGGTACGGGTGCGGTGATGGGGCTGGTCCCGCGAGCCGGCCGCCTGATGCGTTGCCTGGGAATCGTCCTCTGGGTCGGTGCCGGCAACCTCCAGGCGCAGGACCAGCGCTCCGCCGTCGAGTTTCCGCTCCGGCTCATCGGCTTGACCGTCATCCCCGATACGCTGCAGGGCCTCCATGTCCTGGTGCGGCCGTCGGTCGAGAATAGACAAGCCAAGGATACCGGAGTCGTCCGGCTCCGATTCGACCCCGACACGGTCCTGGAATGGATCAACAGTGCCGCCGGTGCGCTGGTTGCCTCGGTGCCGAATGGCCCCGCGGAAGGGATCCAGTGGTCCCCGACGCTCCGGCCGATCCGGGGACAGGGTGGCATCGCGCTGGGGCGGTCGTTGAAGAAGGGGAAGCTGGAGAAGACCCGCTGGCTCGCGATCGGCGATTCGACGATCGGCTGGAAGACCGAGGTCACCGGCGCCGAAGCGGATAGTCTGCTGCGCCTGTTGATGACCCTCGGCATGCAATCCCGTCTCGACACGGCCCGGGCGCCTTCCAGGCCGATGGACGACCGCGATCTGGGCTCCCCGGTGACGGTCGGCTACCTGCAGCCCACTCGGCCACTGCGGGCGAGGCGGATGCGGACCGGCGGCAGGGTGGCCTTCCGGGTTAGCGAGGGGAGAACGCGTGGCGCACCAGCCCGTGCATCGGTGCCGGACTGGCGCGCCGGTTTGTAAGCAGCGATTCCGCAGGTCCCAGCCGGTACAGCCTTTTAGGCCTTCTTGCGGCCCTTGGTCTTGAGCCACCGCTCCGCTGCGCGTTTGGCCTTGATCGACCCACCAAAGGCTGCATCCGAAAAGAGCCTGCTGCGGTAGCGGCGGCTCTTCGTGGCCGGGTTCACAGGACCATAGGGAATCCGGGCCTGCCAGCCCTTCGTATTTGACTGCTTCGAGCGTACCCGAACGATCCAGCTCAAAAAGGCCTCCTGGACAAGATGAGAACCCCTAAGATAATTGGGCGGTCCAGCTTCACAGGCAATCTGGCGCCATCACCTAGTACGCGGCATGTCCGATCCGCGTTGTCGTGCCGGATATTCCTCCGTGGGATCCCCCGGCACCCCGTCTCTGGCCGCCGGTCCGGCCGTCCCGGGAACCCACCGAGACAGCGTACCTCCCGGGCCGGCCGTGCTTGCGCGGTCTCCTGACCCGCGCCACTATGGAAGTCCACTACGACGACGCCCACGGTCGCACCGAGTCAGGCTTTACCTGGAGGGGACCATGAATCCCGCCGTGCTGGCGCTGCTGATTCCGATCGTCGCGATCATCTGCGGCACCATCGTGAAAGTGACCCGGTCCAAGGACGGACCCACGGATCTTCCGGCCGAGCTGTCCCACCGTCTGGAGGCGCTCGAAAGCGAGGTCGGGGCGCTGCGTCAGGAGCTGGGCGAGACCCAGGAACGGCTCGACTTCACCGAACGCCTTCTGGCCCAGGACAAGGGGATAAACCGGCTCGGCCCCGAACATTGAGAACAGGATATCCCGCCGCGAGCCGGGTTCTCCGCAGGTCTTCCGTCCCCCACCCTCGCCTCATATGGAGCGCCGCATGGGCATCTTGACTCAGGTCTCGCCCCTCGCCACCCTGGTCGGCACTCTGTTCGGTTTTGTGCTGGGGGCGATCTGGTACGGACCGCTCTTCTCCAAGGCGTGGATGGCGGAGAACGGGTTCACGCCGGAGACGATCAAACAGAGCTTCGACCCGCTCAGGCTCTACGGCACGACCTTCGTCCTGGGTCTGGGGGCCTCGTACGTATTCGGGCTCGCGGTGGGGCCCAAACCCGACCTGGTCTACGCGGTGGGTTCGGGCCTCGCGGTCGGCGTGTTCTGGATCGGCACGTCCTTCGCGACCAGTTATCTGTTCGAGGGAAAGAGCCTGCGCCATTTTCTGATCAACGCAGGCTATCATGCGTTACAGTTCGGGCTGATCGGACTGGCCTTCGGTCTTCTTGGGTGAGGTATGTCATGATGCGGCACCCCGTTTCCGCGGTCTGCCTGCTGCTCCTGGCCGGCACCCCTGCCATGGCCCGTGCCCAGCGGGAGGGTCCCACGGTCCAGTACGGCGTGCTCATCGGAGCTGCCCGATACGACCTCTCCGCCACCAACACGGGAGGCAGCACCGGCTTCTCGGCTACCGGATTCTCGTTCCGGGCCGGAATCACCATTCCCCTGGTGAGCCGGGTCGTCTTCATCGAGCCCAGCCTCGGATTCCTGAGTGCCCGCTCCCAGTTCGGCCAGCACAGCGCGTGGATGTTTCCGGAGATGACGGTGCAGGCCCAGCATCCCGGCGGCGCGGTCCACCCCTACCTGGGCGTGGGTCTCGGTGCCGGGACCAGGGGGCTTTCGGGGCCGGCCCGCTGGAAATTCACCATGCTGGGTTTGGGGGGAGTGCGTGTGCATCTGGCGGGGCGGTGGGGCGTCCGGGGAGAAGTAAGGGTGCGTTCGGTGGACCCCTGGAACGGCCATACCGCCGATTTCGGTGTCGGATTCACCCACACATCGTTCTGACCCGATCGCAGGTTCGAGGAGAGGCAATGAAGGTGAAGGTCATTGGCCGTAATGGCACGCTCACGGGCCCGGTAGAGTCCGCCCGAGTGGTGAAGTCCGACGCGGAGTGGCGCCAGCAGCTCACTCCCGAGCAATTCCTGATTGCGCGCGGCAAGGGCACCGAACGGGCCTTCTGCGGCAACCTGCTCGACAACAAGCGTTCCGGCATTTACGTCTGCGTCTGCTGCCGGCTCCCGCTCTTCGGGTCGGATTCCAAGTTCAATTCCGGAACCGGCTGGCCCAGCTTCTTCCAGCCGGTGGCCGACGAAAACGTCACGCTGCATCCCGACACCAGCTACGGCATGATCCGCACCGAAATTCTCTGCGCCCGGTGCGACGGCCACCTGGGTCATGTGTTCGACGATGGTCCCGCCCCAACCCGCCTGCGCTTCTGCATCAACTCGGAATCGCTGGCCTTCATCGACACCCACGAGCTCGCGACGCTCGCCGACCCGGCGGCGCCGTGATCTCGCGTACCTGATTCCCGACTGGAGATTCCGTGGCCAAGACACCTCCTCCCCTCCCCGCACGGGAGCCGGCCGATGAGCCGATGACCCGCGCTCGCCTGATCGAGAGACTCAACGAAGATCTGGCGCGCGAGTACCAGGCCATCATCGCCTATATCGTCTACTCCCAGGTGATCAAGGGCGCCGCCTACATGTCCATCGCCTCCGAGCTGCAGAAACACGCCGGCCAGGAGCTCGAGCACGCCATCACCATCGCGAAGCAGATCGATTATCTGGGCGGGACACCGGTCGTGGTCCCGGTTCCCGTGAAGATGTCCAAGAAGGCCACCGACATGCTCCGGTTCGATCTCAAGAACGAGAGCGACACCATCCGGAATTATCGCCAGCGGGTGACCGACTGCGAATCCCTGGGTGAGTTCGCGATGGCGGAGCACATTCGGGAAATCCTGAAACAGGAACAGGAGCACCTGATCGATCTGGCCACCGCCCTGGGTGAGGATCCGCCCGACGTGAGCCGGAAGAAGTAGGGCCGATTCCACCGGGACCGCCCACCCACCCGATTCACCGGGTCATCCCGCGCGATCGCTGGCTCGCGGCCATCGCCCTGCTCAAGTTCGTGAAGGCCGCCGTGCTCATCGCGCTCGGCCTGGGGGCGATCGAGCTGCTCCGGCCCGACGTGGCCGAGCGGGCCCAGGAGTGGTTCGGGGGGATGGCGCTGAGCACCGATCGCGTCGTGGTACAGCGGGTGCTGGCCTGGATCGTCGGGTTGACCCAACGCAACCTCGAGCTCCTGGGACTTGCGGCCTTCCTGTACGCCACCCTGTTCATCATCGAGGGGGTCGGCCTCTGGAAGGCCCGCCGATGGGCCGAATACCTGACCGTGATCGCGACCGGCTCGCTGATCCCCTTCGAGGCCTACGAGCTGGCCCGCCGGGTGACCTGGACCCGCGCCGGCGGGCTCGCGATCAACCTCCTGGTGGTGGCGTACCTCATCTATCGGCTGAGACACCCGCTGGAGCTCGCGGCAGAGCCGGCCTTCCCGGCCCCGCGCCGGCCGGCGGTGTCGCCGAAGGAGTGATCAGTTTCGTCTTACCTTGGAGGGCCGAGCCGTTGGCGGCCGTCTGGGTGAGCGGGAGGGCACGGCGAAGCCGTTCCCTCGGGGCTGATCCCATACGCACAGCGCCTCGAGGAAACCGAATTGCCGAACCAAAAGAATCGTCCTTCCGCCTCGTCCGGCGGGAGGCTGCATCGTGGGTGGTATTGGGCGATCGGGGGAGTGGTGATGCTCGCGATTCTCGGCGTGCTCGCCGGCCGGTTCGTTCGGGACCAGACCAGTGCCGCGTCGATGGAACGACGCCTCCGCGCCGCGCTCGGTGCCCGGGGCGACAGCCTCTATCAGGTGCGGGTGGCCTCGTCCCATTTGAGCGTCCTGGATCGCACCTATCTCGCGACCGGCATCGAGATCGTTCCCGATAGCGCAGCGTTCCGCGCCCGGCGCGCGGCCGGCCACCCGGTGCGGGACCGCTTCTCCTTCCGGGCCGCATCGTTTCGGGTGACCGGCCTCGACGTGTGGGGCTTGCTGCGGCATCGGCTGCAGGCGTCCACCGTGGTGGCCGAGAGCCTCGAGGTCGAGGTAGCCCTGGACCGCACCGTGCCGGCACCTCCCGATTCGATCCGGCGCCTTCCGCACGAGTTCTTCCGGAGCATTCCCAGGCCGTTTCGGGTCGACTCCTTCCGGATCGAGCACAGCCTGGTCCGGTATTTCGAGACCGAGGTGGACGGCGTGCGGCCCGGAGTCATCCGCTTTGCCGATACCCATTTCGGGGTGTACAACCTCAACAATGATCCACTCCGGCCCAGCGTGCCGGTGGTGATCGACGTGCGGACGCTGCTGGCCGGGTCGGCGCCGACCACCGCGGTCTTCGAGTATGATTTCTCGAAACCCAAGCTGAACCTGAACTACGAGGGCTCGGTGCGCGACCTGGACGCCCAGCGCCTCAACGAGATGCTCGTGGACCTGCAGGGTATTCGCCTGAACAGCGGCGTCCTCGATACCGCCTGGTTCAAGTTCCAGGTGACGGATGGAGTCGCCAACGGAGACCTGCAGATGCGCTATCGGCACCTCTCGGCGTCCTTCCTCAACAAACGGACCCGGAAGGGCGGTCTCGCGGACCTGTTCAAGAGCTTTGTCGCCAACAGCTTCATGCTGCGCGGACACAACCGCGCGGACGGCGATCATCGGCTGCGCACGGCGACGATCAGGGGGTTCGCGCGGGAGCCGAGCTTTCCACTGCCCAAGTTTGTCTGGCATACGTTGCGTGAAGGCCTCTTCGTCACCGTGCAGGGAAAGTCTGCTCAAGTCAGCCCCGGGACCAAGGAGGTCAGGCGCAAGCGCCATTGAGTATGCCCTTCTCGCGCTGGCTGTTTCTGACCATTCCCGGATTCGTGGTGTCCGCGCTCCTGCTCGCGTTCACGATCCGGAGCTTGCTCCGCACCCTGTCGCGATCCGTGGTCGTGACGATACCGCTCCAGGCGAGCCAGAGCTTCCGGCTCGACGAGCCGGGACCGTACGACCTGTTCGTCGAAGGCGGTGTGGCCACCAACGATTTCGTGGGGCTGCACTACGCGCTCACGGACGCTGCCGGACGGACGGTTCCCATGAGCGGCGTCCTGTTCCGGGCCCACGCCCGGGGCTTTTCCCGGTCTCGACTCCAGGTCCAGTCATTCGAGGCGGCGACGCCGGGGGTCTACGCGCTCGAGGTGACCGGCCTGCATCGGGATTCCGCACCGGATAACCGGATCCTGGTCAGTCGTCCGGTGCGGGCGGCCATGGTGGGCCATATTCTCGGTCTGATCGTTCTGGGGGCCGCGACGATCGGGTCGATGGTCGCTACGGGCCTCCTGATCTTCGGGCCTGACCGGCGCGGCCCCGGATGATTGCGTTTTCCTTCGACTCATAGGTTGATCCATGCCCTGTCTCCTCGCGATTCTGGCGCTGGCAACCCCCCGACTCCTGGTGGCGTTGCTCTGGTTCTTCAGCCGGTGGTTCGAAGGGGTGTTCCCATCGACCCTCTGGCCCATTCTCGGCTTCATCTTCCTCCCCACGACGCTGCTCTGGTACACCGCGGTACAGCACTGGTTCCAGGGCCAATGGACCCTCTGGCCGATCGTAGGACTGGTCCTGGCGCTGATGATCGACATCTCCCCTGCCGGTGGTCGGCGCCGGCGGGTGGTCGAGTAAAGGAGCTCCGTATGATCCGGAAACTCGCTTCGGGACATTACCGTCTCTATTCACGCAAGAAGAATCCCAGGACCGGCAAGCGCCGGAACCTGGGCACGTTCAAATCGCGCGCCGCGGCGGAGCGTCACGAGCGCGCGGTGCAGTACTTCAAGCGCCACTGATGACGGCTTGGGGTATCGGGATCCCGTTGCGGGCGGTAATGTCAACGGGCAGATCGTCCCTCTGGCCACCGATTCACCGAGGAACCTGATATGAGCGCATCCACACAGAACGTCTTGATCTTTCTTTGCATCGGCATCGTCGCTGGCTGGCTGGCCGGAAAAATCATGCGGGGCGGAGGCTTCGGGCTGCTTGGTGACATGATCGTCGGGGTGATCGGCGCCTTCCTCGGAAGCTGGTTGTTCGGCCGGCTGGGCATCGTCACCTGGGGACTGGCCGGCACGCTGATTACCGCGCTGGTCGGTGCGATGGTGCTGATCTTCCTGATCCGGCTGCTGAAACGGGCCTGAGTTTCATGAAGCCACTGGAGGAGCCGAAGCTCGCGGCGCTGGACATCCGGATAACCCGCTGGATGGCTCGCCGCGGGCCGACGCTGCTTCGGCTGAGTCTGGGTCTCGTCTTTCTCTGGTTCGGGGCCCTCAAGTTTCTTCCCGGCGGCAGTCCGGCCGAGAATCTGGCGGGCCGGACGGTCGCCGCGCTCAGCGGAGGACGGATACCGCCCTCCCTCTCGCTCCCGGTGCTGGCGGGCTGGGAATGTCTGATCGGACTTGGCTTGCTCACCGGCACCTTCCTGAGGCTGATCCTCGCGCTGCTGTTCCTCCAGATGGTGGGCACGCTGACCCCGCTGGTGCTCTTCCCCCATGAGGTCTTTACCCGTATTCCGTTCGTTCCGACGCTCGAGGGTCAATACATCATCAAGAATCTGGTGCTGATCAGCGCCGGTGTGGTGGTGGGTGCCACGGTTCGGGGCGGGCATCTCGAGGCCGAACCAGGCTGAACCTTTGCCGCGGCTGGCCACCCTGATAGTTTGGGCCACGAGGCCCTTCATGTCACGGATCCTTCCGCTCGCTCTTCTCCTTTTCGCCGCGGCGTGCCAGTCCCATGTACCGGCTGGAGTTATGGGCGGCACCGCCGATGAATCGGGCCGCTTCATCGCCCATTATGGGACGGCCAGCCCGGACTTCGAGGACTTCCGCGCCGGTCTGGTTGCCAATCGCTTCCTCGATACCATCGCGGCACGGCTCAACGATTCCCTCCGGATTCCCGTGACGATTGTGCTCGAGATCGCGCATTGCGACGAGCCCAACGCCTCCTACGAGCCGAAGACCCACCGGGTCACGGTCTGCTACGAGCTCTTCAAGTCGCTGTCCGACCGGTTTGCCAAGTCGGCCGGCGGAGAATACCTGGTCACCGGCACCGTCATGTTCGCCCTGATGCACGAGCTGGGGCACGCCCTGGTGGACGTGCTGCAGCTTCCGATCACCGGCCGGGAGGAAGACGCGGTCGACCAGCTCGCCACGATCCTGCTGCTGCAACAGGGGGCCCCCGGCGATTCGCTGGCCTTCGGCGCGGTGGGATGGTTCGTGACCAACGCGCGCCATAACGTGCCCGACGACCTCGCGTTCGCCGACGACCACGGACTCGATTCCCAGCGGGTGTACAACATCATCTGCTGGATCTACGCCCGGGATCCGGAGCGCTACCCCGAAATCGTGACCGATGGCTGGCTCCCCGAGCATCGGCGGGACAAGTGTCCCGCCGAGTATCACCGTCTCGCCGAAAGCTGGCGTCGGATTCTGGCGCCCTACCGCCGCTCCAGCGAGCCCACGCCACTCGCATCGAAGAGCGGCCGGTGATCGTCAAGCTGTTGATGCTGCTGGGGTCGGTCGTCGGCGGCGCGATCGGCTGGTGGATCGGCGTCCGCGTCGGCTTCATGACGGCGTTCATCGTCAGCACGATATGCTCCGGCGTTGGCATGTATCTCGCTCGGCGCTGGGCCATCGATTACTGGCCCTGAGCGGGAGGAGCTGCCGTGAACGCCTCGACTCTGCTGCTGCCCATCGTCGTACTGGCCACCGCCTGCGCCAACGCCCCCTACACCAGCCCGCCGGGGCAGATCCCCGGGACCTCGGCCCCCGGCAGCAATCCCGGCAGCACCATTCCGAATGCCCGGGGCAAGGCCAGCCAGTCCGCGTCGCGGGAGATCTGCCGGGGCGCGCCGCTACCCCGAGGATGGATCGCAGTGGACTACGTCACCTCGTCGGGTGGCTGCCGCGAGAGCATGCGGGACACCGAGGCCAATACGGCGATCATCGTTCACTACGCCACCCTCCCCCCCGAGACCATCCTGGTCGTCTGCGCCGATCAGCACCTTCCGCCCAGCTGGATGCGGGAGCCGGAGGAGCCCGGCGATGCCTCGTCCGGCCAGTGTCCTCGAAGGCCCGGCGACACCCGCACCGGTCCCACCATCCTGCGGATTCGGCGGCGGCCCTGACCCGCGGGGCCCGGGACCCCGTTATCCTTGCGGGGAGCGCAGCCCCCCGGGGCTGGCGATGTCCCCATATTCGGACACTTGAGGATTACGTATGTACGGTTCCAGAGACGATGATGCCGGGTTTGATGAGTCCAAGGAGCGCGACGAGGACGAGTCGTTTCCCGATGGCGAGGTTCAGACCGAGGCCGAGGTGACCTGCCCGTATTGCGGGGAGGTCGTGAGTATCGAGCTGGATGCCGCGGGCGGCACCGCCCAGGAGTATATCGAGGACTGCCAGGTCTGCTGTCAGCCGTGGAAGGTGCGGGTCCAATACGACGACTCGGGCACGGCGGAAGTGACGGTGGAGGAGTCGTCATGACCCCGCCGGGTTCGGTGCAGAGACTGTCCGTCAAGCCCAAGACGCCGGGCCAGCGCGGACTTCCCAAGCGTGCCGTGCCGCGACTCCGGGTTACGCCGGCAGGCGCCGAGGGCGACTACAATCACTACCGCACGACGAAGGTCGCGGGCAATCCGGATCTCGCCATTCTGGTGCTCACCCGCGAGGTGATCGACGCGCTGCGCTCCGAGGGGTGGCCGGTCGAGCCCGGGGACCTCGGAGAAAACCTGACGCTGGACGGGGTTCGGGAGTCGTCGCTCAAGCCGGGGTCGAGAATCCGGATCGGCGAGGTGCTGCTGGAAGTCAGCGAGCCGTGCGATCCCTGTACCGAAGTCTACGTGCTCCCGTACGTGGGCCAGGACAAGGGCCCCGCGTTCGTCCGCGCGCTGGTCGGCCGGCGGGGCTGGTTTACGAGAGTGCTCACCGAGGGAGAAGTGCTGCCCGGCGCGCCGGTCGAGGTGATCCCGGCGTGACCGCGCGTCCGGGCGACTGACGCGTCAGCGTCCGGCGGCCAGACCGGCCGCGCGTCCGGTCGCCCAGGCCCAGAGAAAGTTGTAGCCGCCGATCGGTCCGAAGGCGTCGAGCGCTTCCCCACAGATATACAGCCCCGCCTGCTTCCGGCTCTCCATGGTCACCGGGTCGATCTCCGTGAGGCTCACGCCTCCCCCGGTCACCTCGGCCTTCTTGTAGCCCTCATGTCCGGTCCACGGCAGCACCCCGCGCACCAGCGTCTCGATCAGCTGGTGACGCTCGCCCCGCCGCAGCTGCGCCAGGGTGCGACCCGGCTCCACGCCCGCCGCGGCCAGCAGCGCCGTGGCCAGCCGGTCGGGGAGCTCGAGGGAGAGCGCCCGCGCCACGCTGCGGTTTCCGTCCGCCTGGAGCGCCTGTTCCCACTCGGCATCGCGGAGTGGAGTCCACTGGACGGTGATCCGCGCCGGCTCGCCGCCCTCGTCGCGCGACCGCACCGCCACGTGGGAGACGTCGAGCACCGCGGGGCCGCTGTATCCCCGGTGGGTAAAGAGGAATCCCCCGGTGGCCCGGGCTTCCCGTCGGCCGGCGCGTGCGGTGATCGTCACCGGGAGCGATATGCCGGCCAGGTTTCCGAACGGCGCCGGCTCGGCCACCAGGGGCGTCAGCGCCGCGTAGGTAGGATGGATCGTGAGGCCGAGGGCACCGAGCATGCCGAGTCCCGCGCCGTCGCTTCCGGTATTGGGCACCGAGAGTCCGCCGGTTGCCATGACAATCCGGTCGGCATCGAGAGGGAGCGCCCCCTCTCGCTCCACCCGCCAGCCCGGGACCCGCCGCGATATGCCGGTCACCAGCGACCCGGTCTGGACGTCCACCCCGGAGCGTCGGGCCAGCGCCAGGAGCCCGTCCCGGACGTCGCGCGCCTTGTGCGACGCCGGGAAGAGCTTGGACGACTCGGTTTCCTCGACCAGCGGCAGGCCGAGCTCGGTTTCGAAGAAGGCGATCTGCTCGGGCAACGGCCATGCGCGAATGATCCGCCGCATGAGGTGAGGGGAGGAGTCGGTGACGAACCGGGAGATGTCCAGCCGGGACGGAAGGACGTTGCAGCGACCGCCGCCGCTGATGAGAATCTTGCGCCCTCCATCCCGGGTTCGTTCCAGCAGGATGGTCTGGCTTCCGCTTCGCGCCGCGAAGATGGCTGCCATCGAACCCGCCGCGCCGGCGCCGACAACCACGATTCGTTTCAGGCAGGGCTCCGGGGCAGAGGCTATGACGCCAGGACGCTAAGAGGCCAGGACGCTGGGAGGCAAGGTGTTGAGGACGGCCCCGACAACCCGTATACTGGTCTTGACCCCCTACTCCCTACTCCCTACTCCCTACTCCCTACTTCCTACTTCCTACTCCCTAACCATGGCTGACACCCGGCTCGCCGATCTCGCCGCTTCCCGGTGGAAGGTACAGGTCGCGCTGACGATCCTGATGGTGGCCATGTATTTCGGCTTCATTCTCCTCATCGCCTACGACAAGCCGCTGCTGAGCCGACTGATCGTACCGGGGCTCTCGCTCGGCATTCTCCTGGGTGCCATGGTCATCGTGCTCTCCTGGTTGCTGACCTGGGTGTACGTGCGCTGGGCCAACACCCACTACGACGCCGCCCTCGACCGGCTGAGGGACTGATATGCCGATCCTCCAGGAGGCCGCGACCCGGATCGGGGAGCCGAACCGGGTCGCCATGGGGTTCTTCTTCCTGTTCATCGCCACCACGCTGGGTATTACGTGGTGGGCGGCCCGCCGCACCCGGACCACCGAGCAGTTCTATGCGGCCGGTCGCACCATCAGTCCGGGCCAGAACGGCATCGCTCTGGCGGGCGATTACATGAGCGCCGCGTCCTTCCTGGGCATCGCGGGACTGGTCTCGACCACCGGCTTCGATGGGCTCATCTATTCCACCGGCTGGCTGGTGGGCTGGCCGGTCGTGCTCTTCCTGATCGCGGAGCCGCTCCGCAACCTGGGCAAGTACACCTTTGCCGACGTCGTCGCGGTGCGGCTTCGTCAGACCCCGGTGCGCATCGCCGCGGCCATCGGAACCCTGGCCACGGTATCGTTCTATCTCATCGCCCAGATGGTGGGGGCCGGCGGCCTCATCCGCCTGATGTTCGGGATCCCGTACGAAACCGCGATCGTGATCGTGGGCGTGGCCATGATCGCCTATGTGCTCTTCGGCGGCATGATCGCCACCACCTGGGTGCAGATCGTCAAAGCGGTGCTGCTGCTGTCCGGCGCCGCGATCCTGGCGCTCATGGTCCTGGCGCGATTCCACTGGAACCCCGCCGCGCTCTTCAACGCGGCGGCGGAGAAGTACGGCGCCGGCGTTCTGTCGCCGGGGAAGCTGGTCTCCAAGCCGCTCGACACCATCTCCCTCGGTCTGGCGCTCATGTTCGGCACCGCCGGCCTGCCCCACATCCTGATGCGGTTCTACACCGTGCCTGACGCCAAGGCGGCCCGCAAGTCGGTGTTCTACGCCACCGGTCTCATCGGGTCGTTCTACCTGATGACGTTCATTCTCGGATTCGGCGCCATGGTGCTGGTCGGCCCCGCCGCCATCAAGAGCGTGGAGCCGGGCGGGAATATGGCGGCGCCGTTGCTGGCGGAATTCCTCGGCGGGACGCCATTCCTGGGATTCATCGCGGCGGTGGCATTCGCAACCATTCTGGCCGTGGTGGCGGGCCTCACCCTGTCGGGCGCCGCGGCGCTGTCCCACGACCTGTGGGTGAGCGTGGTCCGCAAGGAGCGAGCCGATGCGGGAGAGCAGCTCAAGGTCGCCCGCATCGCCACGGTTGGGCTCGGCATACTCGGCGTGCTCCTCGGTATCACCTTCAAGGGACAGAACGTGGCATTCATGGTGGGGCTGGCCTTCGCCATCGCGGCGAGCGCCAATTTTCCGGCCCTGGTCCTGTCGATCTTCTGGCGCCGCTACACCACCGCCGGCGCGGTGACCAGCATGCTGCTCGGGACGGTGAGCACCCTGGTGCTGATTTACCTCTCGCCCACCCTCCAGGTGGACATTCTCAAGCACCCCTCGGCCTGGTTTCCGCTCCGGAATCCCGCGCTGGTCACCATGCCGCTGTCCTTCGTCTCGGGAATCGTGGTATCTCTCCTCACCGGCAACCGCCAGGAAGCGGAGGGGTTCGACGGCGTCGCGCGACGGATGCATCTCGGTCCCACCCTGTAGCGCCGGGGGCGGCGGCCCCGGTGACGGCGCTACCCACCCCGATCCTCGCTAAACAGTCGCTCTCCCGCGATCTTTCCCGGTTCTGCCCGAGCCGGCCGGATCGTCCGGCCCGCCGGCGGCGCTCACGAGGAAGATTGCCGTGCCTTTCACGACGCTCAAGCTGCATCCCAGCCTGCTCAAGGGTATCAAGGAGCTGGGCTTCACCCGGCCTACGCCCATCCAGGCTGACGCGATTCCGCCGGCCCTGGCCGGACGGGACGTGCTCGCCTGCGCCATGACCGGCAGCGGGAAGACCGCGGCGTTTCTGCTGCCCATCCTCCACCAGCTGATGGACAAGCCCCGCGGTACCACCCGGGCCCTGGTGATCACGCCGACCCGCGAGCTGGCGGCCCAGATCCTCGAGGACACCAACGATCTCGCGGTCCATACGCCGATCAGCGCCGCCGCGGTGTTCGGCGGTGTCGGCATGGGACCGCAGGAGCACGCCTTCCGGAGCGGCGCGGACGTGCTCATCGCCACGCCGGGCCGCCTGCTGGATCACTTCCGCTTCCCCTACGCCAAGCTGGCCGGACTCCAGTACCTGGTCCTCGACGAGGCGGACCGGATGCTCGACATGGGCTTCCTGCCCGACATCCGGCGCGTGCTGCGGCATCTTCCGCCCCGGCTCCAGACGCTCTTCTTCAGCGCCACCATGCCGGCGCCGATCATGACGCTCACCCGGGAAATGCTCCGCGATCCGGCCACCATCAACCTGGAACGCAAGTCCGCCCCCGCGATCGGAATCACCCAGGCGGTGTACCCGGTGCCGCAGGAGCTCAAGTCCGCGCTCTTCGTGCACCTGCTCAAACACGGCGAGATCAAGGAAGCGCTGGTCTTCACCCGCACCAAGCACCGCGCCAACCGGCTCCAGGCCTACCTGGTCAAGGAGGGCGTGAAGGCCGAACGGATTCACGGCAACCGGAGCCAGGCCCAGCGCACCGAGGCGCTGGCCGGCTTCAAGAACGGGAAGTACCGGGTGCTGGTGGCCACCGACATCGCCGCGCGCGGCATCGACATCGAGGCCCTGGGTCATGTGATCAACTTCGACGTGCCGCAGGTGCCGGAGGACTACATCCACCGGGTGGGCCGCACGGCACGCGCGGAGGCGGTGGGCGACGCGTTCACGCTGGTGTCGCCGGCCGAGGAGGGCGACCTGCGCTCGATCGAGCGCGCCGTCGGCACGCGCATTCCCCGCGTGACGCTTCCCGACTTCGACTACACGACG
>DASYPZ010000086.1:0-1702 GCA_036006105.1 Gemmatimonadales bacterium | reverse complement strand
CCATGCTGGCCCTTGCCGGTGTGGCGATCGGGGGGCCGGCGGCGCTCGGATTCTCCCGCCTGCTCAGGACCCTGCTCTTCGGCGTCCAGCTGGCCGATCCGGGGCTGCTCACTGCGGTGCTGGTGGTGCTGGCCGGCGTCGTGCTGTTGGCGACCTATGCTCCGGCGCGCCGAGCCCGACGGGTGGATCCCGCGGCCGCACTGCGAGAGGAATGAGGTCCGGAAGGCCCGAGCAATCGGCTGATAGCGCCGGCCCGGATCCATGCGTTGTATTGACGCATGGACACCTTGCGCTTGGGGCTCGGGCTGGCGGTGGTTGGGGCGTGTCTCGGCACGGTTCCGGCCCTGGCCCAACAGGCGCCCCCGACGGTTCCCCCCTGTGCCGCCGATACCGCGATGCACGCACTCGATTTCTGGCTCGGCCGTTGGACGGTGGTCGACTCGGCCGGCACCAAGCTGGGAGACGACACCGTCGAAGCGATCCTGAATGGCTGCGCGGTCACCGAGCGCTGGCGGGGTGCCGAGGGGGACGAAGGGATGAGCCTGTTCTTCTATGTGCCGGCGCTCAAGCGCTGGCGCCAGGTATGGGTCACCGGACAGGCACTTGGCGTCGGAGGTCTCAAGGAGAAAGAGCTGATCGCGAGGTATCCCGACGGCGGAACCCGATTCCAGGGCGTGCTGCAGGGTTCCCGGGGCGTGATCCTCGACCGGACCACCTTGCGGCCGGCCGCCGACGGCCGGGTGTCGCAGCGCATCGAGATTTCCCGCGATGGTGGCAACGCCTGGGTGACCACCTTCGAAGCGACGTATGTGCGGAGCCCACCCTGACGAGAATTCCTCCAATCGACGCCCTATCAGATCTTATAGTCCTCCGCTGATACTCCTGCCGCTTCTACTGGTGCTCGTCAACTCACTTGGGTAGAGTAGGGAATACCTGTCGATCGAGATGCCATGCGGATTCTCCTGATCGAGGACAACGCCCCGCTCCGCAAGATCGCCGCGAAGCTTCTCTCTGCCGCGGGTTTCGACGTGCTCGAAGCGGCGGATGGTGACTCGGGCATCCGGCTCTGGCGGGAACAGGGAGCCGATCTGCTGCTCACCGACCTCCACATCGGCGTGCCCAGCGGGATTCAGGTGGCCCAGGAGCTGCGAGCCGCCGCTCCCGCCTTGCCGGTGATCATCATGTCGGGCAGCGCCGTCGGTGATGATGAGCTGCTGACCGCCACCAGACTCCTGGGCTCCGTCGGCATCCTGGCGAAGCCGTTCCAGCGAGCCGATCTCCTCGCCGCGATCGCCCAACAGACTGCCGCTCAATCTCAAGAGTAAGACTGTATTGCGACGCACCTCCTGCTTGACGCATCCCTGCCGGTAACCACTGAAGAGGAAAAGCATGTTCCGAGCCCCGGCGGGCCTCTGGTGCGTCTTGGGATTGCTGTCGGCGGGGCCCTGGCGCGGGCACCCGGACCGGCGCATGGTCATCCGGGATGACCGACCCGATTCCCTCTATCTCGCCCTCGGGGCCCGGTTTCCCGCGGTCGCGCAGATCGGACGCGCGGGAGACGGCACCCTCATCGCCGACCGCTGGGTCCTCACCGCGGGGCATGTCGCGGCGGGGATCGATCCTGCTCGCGCCAGGGTTTCCATTGGCGGGCGGGCCTACGCCATTCGACGGGCGATCGTACATCCCCAATGGGTGGAGAAGG
>DASYPZ010000085.1:0-9848 GCA_036006105.1 Gemmatimonadales bacterium | reverse complement strand
ACGGCCAAGAGTGCACCCTGGACCAGCGCCGCATCGCTGCCGGTTGCGCGGGGGCATATCGCCGGGGCGGTGCTGGACGGGAAGCTCTACATGATCGGCGGCGCGATCGGTCACGACCCCTGGCCCCTCGACGTGGCCCTGGTCGAGCGCTACGACCCCGCGACCGATCGCTGGACCGACATGGCGAGCCTGCCCTTTCCCCTGTCTCATATCGAGCCCGGCACCTTTGTCCGCGACGGACACATCATCGTGGTCGGGGGCCGCAGCCGGCCCACCCGCCACGACATGATGAGCTCCGTGCTCGAGTACTTCCCCGAGGAAAATGTGTGGCGGGCGCTCCCGCCGCTGCCGGAGGGGAGATACGCCCCGTTTGCCAGGATGGTCGGGGATGATCTGTTCGTGGGAGCCGGCGCGACCGGCACCCGGACGCCCCGCGCGGCGCCGCTCTGGATCGGGAACTGGGTGGACCGCTGGCAGCTGGGCGATTCCCTGCCGCTCCCGCTCGGCGAGGTGGCCGGCGGCGTGATCGGGGACCGGCTCTATCTGGTCGGCCTGGGAGATCACGCCACCCTGGCGCTCGACCTCGCCAGCGGAACCTGGACGACGGCGGATCGGCATCCCGCGCGCATCGCGCCGGGGCACCACGCCGCCGCCGAGGTCTTCAACGGCAAGCTGTATCTGCTCGGCGGATTCAACTGGTCGAGCGGGGGCGCCGTCCAGATCTTCGATCCCGCCACCGACAGCTGGAGTCTCGGTCCGGCGATGCCATTCCGCACCGGTTCGGCGGCGTCGGCGCTGATCGGCGGGGCGATCTACCTCGCGGGCGGCATCGTGGATGACTCGACCACGCGGCAGGCGGCCCGGCTCGATCCCGTCTCGGGCGTCTGGACCCCGATCGCCCCGATGCCGAAGGCACGCAATCACGCCGCGGCCGGCACCGATGGGCACCGGTTCTTCGTCTTCGGCGGGCGCGGTCCCGGCAGCGGCGATACCAATGTCGTCGCGAACGGCTTCGACGATGTGCAGATCTACGATCCTGCCACCGATTCCTGGACCGTGAGCGGCTCGGGACCCAATGCTCCCCTTCCGCTGCCCCAGGCCCGGGGCGGGATGGGCAAGGCGGTCTTCTACGATGGGGAGTTCTACATCATGGGCGGCGAGACGGTGAACGGCGCCGGGGCCACTGCGGAGCACGTCTATACCCGGGTCGATATTTACGATCCGCGCACCAATCGCTGGCGGTCCGGCCCGCCGCTTCCCACCGGCCGGCACGGCATCTTCCCCCTGGTGGCGGACGGCGCGATCTACGTCGCGGGAGGCGGACCCCAGTCGGGTCCGAGCGGGAGCACGGTCCTGGAGATCCTCCGGCTGCCGCGCCCCCGCAGCTCGGTTCCGCCGCCGAAATGACGGCACCCGGCACGCCGGCCCGGCTCCCCGGTCGCGCGCTCAGCCTGGCGGCGACGGGAGCGGTCCTCGTGGGGATGGAGCTCCGGCTGTTCGCGTACTTGCACCGGAGCCCGCTGTATGTCGACGAGGCGATGCTCGCGCTGAACGTGGCGCGACGATCCTTCGCGGGGTTGCTGCATTCGCTCGATTACGACCAGAGCGGCCCGGTGCTGTATCTCTGGATCCTCAAGCTCGCCTCGCTCCTCGGCGGCATGGGCGAGCTGGCGCTCCGGTTCCCCCTGCTGCTTGCCGCTCTCGCCCTGCTCTGCTGCTATCGCCCCCTCGCACGGGCGCTGGCCGGCGAGGAGGCGGGTCTCCTGGCCCTGGTGCTGCTCGCGATGTCCGTTTCCCTGGTCAACTATTCCGCCGATCTCAAGCAGTACGGCAGCGACGCGCTGGTGACCGCGGTGCTCTGCCTGCTCGCGCTCCGGGTTCGGCGCGCCCCCGAGTCCCGCGCGGCCTGGCTCTGGCTCACCGTCGTGGGGACAATCGCGCTGGGCGTGTCGATGCCGGCGGTATTCGTGCTCCCCGCGGTGATCGCGGCGCTCGCGGCCGACCGGCGAGTGCGGTCGACCCCGGGGGCGATCCGGCGCTCCCTGGTTGCCAGCCTGGTGTGGCTGGCCGCGTTCGGTCTGCTGTATGTCACGGTGTATCGCGCGGCGATGGCCAACCCGTATCTGCACCGTTTCTGGGAAGGGGCATTGCTGACGCCCGGAGCGCCCGATCTGCGCCTGCGCGCCGCCAGGGCAATGGTCGGCCTGATGGTGCAGACCCCGTTTCGGGCCGGAGCCGTCGCGCAGAAAGTCCTGGTCCTCGGGTTGCTCGGGGGCATGCTTTCGATCTGGCGGCGGAAGGGACTCCCGGAGGCATTGCTGGTCGGGGTGCCGTTCCTGATGGCGCTGCTCGCGTCGATGCTCGGGAAATACCCGATGTACGACCGCTTCCTGCTCTTTCTCGCCCCGCTCTCGCTGATTGCGCTCTCGGCGCTGGTGTTCGAGGGCGTGCGGCGGCTGGGATCGCGGGTCACCGGCGTCGCGGCGCTGGTGCTCCCTGCGCTGTGCCTGGCGGCCTATCTGCCGCGCGTCATGCGCGAAGCAGACCGACACATGGTCCGGGAAGAAGGCCGGGAGCTGGTCGGCCTGATTCAACGCGAGGCCGGAAACGCCCCGGTCTACGTCATGGCGTCCGGCCTGCCCGCCTGGGTCTGGTACACGACGGACTGGCGGCACCCGGACGAGAGCCGACTCGCCTGGTTCGCGGGCATCGCCCGGGCCGACGGCCCCTCGGCGCACAACGGTCCTTCGCGCGGTCATCCAGTGCCCGAGGCCGAGGGAGTTGATCTGATCGACCGTCACAACGGCCTGACCGCGCTCATCGGGGTTCGCACCGGGATCCAGTTCACCACCGACCTGGGTCCTCGGGATACCGAGCCGGATTCAGGGTGGGCGGTCCACGAAGTGCGGCGGCTCGCCGCCGCCGCCGCTCCCTACGGATGGGTGTTCGGCGCCCACGCCGAGGATCGTGAGATCGACCGGCTCCGCGCCGCGTTGCGGGAGGCCGGGGCGGTGACGGTTTCGATGATGACCGAAGGCCGGGCCATCGCCCTGCGAGTGCGCTTTCCCGGAGTCCGGCGCGCCGAACCCTGATTATTCCGCCCGAATCACCAGCATCGGATCGACCCGGCTGGACCGGCGGGCGGGAATGTAGGCTCCCAGGAGCGCGGCCAGGAGCAACGCGCCCGCGCCGCTCAGGTAGGCGATGGCGTCGACGTGACTCACCCCGTACAGCGTCGACTGCAGGTAACGGGTGACGAAGAGTCCGGCCCCGATGCCCCCGGCGATCCCGCCGAAGGCCATGCCGGCCGCGTCACCCAGGATCCGCATCCGCACTCCGTGCGGCGTGGCCCCGAGTGCCATCCGCACGCCGATCTCGTGGGTCCGGGTGGCCACGGTGTACGCCATGGTGCCGTAGATCCCGATCCCGGCCAGCACCAGCGCGATGGCCGCGAAGAGCGACAGCGCCAGCATGGCGAACCGCCGGTCCGCCGCGCTCCTGGCGATGCGCTCCTCCAGGGTTCCGAGCTTGGCCGGAACCTCCGGCAGGAGCGAGCGCAGCCGGGCCCGCACCGACGGCATCAGATCGGCGGGGTTTCCGTTGCTCCGGATGACCGCGACGATTCTGCCTTCGATCTTCCTGGAATGCTGCGCGAGCGGTGTGAAGATCTCGTTCTGCCCGCCCCGCGGCATGGCCCAACTCGACGCTTCGGAAACCACGCCCACCACCGTCAGCCACTGGTCGAAGAGATAGTTGGTGGCAATCTGTTTGCCGAGCGGATTCTCGCCGGGCCAGAGCTTCTCGGCGATTCCCGGGGTGACGATGGCGACCAGGGGCGCACCGGCCCCGTCGGCGGAGGTAAAGGCACGGCCCCGGATCACCGGCTGCCGCAACACGGTGAAGTAATCGGGCGAGACGAGGCGGAATCCCGCCATGGCGGGCCAGTTCCGGTCCAGGGGATCACCGGGCCGTCGGACCGGTCCGGAGCCGTCGCCCCAGCGGAGCGGGAGCACGTTGGTGAAGGCCGCGCCACCGGCCCCGGGAAGCGCCCCCAGCTCGGCTCGCAACCGCTCGAACCGGGGGAGGTCCAGGCTGTCTCCCGGCGCGAGCGCGGCCGTGACGACGCCGCGGGCCTGGAACCCGGTATCCGCCGACAGAATGTTGTGCAGGGTGCGGATCAGCAGCGCGGAGCCGACCAGCAACACGATGGCCATCGCCACCTCGAATCCCACCAGGAGCCGCCAGACCGAGGCACGCACCGTCACCCGGGAGCCGCGCGACCCCCGCAACAGGCGCCCGGGACTCCCGGCCGCCAGCGTCAGCGCGGGGTAGACGCCGATCAACAGGGCCGTGCCGACGCCGGCCAGCGCGGTGAAGAGCAGCACGCTGCGATCCATCCGCAGCTCCTCCAGCCGGGGCACCAGCCCCGCCCCGAAGAACCGCACGCCACGGGTTAACAGGAAGGCCACCGTCGCGCCCAGGACCGCGCCACCCAGAGAGAGGAGTCCGCTCTCGAGAAAGAGCTGTCGGGCCAGCCGGCCCCGCGAGGCGCCCAGCGCCGCCCGGACCGCCAGTTCCCTGGCGCGGGCCAGCCCGCGAGCCAGCTGCGCGCTGACCAGGTTGGTGCAGGCCACCAGCAGCACCATTCCCGCCGCGCCAAAGACGATCAGCAGCATGACGTGATAGTCGCCCACCAGAAAATCACGCAGGGGGATCATCTCGACGTCCGCCGCCTCGGTATCGGTCCCGTAGGTTCGGACCAGATTCCGGGAGAGGGTGCTCATCTCCGCCCGGGCCGATTCGAGGGTGGCACCCGACCCCAGCCGCGCGATCACCAGGTAGTTGTGGCAGCTGCGGCAGGTGCCCGGCATGCGCTCGTGGGGATAGTAGAGATCGGCGTCGTCGATGAAGCGGAAGGACTCGGGCGCGACGCCGACCACAGGGATCTTCTCGTCTCCAAACCGGATGTCGCCCAGCTCGGCCCGGCCGTGCATCTCGGTCTTCCAGAAATTCCAGGAGACCATGACCGCGCGCGGTCCGCCGAGCCGGTTTTCCTCCGCCGTGAACTCGCGGCCCTTGAGCGGCTGGACGCCGAGCACCGAGAAGAACCCGCTGGAGACTCCCATCACCGTCGCCCGGAGCGGCTCGGCCCCCGCCGTCACGGTCTGCGACCAGACGAACATCTCGGAGGCTACGCCCGAGAAGGACCGGGTTTTCTCCCGCCAGTCGGTGAAGTTGGGAAACGATACCGGGCGAATCGCGCCGGTGGCGGTTTTCTCCCGCATCAGCACCAGGCGGACGGGGTCCCGGTACGGGAGCGGCCGGAGGAGCACGGTATTGAGCACCGTGAAGGCAGTCGTGGTGGCACCGATCCCCAGCGCGAGGGTGATCAGGGCCAGGGCGGTGAACCCCGGCTGCTTGCTCAGGGCGCGGAGCGCCCAGCGGAGGTCGTGCATTGGAGCTCCGGAAGTGGAAGGTCCCCGTTCTTCCCGCGTTGCCTGCATCACGTGGGCGGTATTGCCGAACCGCTCCAGGGCCCGCGCTCGCGCCGTGGCCTGGTCGTGGCCGTTCCGGGTCAGCCGGGCCGCCTCGGACTCGAGATGAAAGCGGATCTCTTCGGCCAGCTCCTCGTCGCGCTCTCCCGGGTGGAAGAGCGTGCGCAGGCGGTCGCGGAGCCCGTGGACCCAGGACATTCAGCGCTCCTGGATCGGGGCTCGAAGCACCCGGCCGACTCCGAGCCGGGCCCGATCCCACCAGGCCGTCTCGGCGCCGAGCCGGCGCCGCCCGGTGGCGGTCAGCCGGTAGATCCGGGCCCGGCGGCGGTTCTCGGTGACCTGCCAGCCGGCGGTCACCCAGCCGCGCCGGAGCAGCCGCTGCAGCGCCGGATACACCGCGCCCTGTTGAATGGAGAACACCCCGCCGGAGAGGCGTTCGATCCGTTCCGAAACACCCCACCCATGCATCGGCCCGAGGGAGAGGGTCTTCAGGATCAGCATGTCGAAGGTCCCGGGCAGCAGCTCGCCTTCACTCTTGGCCATGAGAATTCTCCTGCCGGTAGAGGCACGTCGGCGCCAAAGGGTTGCGTACAGGATTGGCACATTCCTGTAAGCTGCATACCGTATGTAGCCCAGGGCCGTTCGGCCCCGGCGTCCGGCCGACTGGTCCGGTCGGACGCGATGACGGACGTTGCGGTGTGCAACTCCTCTGGACAGGCCGCCAAGTCATGGGTATTTAGTCCACTACATCCTCATCACATCGCGAACCGGAACCTCCTGCCCAGGGGCGTGATCCGTGGAAGCCACACTCGTCGGGTTCTTGAACGGACTCAGCTCGAAGATTTTCTGGTTTGCGGCAGTGGCCTTCGTGCTGGTGAACGGCGCGGCGGTTGTCGCGTTCGGGCTGACCAAGAGCCGCCGACTGGTCAACGAGTGGACCGGAAAACTGGTCGTGCTCGACGCGGTGCTGATCGGTGCCGGGCTCGGCGTTCCGCTGGTGGCCGGTCTGGCGAAGATCGGCGTCCATGCCCTCGCCACCATGTTCGGCGGGAACGCCACGACCCCTCGCTAGTCCGGACCCCCCCGACCAGGGCCCAGGCGGCCCTTCCGTTCGGCTCCCTATCGAATCAGGCGGAGACCCTCCGGGCCCGCCGGCGGCCCCTTGCGGCGGCGAGTGCCCCGGGACCCGGCCCGGTTTAGATTTCCCGGCCTATGAGCGCCATTACGGTAACCAAGACGGCCGAAGACGCCGCCTCCAAAGCCCTCCGGGTCACCGTCCCGGTCGAGCGGGTCGAGGAGGCCACTGCCAAGGCCGTCCGGCAGTATGCCAAGCGGGCCCGCCTGCCCGGATTTCGCCAGGGCAAGGCTCCGGACGCAGTCGTCCGGCGCCGGTTCAGCAACGAGATTCGCCAGGCGGTCCTGGAAGAGGTGATCCGGGAAGGGTGGGAGGAAGCCAAGACCTTCGAATCCCTGAAGCCCATCGCGGACCCGTCGGTGCGCAACCTCAAGTTCGAAGAGGGCCAGCCGGTCGAGTTCGAGCTGCTGGTGGAGGTGCGCCCGGAGCTGAGCCTGGGCCGTCTGGGGGGCTTCACCCTGACCCGCACCCTGCCCCCGGTGACCGATCAGGCGGTGACCGAACAGCTGGCGCGTCTGCGGGAGCAGCGGGCCACCTGGCTTCCGGTCGAAGGGCAGAAGCCCGCGCCGGGCCAGATGGTCCGGGTCGACGTGGCCCCGATCGAGGACGCCGAGGTCAAGGAGGCTCAGCCGTACACCTTTGTCCTGGGTGACGGTCAGGCGCTGCCGGCGCTCGAGGAAAAGGTCATGACGATCCTCCCGGGCCAAACCGTGGACACCGAGGTGCGGTTTCCCGATGATCACGCGGATGCGGAGCGCCGCGGCAAGACCCGCACGGTTCGGCTCACGCTGCACGAAGTGAAGCGCCAGGAGCTGCCGCCCCTGGACGACGCGCTGGCCCGCGAGCTGGGGGATTTCGAAGACCTGGGCGCGCTGACCACCGGCGTCCGGGCCGATCTCGAAGCCGCCACCCGGCGGGACGCCGATGCCGGGGTCCGCGAGCAGCTGGTCCAGCAGCTCATCGAAGCCAACGGGGTCGAGGCGCCGCCGTCGCTGGTCGATCGCATGCTGCATTCGCTGCTCCACGCCTACGGCGTGGACCACGACAAGCAGGAGGCGTTCAACACCGAATTCCGGCCCATCGCCGCCCAGCAGGTCCGGCGCGAGCTGCTGCTCTCCGGCATCGCCGAGAAGGAAGGGCTGCGGGCCACCGAGGCGGACGTGGACGCGCGCATCGCGCGTATCGCGGAGCAGCGCAAGGCCACCCCGGCGCAGATCTATGCATCCCTCGAGCAGGCCAAGCGGCTGTCCGAGCTGGAGCGCTCCATCACCGAGGAGAAGGTCTTCGACTTTCTCCTCTCCAAGTCCACCGTTACCGAGGCCAAGTCGTGACCAGCATGCTCTATCCGCCGTACATCATCGAGCGATCGAGCCGCGGCGAGCGGACCTACGACATCTTCTCCCGGCTGCTGATGGACCGGATCGTCTTCCTCGGCGCGCCGATCAATGACGACGTGTCCAACATCATCATCGCCCAGCTGCTCTTTCTCGAGGCCGACAACCCCGAGAAGGACATTTACATGTACGTAAACTCCCCCGGCGGCGTCGTGTCGAGCGGCATGGCGATCTACGACACCATGCAGCACCTGCGCGCGCCGGTGAACACGATCTGCATGGGGATGGCGGCTTCGATGGGCAGCTTCCTGCTGGCGGCCGGCACCAAGGGCAAGCGCAGCGCCCTGCCGCATGCCCGCATCATGATCCACCAGCCGTCGGGCGGCTCCCAGGGCACCGCGTCGGACATCGAAATCCAGGCCCGGGAGATTCTCTATCTCCGCACCAAGATGAACGAGCTGTACGCCAAGCATACCGGTCAGGCGATCGAGCAGATCGAGCGGGACATGGACCGGGATCGCTACATGAGCGCCGACGAGGCCAAGACCTACGGGATCATCGATACCGTGTTCGTTGCCCATCGGGATCCGGTGGTCCCCGGGGCCGTCGTGGCCGCGGTGCCCACCACTTGACCCCGTCCCGCGGGCGGTTGAGCTTTCCGGTGCCCTCAATCCTGCGCTCGCGCGCGATGTGACGACCATGTCCAACGACAAGCACCTGCGATGCTCGTTCTGCGGGAAGTCGAAGGATTCGGTCCGGAAATTCATTTCCGGCCCCTCGGTCTACATTTGCAACGAGTGCATCACGCTGTGTAACGAAATCCTGGCCGAGGACGAAGAGCGGGAAGTCGTCGACAACATCACCCAGGTTCCCACCCCCACCGAAATCAAGGACGTCCTCGACCAGTACGTGATCGGCCAGGAGCGGGCCAAGCGGACCCTGGCCGTGGCGGTGTACAACCACTACAAGCGCATCAATTCGGCCAGCGGGCGGGATGCCGGCGGGGTCGAGCTCGACAAGTCCAATATTCTCCTCATCGGCCCGACCGGCGTCGGCAAGACCCTGCTGGCCCAGACCCTGGCCCGCATCCTGGACGTCCCCTTCACCATCGCCGACGCCACGACGCTCACCGAAGCGGGTTACGTCGGGGAAGACGTGGAGAACATCCTGGTCCGGCTGCTCCAGGCGGGAGAGTTCAACGTCTCGGAGTGCGAGCGGGGCATCGTCTACATCGACGAGATCGACAAGATCGCCCGGAAATCGGAAAATCCCAGCATCACCCGGGACGTCTCCGGGGAGGGCGTGCAGCAGGCGCTGCTCAAGATCCTCGAGGGCACCGTCGCGTCGGTGCCGCCCCAGGGCGGGCGCAAGCATCCGCAGCAGGAATACATCCAGATCAACACCAAGGACATCCTGTTCATCTGCGGCGGGGCGTTCGATGGGCTGGAGCGGATCATCGAGGGCCGGCTGGGCCGCCAGCAGATCGGCTTCTCCGCCGCCACCGAGCGGGACAAGACCCCCGAGGCCAGCAAGAAGAATCCCTTCATCAATGCCGAACCGGATGACCTGCTGCGGTTCGGGCTGATCCCGGAGCTGGTCGGGCGGCTGCCCGTGGTGGTGCCGCTCGAGTCGCTGGATGAGGAGTCGCTGGTCCGGATCCTGACCGAGCCCAAGAACGCCATCACCAAGCAGTACCAGAAGCTCTTCGAGCTGGAAAACGTCGGCCTGACCTTCGATCAGGAGGCGCTCAAGGCGGTGGCCCGCAAGGCCATCAAGCGGAGCACCGGGGCGCGGGGGCTGCGCGCCATCCTCGAGACGGTCATGACCGACCTGATGTTCGATCTTCCTTCGCGGGATGACGTCCGCGAAGTCATCGTCACGCCG
>DASYPZ010000084.1:0-4436 GCA_036006105.1 Gemmatimonadales bacterium | reverse complement strand
CAGTGGGGTGCCCTGCGGGATGTTCCGGCCGATCTGCTGGCCGAAGTGCTCACCGCGCCAGTGACCGACTCGGCGGTGCGGCGTCGGGTGCAGCTCGCCGGTGCCAGAATTACCGGGAAGCTGGATCTTCACAGTGCGACGCTGGCCCGCAGCTTGTTGCTGCGCCAGTGTGTGCTAACCGAGCCGGTGGTGTTGCAGGACGCCGACGTGCTCGCGATGGGGTTTCCGGGTAGTCGTGTCCCTGGTCTAAGGGCCAGCGGCATGCGCAGCCGCGGCGCTGTAGAGCTGTCCGACGGGTTCACGGCCGAGGGGGAGGTGTGGCTCACCGGCGCCCACATCGGCGGCAGCTCGACTGCGCCGGCGGGACGTTCCGCAACCCCGGGAGGACCGCGCTCTACGGCGGCGGGCTTACCGTCGACCAGGACATGTGGTGCGGCGACGGGTTCACCGCCGAGGGGAAGGTGGTGCTCATCGGCGCCCACCTTGGTAGCGATTTCGACTGCGAGGGTGGGACGTTCCGCAACCCTGGCGGGTTCGCGCTCTACGGCGACGGGCTCACGGTCGACCAGACCATGTTATGCCGCGGCGGGTTCACCGCCGAGGGGAAGATGGTGCTCATCGGCGCCCACCTTGGTAGCGATTTCGACTGCGAGGGCGGGACCTTCCGCAACCCCGGCGGGACCGCGCTCAATGCCACCACCCTCACCGTCGACCAGGACATGCGGTGCGGCGGCGGGTTCATCGCCGAGGGGCAGGTGTGGCTCGTCCGCGCACACATCGGCGGCCAGCTCGACTGCGAGGGCGGGACCTTCCGCAACCCCGGCGGGGCCGCCGCCCTTCGCTTGGAAGGCGCCGAGATCGGCGGCAACGTATTCATGCGGCCGGCCGCTCTCGATGGTGCGCTAAGCCTGGCCTCCGCCCGGGTCGGCGCCTGGGAGGGCGACGCCGCGACCTGGCCGAAGGTGCTCCGACTGAGCGGATTCACGTACACCACGATCGACGCCCGCCCGCCGATCACGGTCGCAAACCGGCTGCGCTGGCTGCACCGAGACCCTGCCGGCTTCCTACCCCAACCCTATGAGCAGGTCGCGGAGACATACCGGCGGGAAGGACACGACGATCGCGCCCGGCAAGTGCTCATCGCCAAGCAGCGGCATCGCCGGGCCAGCCATCGCTCGCGCTGGCGGCGCTGGCCCGCCATCGCATGGAGTGGCGTGCTGCGGGCCACCATCGGCTACGGCTACCGCCCCTGGCTGGTGCTATGGCCTACCGTGGTTCTGTTCCTGACCGGCTGGTGGCTGTTCGCTCGCGACTACGACCAGGGTTACATCGTTCCCAAGGCCGACAACCCGTCCACTCTCACGTTCAACGCTGCCCGTTACACCGCCGATCTGCTGCTCCCGGTCGCCAACCTGGGCGAACGCGCCAAGTTCACAGCGGTCGGGGACGCAGCCTGGCACGCCTTCGCCTACACCCTGGCCGGATGGCTGCTCGCCATCGTCCTGATCGCCGGGCTCAGCGGCGTGTTCAAACGCGACTGATTATCCACTCCCTCGGCTGGTCGTCGGCCATCATCCTCTCGTAGTGGTCGAAGTCCCGAACGGGGCGGCTAGAACGTCTGTTCGATTCGCGATACGGTCCGAGAGTGGCTATCGCCCGCCGCAAACCGGACCCTGACGGGATCACCAGGGCCCAACTCGCCGGCACTGTTGGTCGCTTCGTAAGCCGGAAGCCGCTGGAGGTCGAGGCCGCGGTAACTGAGCTGCGAGAGATTGCCAACGGCCGCGGCGACCTGCTGGCCGAGCGGGCCGGGATCACGCTCGGCTTCTACGCCCGCGAGAACAGGGACGAGTGGCAAAGCAAGGCGCTCCAGGCCGCGCTCCTCATCGCTGCCGGTGCCGACCTGGCACGGCTCACCGAGTGGATCGCCGTGGGGCAGGAGCGAGCCGAGAGGATCCGCTAAACGAGGGGCGAACCGAGATCGGCTGATCGGCCCATTGTTGGCGGCGGTAGGCAGGCGGATACTCGCGGCGTCGAAGGACCGCCCGAAGGGGGACGTTATGAACAGAACACTCCGCTTGGTAATGCTCACCGTCGGCATCCCGGCGCTCCTGCTGGGGCTCGCAGCGCCCGCCACCGCCGACCCCAGCCGCGCTCCCAACCTCCTCGTCGGCACAGCGGACTGCGGATCCGACGGCACCTTCGACTTCGGCGTCACCCAGAGCCACTCCGAATCGAACCCGTGGAATCCTGCGTTCCTCACCCGCAGCGACGGCGCCCGCGGGCTTTTCATCCCGGCCAGCTTCGACTTCACCATCACCGCGCCGGAGGGATCCTTTAGCTTCACCGCGCAGAAAGGGGCGACCTCTGGCCCCGTGTCCTGCGAGATTTTCGCGGAACCGGAGCCTGGGGTTGTGCTGGCTGGCACGGTGACCGGCACGATCATCCTGACCGGCTGAACGGAAACGGTCTGCTAGACGAGGGGGCATATAGGAGATCCCCGCGAGCCTCCCTCCTCCGGGGCTCGCCGGGAATCTCTACCGGTGACATGCCGCTGTTGCGGCGCTGGCGATGGCTGCGGCCGGTCGGCGGGCAATGGGTGCGAGTGGTGGAGCGGTGGGCGAATACGCCGTCATCTGCCAAAGAGCGGGCTCCGGCGACGCTCGACGAGATCCGCCCCGAACAGCGAGAGTGTAAGGTGCTCACCGCTGAGATCGGAGGTACTCCCGATGTTGGAGTCGGCCAGCACGCACACCATGATCGCCGTCAAGGATCTCAGCCGAGCCAGGGATTTCTACACCGGCGTGCTCGGGCTCACGCCCAGTGACGAACGTCGCGGGGCCATCCGGTACGAGACACGGGGCGGGACATGGTTCTTGGTCTACGAGTCTGCGTACGCCGGAACCACGAAGAGCACGTCCATGAGGTTCGAGGTCGAGGACATCGAGCGGGTCGTCGAGCACCTTCGGGGTCGCGGGATCGTTTTCGAGGAGTACGACTTGCCAGGGGTGAAGACGGTGGACGGAATCGCCACACACGAAAGTGGCGCCCGGGGCGCTTGGTTCAAGGATCCTGACGGCAACATCCTCCAGATCGCGCAATACGGCAAGTGAGAGTGCTCGCTTCCGATCCAGTGGAACGACGAAGGGCCGACAGCCTTGAGGCGAACCTGAATAGACCGCGGTGACAGACCAATGAGCGCAAGATCCCCGCAGCCCTACGTCTCCTTCGTGGCCGCGGGGATCTTCACATTCGCGCGAATGATCTACTCGGTGCCTCCCTCCACGGTGGGCAGGAGCTTGGCGCCCAGGTCGTGCCACAGCTTCCGCGCCACATCGACGGGGAGCCACCGCGTCGACTGGATACTGCCGGCGATCGCGGCGACGGACGCGTCATGGCCGACCGCGAACAGCTGAACCGTGTTGGGGTCGCGCTGGTCGGCGATGACCTGCACACTTTGCATGGGCCCCTCCTTGGTAGGGGTCAAGGCCCTCGGCTGGTGTTAGCGCACCGCCGGGGGCCGCCTATGGGTTAGCGGCTGGCCTCCTTCCGGCGTTTGATGGGTGTGACCGAGCCGTTGGCGAGCTTCGACAACGCCTCGGCGATGACCTTGTCCCGCTCGGCGGCGGCGTGCTGGTAGCGCAGCGCCGCCCCGGCGGTGGAATGCCCGAGCCGCGCCATCAGCTCGGCGAGCGTGGCGCCCGTCGCAGCCGCTAGGACTGCCCCGGTGTGCCTCAGATCGTGGAACCGGAGGTCTGGCCTACCGGCCGCCTCGCGGGCCGGGTAGAAGACTCGATACAGCGTCGCCGGGGCCATGTGCCCGCCGTGGCGGCGAGGATGTGGTCGGCGGTGGGGTCCCCACATGTGCCGGCCGCTTAAGGCTGCAGTCGATGGGGAGCCCGCACCGGTAGCAGGGATCGCCGCGGAAGCGTTGAAACAGCCGCCGGTGTCTTTGCGGCCGGCCGGCGGCCCGATGGTTCGGGTCTAGTGGCGGCGGTGTCGGCGAAAGATCGTCCACCCACTGATAAGCATGCCGCCCATCATGACGAGCATCATCAGGGCCATGCCGGCGAACATGATCGGGGAGTTGCTGTCTATCAACACGGCGGTTCGCCTCCGCGCCATCCCTGCCCAATGGGCGCCGCTCGTAACGCTCCGGACGCCGGGCCAAGGATCGAGGGTGCGGGATCGTGGAGTCCGATGAGGTGTGCATCATCCGGATGAGACGGGGGAGGCTTCCCAAGCCCGCCGAGAAGGGAGGAGAACGTGACTCTTGAGCAGCGGCTCGCTGACGGCTTGGGAAAGACCCCGGAAGAGGTAGCGAGCATGACCTCGGCCGAGCTCGTTCAAGCACGAGACGACCTCCAGCGCCAGATCGACCAGCTGAACGCCTGGATCGCCGTCTTGGAGGCGGCGCATGCAGTAAGACACAACCC
>DASYPZ010000083.1:0-3203 GCA_036006105.1 Gemmatimonadales bacterium | reverse complement strand
GTGTGGCCCGTTCGAGGCGGTCGGCGGCCAGCCGCCCGGGCCCGGTCATCCGGCGGGCGCCGCCCCCGCTGTAGACCGGATCGCCGACGACCGGGTGCCCCACGTGGGCCAGGTGCACCCGAATCTGGTGGGTGCGTCCCGAGTGGAGCTCCGCTCGCACCAGGTCGCACACGTCGAACCGGGCCAGCACATGGATGTCGGTGCGAGCCGCGCGACCATCGTCCCGGACCATCATCCGCTTGCGGTCGGTGGGGCTGCGGGCCATCGCCGCCTCGATGACCACCGGGGATTGGTCGAAATGCCCCCACGACAGCGCCGCATAGCCTCGTTTGACCTGCCGCGCCGCGAGCGCGGCGCTGAGACGCCGGTGGGCCAGATCGGTCTTGGCCACCACCATGAGGCCGCTGGTGTCCCGGTCGAGCCGGTGCACGATCCCGGGCCGGCCTTCCGCGCCCCCCGAGAGCGTGGTGCCCCGGGCCACCAGCGCGTTGACCAGGGTGTCGTCCCAGTGCCCCGGCGCGGGATGCACCACCAGGCCGGCCGGCTTGTCGATGACGGCGAGATACTCGTCCTCGAACACCACATCGAGCGCCAGAGGATTCGGCGCCAGGGTGCGGGGCGGCTCATGCTCGGGGAAGACGATCTCGACCAGGTCCCGGTATTCGGGAATGCGCGAGGCCCGCACCACCTTGCCGTTGACCCGGACCGCGCCGGTCGCGACGATCCGCGCCGCCTGGGTGCGCGAGAGGGCGAGCTGGTCGGCGAGGAATCGGTCGATGCGTTCGGCGGCGGCGGCGACAACCGAGAAGGTGACGGGAGGCAGCGGCGGCTCAGGCGGACGGCGCGGTCGTGGCGCGGGATCGGCGCGCGTCTTCGAGCCAGAGCGACACCGCGAGGGCGATCGCGCCGCAGCTGACGCCGATATCCGCGACGTTGAAGGTCGGCCAGCGGTGTGCCCCGACCCCCACATCGATGAAATCCACGACACCCTGCGCGGTGCGGATGCGGTCCACCAGGTTGCCCGCGGCGCCGCCGGCCACCAGTCCGCAGGCCACCTGCCGCAGCCAGTCTCGCGGCGGACTCGACCGGGCCAGCCGATAGAGCAGCAGGATGGCCACCGCCGCCACCGCCAGGAAAATCCAGCGCGACCAGGGACCCAGGTGCAACCCGAACGCGGCGCCCTGGTTGTAGACCAGGCGCAGCTGGATCCACTCTCCCAGCACATCGACCGAGGGGATGGGCAGCAGGGCCCGTTCCGCGACGCGCTTGGTGAGCACATCCAGGACGAGCAGCACCGACGTGACCGCCCAGAAGAGGCGGCGGCCCTCAGCGGCGCTTCTCATCCTCTTCCTTTTCCTTGCAGGTGATGCAGAGCCGCGCGTGGGGCAGCGCATCGAGACGCTCGAACGCGATCTCCTGCCCGCACTGATGACACTTCCCGAACTTGTCGGGCTCGCCGTACAGGCGCCGCAGCGCCTGATTGACGTGCCAGAGGTACCGTCCCTCCTGCGAGGCGAACAGGAATTGCTTTTCCCGTTCCATGGTATCGGTGCCCTGGTCCGCCATGTGGAACGAATAGGAGGACAGGTCTCCGTCGGAGGATTGCAGGGTGTTGTTGAAGGACTCGTCGTAGTAGCCGAGCTCCTTCATCACCCGGGCCCGTTCGTCGAGGAGCCGCGATTCGAGATATGTCAGCTGCTTCTTATTCATGGCCGTTCCGTGAGTGTTGAACCGGTTCCGACGTCTCCCGCCGAACGGCGGGAGACCGAAATGCTAGCACGATGGCCGTCGATCTCCACCGTTTCCTGACGATCAGTCGCCGATCCGGCCGGCGCGAGGTTGAGCCCGCGCGCCAGGGTCTCGGCCCGGATGGCCGCGGCGTGGGTCCGGACCGAGTCCAGCAACGCGGGCGGGCCGTCGATCCAGAGCTCGATCCGGGTGGTGTATTCGTAACCGGCGTCCTTCCGGAGCCGCTGGACCCGGTTGATGATTTCCCGGGCCACACCCTCGGCGCGCAGCTCCTCGGTGATGACGGGATCCAGCGCGGCGACAAAGCTGCCCGCGCTCTGCACCAGCCAGTCCGTGGTCACTTCGCGTTCTACCGTGATGTCCTCGGGACCATACTCCCACCCGTCGCTGCCGCCGTTCAGGCGGACCTGGCCCCCGGCTTCCAGGGCCCGCAGCTGATCGGCGCTGAGACCCGACGCGGCGGCCGCCGCATCGGGGGTACGCTTGCCGTAGCGCTTGCCCAGCGCCCGGAAATTCGGCTTGGCCCGCAGCCGCACCAGGTCGGCGTCGGAGCTTACGATCTCCACGAGGCGCACATTCACCTCCTGGGCGAGCAGCGGCAGCATCCCCCGGAACCGGGCGCTGTCGGCCGCGCGTGGCACCGCCACCCGCATCCGGGACAGCGGCTGGCGCACCCGGATGCTCTTCTCTTCGCGGGCAGCGCGGGCCAGCGAGGCCAGCCGGCGGACCGCGGCCATGGCCTCCTCGAGCTCGAGGTCGCGGGGAGCACCGGGCACCGGAAACGCGGCCAGGTGCACCGAGGTGCCATCCAGGGCGCGATGCAGCCAGTCGGAGGCGAACGGCGCCGCCGGCGCCAGCAGCCGGCTCACGGTGAGCAGGGCGTCATACAAGGTGCGCACCGCCGCCGGCTCGGCCGCCTTGTCCGGGGCCCAGAACCGGGCCCGGGAGAGCCGCACGTACCAGTTGGACAGATCGTCGAGAAACGCGATGATGGGACGTACCCCGTTGGTCGGATCGTAGGCCTCCCAGGCACCCGCGGTCGCGGCGACGGTCGCTTCCAGCCGGCTGCGCAGCCAGCGATCGAGCGGCGTTTCCAGCGCGGGGTCCCGCTCCGGCACCGAGCCGCCGGCATAGAGCTGGAAGAAGGTGTAGGTGTTCCGGAGCGTCTGGAGGAACGATCCGGCGATCTCGGTCACCGCCGCGCGATCGAACCTCTTGGGGCGCCAGACCTCGCTGGACGCCAGCAGGTAGAGCCGCACCACGTCGGCGCCGTGCTCGCGGATCAGCTCCCAGGGCTCCACGATGTTGCCCTTGCTCTTGGACATCTTCTGGCCCTGGGAGTCGAGCAACAGGTCGTTCACCACGACATTCTTGTAGGGCGTCCGGTCGAACACGCCGGCGCTGATGGCCAGCAGGGAGTAGAACCACCCCCGGGTCTGATCCAGCCCCTCGCA
>DASYPZ010000082.1:0-7469 GCA_036006105.1 Gemmatimonadales bacterium | reverse complement strand
CGGGAATCGGGGCCGAATCGGTGGCCGATCAGGTCGGTGGAGGAGAACGACACCGCCAGTACATCGGTCTCCGGCCCCTTACCCAGGTTGAGCGCGGTCACCCCGGCGAGGGCAAACTGGGCGCTCAGCTCGTCCATGAATGGAAAGCCGGGATACTGGGCCGTGGCGGTATCGGCGTTGCCGGAGAGCCGGTAGGGAAAGGTGAAGCTCCGCCCCGACGACTCGACCGGGACGCTGTCCGGCTCGGCGTACTCGGCGGCGGGCAGGAGCAGGTTCCAGACCTTGCCGGCGCTGTCGGAGGGAATGTGCCTCGCGTTGAATGCCTTGACCCAGTTCGGCAGCGTGTCCCGGTACCAGGTGCTCGTGGTGTAGGCCCGCCCGCCCCACCAATACACCTCCTGCTTGGACCGGCCGATGGGAAGAATCGCGCCGCGATCCTTGTAGGAAACCGAGAGGGCCCGGGTCTTCGGGTTGGCGGCGGTCAGCCAGTCGGTGAGGGTGGTGCCGCGGAACCGGAACGGCGAGGCGCCCAGGTTGGCGGAGCCGATGAGCTTGGAGGCGGGGTCGTTCACCCCGGCCAGGTTCCGAGTGATCCCCGTGCTCCGGGGAAACCGTCCCGACATGGTGCTCGCGTGTCCCGGCGCGGTCTCGGTGATCGCATAGTCCTGGTGCCCATCGGTGAACAGGGCGCCGCCATCGAGCAGGCGCTTGAGCCCCCCGGTCAGCTGGCCCTTCCAGCGATCGACATAGTCCTCGCGCATCTGGTCCACGGTGATGAACACCAGCAGAGCCGGTTTGGCGGCGGGGACCGGCGCGGTGGCCGGGCCGGGCGGGGTGGCACAGAAGAGGGCGCCAAGCAGCGAGCCGGTGAGCGTGGGGCGCGACAGATGCATGAGCGGAGGCCGGGGAATTGGGGAATCGGGACGCGGTCCGGGAGGGATGATACAGGATTCCGGCCGCTCCTGTCGAGCGCCGGCCGTCCCCCTCCCGGAGGCCCCAGCCGGGCGCTATCATCGAGCACTCCCCTCCTCCTCCGGACCACCCATGCGCTTCAGTTCCCATTGGCGGCCCATGCTGTTGCCGGCCCTGATCCTTCCGGCCCTCCTCTCGGCGCAACAAGGCGACACCGCCACCAAGAAGGCCGCCAAACTCTTTCGATCCTCCGAGCCGCTGGTGATGTGGCTGAGCGCGGATTTCAAGACGGTGTTCAAGGAGCGGGACTCCACCAGCACCAAGCAGACGCCGGCCTCGCTCCGGTACCTGGACAAAGCGGATACCGTGAAGCTCGATGTGCGGCTGTCGACCCGGGGCCACTTCCGGCTCAAGGCCAGCTCCTGTGCGGTGCCCCCGCTCAAGGTCTATTTCGACAAGGAAAAGACCAAGGGGACCCTGTTTTCGGGGCAGGGCTCGCTCAAGCTCACGACCCACTGCCAGAAGGGCGACCGCTACGCCCAGAACATCTACGTGGAAGCCGCGGCGTACGGGATGTACAACGCGCTCACGCCGCTGAGCCTCCGGGTCCGGCTCGCGACGATCAACTGGCAGGACATCAACGATCCCGGATTTGCGATCACCCGGCCGGGATTCTGGGTCGAGGACGACGGCGACATGGCCGCCCGGAACCACGGCAAGATCCTGAAGCAGCAGGGGGGCCATGCCGAAGAAATGGAGCCGCATCAGATGGCGGTGACCGATCTGTTCCAGTACATGATCGGCAACACCGATTTTTCCCTGATGATGCTGCACAATTACCGGATCGTGCAGACCGATACGTCGATGAATTTCTACCCGATGGCCTATGACTTCGACTGGTCCGGCCTGGTCAACGCACCCTACGCGCGTCCCGATTACCGGCTTCCGATCAAACGGGTGATCGACCGGCTCTATCGCGGCGGATGCCACACGCCGGACGAGCTGGCCGAGACGGTGGCGCTCTTCAAGGCGAAGAAAGCGGAGATCTACGGCACCCTGACCGGGATCAAGGAGCTGACGCCCGACCGGGCCAAGGAGGCGACCCAGTTCCTGGACGACTTTTTCAAGATGATCGACGATCCGGGCCAGGTGAAGCGGGAGTTTCGAAGGGTCTGCGAGTAGCGCTCACCGCTTGACGGTCAGCAGTCCCTCCAGGCCGTCCGCCTTGACCAGCGGCAGGAATCTCGGATCGGCGCGGAGTCCGGCATACAGGGGATTGGTGACGTAGAGCCGGAAGCGCCGGGGCCGGCGCTGGTGCAGCTTCATCACCCAGTCCATGGCCTTGGTCCAGTCGCCGAGCTGGGCGTAGAGATAGACGATCCGTTCCTCGCGCAGCTGGGGCACGGTGTCCTGGGGGATCTTGAACGGGGCCGACGCCTCCGCCAGCTGAGCGTCGAGCTGGCGGGTAAAATCCGCCTTCCGCACCTTGTCGTATCCCGCCGCCCCGCCTTCCGCGAAGCCCTTCTCATAGGCCGCCGCGCCCGCGCTGTCGCCGCCGTCGCGCCGGACCGCGATGGCCTCGGCGAACCGGTTGAGATGCTCCAGGCTCACGATGAGCCGGCGTCGGGGTCCCGGGACGGTGGGATCGAGATCGATCGCCCGTCGCAGTGCCACCACGGCGGAGTCGTAGCGGCCGGCCCGCATGTAGAGGTCGCCCAGGGTATTGAGGCCGGCGGTAAAGCTTTCGACCTGCACCGAGCGATGGGCCAGCACGATCGCCGAGTCGACTCGCCCCTCGACCTCACCGATGATGATCGCGGAGAACTGGAGGACCTGGGGATCGTGCCCGGCGAGACGCAGGGCGGTCGAGGCCCCGTCCTGCGCGGCTTGCCAGTCGTCGTCCAGATAAATCGCCTTGCTCAGCACCGTGATCCAGGGATCTCCGAGGGTGCTGTCCACCGCGAGGGCGCGCCCGGAAGCCTGAATCGACGAGTCGACGTAGACCGCGAACGGCTTCCAGCCCCGGAAGGCCGAGACGAAGTAATAGGTCGCCAGCACTCCCTGGGCCTGCCCGAACTCGGGATCGACGGCCAGCGCCTCCCGCGAGTAGTGGGCGGCGGAATCCATGAGGGCCGGCGCGTTCTGAGCCCCGAGCGGAACCCCTCGCTGTACGAACTTCCGGGCCCGGAGATACAGCTCGTAGGCTTCACCGCTCGCGGTGGGCCGCCGGGTGATGGTGGCCATCTCCTTGCCGGTGAGCTGCAGCCCGAGGCTGTCCGAGATCATCCGGGCGATCTCGCCCTGCATGGAGGCGAGGTCGGACTTGGGCCGCGCATAGTGGAGCCGGGTGATCAGGTCGCCACCGGGAATCCGGAACACCTCGGCGTTCATCCGCACCGAGTCGCCCACGCTCGACAGATTCCAGGTCAGCACCGCGGCCACCTTGAGCCGCGCACCCAGATCCAGGTTGTTCATGGCCGGATCCTGCCGCCGCACCTGCTCCACCAGACTGGGCGCGGTGACCCGCAGCTGGGGAAGCCGGCGCAGCAGGTCGGTGACCGCCTCCTGAATCCCGTCGCTGAGATAGGCCACCGCGCTGTCGGGGATCCCGGGCGCAATGACCAGTGAGCTGATGGCCTCGGCGCGGCCGGGCCGGGCCATCCGGGTGATGCCGAAGATGACCGCCGCCACCACCGCCACCGCCGCGCCGATCCGCAGTGCCCGGCGACGGGGCGGAGCCGCCAGGGCCAGGGTGACCGCCGGGGTCGCTCCGGTGGCCAGCATCGCGGCAAATTCTCCCGGCGTGGCGAAGCGATTCCCCGGGTCGCGTTCCAGCGCCCGGGCAATGGCTTCCTCCACCCCCGGGGGGACCGAGGGCTCGACGGTGCGGACCCGGGGCGCGGCTTCGGCCAGCCGACGGGTCAGGATCGCGGTCACCGGCCCGGTGAAGGGGGGATGCCCGGTGAGCATCTCGAACAACATGCAGCCCAGGGCGTAGAGGTCGGACCGGCCGTCGACGATCCGCTCCCCGGTGACCTGCTCCGGGCTCATGTAGGCCGGCGTCCCCAGCGCCACGCCGGGGCGGGTGATGGTGGCACCGCCGGCCTCGTCCAGCGCGCGGGCGATGCCGAAATCCGCCACCACGGCGTGACCGCCCGAGAGCAGGATGTTCTCCGGCTTGATGTCGCGGTGGATCACCCCGTTCCGATGGGCATAGTCCAGGGCATCGGCCACTTCGCGCGCAAACCGGACCGAGTCCTCGATGCTGAGGCGCTTGTCCCGGGTGAGCCGGTCCCGCAGCGACTCGCCCTCGACGAACGGCATGACGTAGTAGGCCAGGTCGGGCTGGCCGTGCTCGCCGTCGATGGTGCCGCTGTCGAGCAGGGGAAGGATGTGGGGATGGTTGAGCCGGGCGGCGATGCCGATCTCGCGCTGGAAGCGCTCGACCCCGATCGAGCCGGACAGCTCCGAGCGGAGCACCTTGACCGCCACCTTGCGGTGGTGGCGCTCGTCCTGCGCGAGGTAGACCGTCGCCATCCCGCCGGTGCCGACGAGGCGCTCGACGCGATAGCGGCCCTCGAGGGCCAGGGTGATGCGTTGCAGGTTATCGCTCATCATCCATCAGGAAAGATAGCGCTCCCGGATGATGCCCAGGGTGTGCCGCTCGTGCCCGGCGATGATCCAGGCGAGGGCCCGAACGCTCACCGGCCGATCGCTGGCGGTGCCCACCCGCGTCACCGACTCGGGAGGGAGGTGGCGCAGCAGGGCGAGCGTCGAGGCCCGCACCACCCTGAGCTCCCCCAGCAGGTCCGCCAGGGTCCGCGCATTGGAGCCCGCGTTGGGCACCCAGGCCTTCTCATCGAAACCGGGCAGCGGCATGGTATCCCCCCGGGCGATCCGGAGCGCCCGGTACGAGAACACCCGTTCGGCATCGGTCAGATGACCGATGACCTCCTTCAGGGTCCACTTGCCCGGCGCATAGGCAAAACTGCCCTTGGCCTCCGGAACACCGGAGAGCAGCGCCATGGTCTGCTCGTGCTGCTCCTCCAGGCCGCGGACCAGGTCGCCGTCGGGCACCTTGGAGATGTAGCCGGCATAGTTCGGGGCGAACTCGGCCGGGTCGGGCCGGTCGTAGCGCGGAGCTGTCATGGCGTTCCGGAAAATAGTGGGGGATCAGGAACCATTCAGGCGGTCGAACCGCAGGTGGCGCACCCGGCCGGCCCAGAGCACCAGTCCGGTCACCCGGCCGCGACGGTCCCGCTCGAAACGGAAGATGCCGGTATCCCCCACCGAGAAGCCATCCCGGTAGAGCGGAATGAGGGACACCGGCCGATCCCAGCCTCGATCGAGCCGCAGGGTATCCCGGGTCACGAACAGCCGGACACGGGCGTCGAGCTCGGAACTCCGGTAGATGCCCGCCAGGGCGGCCAGCGCGGCCGAATCCGGCCGGGGACGCTCCACCCGGACGAAATCGATGGCACGCGTGTTAGGGGCCTCCACCCGGAGCCGGACCGGACCGCCGACTGCCGGCGTCACCGTCACGGTCCAGGCGCTCCCCCGGCCTCGAAACCGGTCCGGCGCCAGCGGGATCAGGGCGGTGGTCTCGACACTGTCGGTCAGGACGCCGTTCCGGAGCGAGAGCACCAGCACCTCCTCGGTGCGGGGGGCGAACCAGGCGCCTTCCAGCCCGGCCAGCACGGACGGCTCGACCGGAACCCCGGCCGGATCGGGTTCCACCGCCGCCAGGGCGGGCCCCAGTGCCAGCGCCGCGACCCGGTTGGCCACCGTCCCGGGATTGATGCTGCCGAGGTTGCAGAGCAGCGCCACGGCCACCTGCTGCTCGGGATACCGTGCCAGCGCGGCGCGATATCCGCCGGTGGACCCGGTGTGCGATACCGCCCGCACGCCGCGCCAGCGGCTCACCCCGACACCCAGCCCGTAGGTCAGCTCGGTTCCGTCGTTGAGCCGCCCCACCCGCTCGAGCGAGTCGCGCACGGCGCCCCACGGTCCGGTGCCGGTCTGGAGCGCGGCCTCCCAGCGGAGAAAATCTCCCACGGTCGTGAGCAGCCCGCCACTGCCGATGACCCGCGTAAAGGGATGGTCGTTCCTGAATCCGGTCATCAAGGTGCCGGAGTAGGCCGACGCGCGGCCCGGCACCACGGTTCGATGGTCCTCCCTCCAGCGGGTGTTCTCCATGCCCAGCGGCCGGAAGATCCGCGCATCGGTGAACGCCTCCAGGGACTTGCCGCTGGCGCGCTCCAGCAGGGTCGCGGCGACGATGAGACCGGTGTTGCTGTATTCATAGTCGTCGCCGGGATCGAAGTTGAGCTGTCGCAGCTTCGAGACCACGTCCAGGACTTCGGCATTGGTGTGGTCCACCTCGCCGGCGGGGCGGCCCATCACCTCGTGCAGGGTGTAGCGATCGGGCAGGCCGCTGGTGTGGGTCAGCAGCTGGCGGATCGTGATGGGCTTCCCGAGCGCCTTCACTTCGGGAATCCATTTCGCGATATCGTCGTCCAGCTTCAGCACCCCGTCCATTGCCAGCAGCACCAGTCCCGCCGCGGTGAACTGCTTGGCCACCGATCCGCTCTCCGAAAGCGTGCCGACGGTCCAGGGTGTTCCGGTCTCGAGATTGGCCATGCCATAGGCGCGCCGGATGAGCGGCACGCCGGCCCGATCGACCCCGACGGCGCAGCCCGGGGTCGTGGTTCGGCTCCAGGGGGCAAAGATCGAATCGACCTGGCGGATCAGCGCCGTGTCCGCGCTCTGTGTCCTTGCGTCATTGCGTCCTTGCGTCCCGGCAAGGACCACGGCCAGCGCGACCACCCCGATCACGGCTTGGGCCCCTCCGGGAGCAGCGTGACCCGGACGTAGCGGGACCGGTTGAGATAGGCCCGTGCCGCGTCGCGCACCGTCTCCGGGGTAATCCGGGCCAGCTCCGGCGCCAGCGCGAAGCGGGTGGCCGGATCCTCGCCCTCGCGGCGTGAGCTCGCCAGCAAAGACAGCCACCAGCCGTTCTGGCGCAGGTCGGTTTCCCGACTGCGCGTGGAAGTTTCCTTGTACTTGGCCAAATCCACCGCCCGGGGCCCGTTTGCCTTGAGGCTGTCGATCTGCGCGAAGACCGCCGCCACCAGCGAGTCGGCCCGGTCCGGGGCGGAGCCGAAGCTGATGAACACGGTCGCCTCGGGCCGCGGAATCCGCGCGGCGGAGGCCACGACGCTCACGCTGTAGGTGCCACCCAGCTCTTCCCGCAGCTCCTCCCGCAGCCGGATCTCCAGAATTTCTCCCAGCGCGTCGAGCGCGAAACGTTCCTGCCGGGAGGCGGTGGACGGGGCGGTGAACACCAGCGCGGTCTGACCCTTGGGCTCGATGCCCTTCCGGACCGTGCGCTCCACCACGCCGGCGGGCCGGGTTATGCCCCGGTCCGATGCCTTATCGGGAGTGCCGGCCGTCGGCAAATTGCCGAGATAGCGCTGCACCAGCGGCCGGATCGAATCCAGGTCGAAGGTGCCCACCAGGAAAAAGGTGAATCCGGCCGCGTCGGCGAACCGGGACCG
>DASYPZ010000081.1:0-5839 GCA_036006105.1 Gemmatimonadales bacterium | reverse complement strand
CGCCGGGCACCAACATCGCACTGATGTTTGCGTTGACCGCGTTCGCCGAGAATCAGATGGGAGAATCCTTCTGCAACGGGATTCCCTTCAGCGACCTGACCGCCGACGGCACCGATATCATTTACGGCGCCCCGGTCTCGATCGATTCGGCGTTCCGGCGGGCCATCAACGACGCCGACTCGGCGGTCGCCAATAACACCGGGAGCGCGACCGAGGTGGCCCGCATGGCCAACCTCGCCGCGCTGATCAAGGCCCGCGCCCTGCTCAATCGGGGGCAATTCGGGCCCGCGGCGGCCGCCGTGGCCGGTGTCCCCACCAGTTTCGTCTATCAGGCGACGTACTCCATCCCCACCGGCGATAACCAGAACTGGTCGCTGAACGTCAGCGGCAAGCGCTACGTGATTGCCGACCAGGAAGGCGGTAACGGGCTCAACTTCCGCACCGCCGCCGATCCGCGGATTCCGACCTCGGCCGGCACGGTCGCCTTCGATGGCAACACGCCGTATTTCTTCACGACGCTCTGGGCCCGCTCCGACCCGGTGACCGTGGCCTCGGGCCTTGAGGCGCGGCTCATCGAAGCCGAAGCGGCCTTCCAGGCGAACGACTTTGCGGGTTTCATCGACAAGCTGAATGTCGCGCGCGCATTCCGGACGGCCACGCCCCTGTTGCCGCCCCTGGCCGACCCCGGCACCGCGGCCGCCAGGGTCGACCTGTTGTTTCGGGAGCGGGCCTTCTGGATGTTCGGCACCGGGCATCGCCTCGGTGATCTCCGCCGCCTGATCCGCCAGTACAATCGGGCGCCCGAGACGGTGTTCCCGACCGGCACGTTCTTCAAGGGCGGAAGCTACGGGACCGATGTGAATTTCCCGATCTCGATCGACGAGCTCAACAATCCGGAGGTGCCCCAGACCCCGGCGACGATCTCCCAGAGCACCTGTACCGATCGGAATGCGTAAGACCCGGTGAATGGGTGAAATTGGCAGGGGGGCCCGAGGAATCGCGAAGCCCCCCTGTCATTTTCCACCCCGCCACGCCTCAACACCCACCGAGCGTTCGACGTACCTTTCCGCCGGGCAGGGTGTGCACCCCCGCCCCGACGCCCCCACATCTACAGGATCCGCCATGGCCGTGACCGTCCTTCGTCGCGCGATGCGCGCCGGCTTCGCCCTCGTCGGCGTCCTCGGGCTCGTGCCCGCGCTGTGCGCCCAGGGGCACATCACCTCCCCCAAGGAGCAGTTCGGATGGAACATCGGCGATGACTATCACCTGGCCAACTACACCCAGCTGACCGACTACTGGAAGAAGCTGGACGCCGAATCGGACCGGCTCCGGATGGTCTCGATCGGGAAGACTGCGGAGGGACGGGATCAATACATGATGATCATCACCTCCCCCGCGAATTTCGCCCGGCTCGATCATTACAAGGAGATCTCCGCCCGGCTGGCCCGGGCCGAGGGGCTGACCGACGAACAGGCGCATGCCCTGGCCCGCGAGGGCAAGACGGTGGTCTGGATCGACGGTGGCTTGCACGCCACCGAGGTGCTCGGTTCCCACCAGCTGCTGGAGCATGTCTGGCAAATGGCCAGCCAGAACGACCCCGAGACGCTGCGGATCCTCGACGACGTGATCCAGCTCGTGGTACAGGTGAACCCCGACGGCATGGAGCTGGTGGCCAACTGGTACATGCGGCGCGCCGACTCCACCCGCCGGACCATGGCGGATCTGCCCCGGTTGTACCACAAGTACGTGGGCCACGACGACAATCGCGACTACTACATGAACGCGATGCCCGAGTCCCAGAACGAAAGCCGCATCATGTACCGGGAGTGGTACCCCCAGATCATGTATAACCACCACCAGACCGGCCCGGCGGGCACCGTGATGTTCGCGCCGCCGTTCCGCGACCCGCACAACTATTTCTTCGATCCCCTGGTGATCGACGAGCTGTCCCTGGTCGGCTCGGCCATGCACTCGCGCTTCTCCGCGGAGGGAAAGCCGGGCATCGTGGAGCGCAACGGGGCCACCTATCAGACCTGGTTCAATGGCGGGCTTCGCACCACCGCCTATTTCCACAACATCGTCGGCATCCTGACCGAGACGATCGGCAACCCGACGCCGATCGACATCCCCTTCGTCCCGGATCGGCAGCTCTCCAACAGCGACCTGCCCTACCCCATCGCGCCGCAGCGCTGGCACTTCCGGCAGTCGATCGACTACTCGATCACCGCCAACCGGGCCATCCTGGACCTCGCTTCGCGCTACCGGGAGACGTTTCTCTACAACATCTATGTGATGGGCCGCAATGCGATCGCGCGGGGAAACCGGGACAGCTGGACCACCACCTCGCGGGAGATCGACGCCGTGAAGGCGACGGCCGCCAAGGATGGTCCCGCGCGCACCACCGGCGGATTCGAGACCGGCGGTGTGGCGGTCCGCTATTTCGACCTGCTGCGCCGTCCCGGAGACCGGGATCCCCGCGGCTACATCCTGCCCAGCGACCAGACCGATTTTCTCACCGCCACCAAGTTCGTCAACGCGCTGATGAAATCGGGCGTCGACGTGCTGCGGGCCACCGGACCCTTCACCGTGGCGGGCACGTCGTATCCGGCCGGTTCCTATGTCGTCAAGACCGCGCAGTCGTTCCGGCCCCACGTCCTCGACATGTTCGAGCCGCAGGATTACCCCGATGACCTGCTCTACCCCGGCGGCCCGCCCCGGCCGCCGTACGACAACGCGGGCTACACCCTGGCGCTGCAGATGGGGGTCAAGTTCGACCGCATCCTCGAGGGGTTCGACGGGCCGTTCGTGAAGATCGACAGCCTGCTGACCAGGCCCACCGTGACGGCCACATTGGGCAAGGGTCGCGCCTACATCATCGACCGCCGGATCAACGACGGATTCCTCGCGATCAACCGGCTGCTGGCCGGCAAGCAGCCGGTTCGGGTCTTGAGCCAGCCGCTGACGATCGGGTCGACCAGGTTCCCGACCGGGAGCTGGTACGTGGCCTCCAGCCCGGCCTCGATCGCGATCCTGACAAAGCTGGCCGATGAAAAGGGTCTCCCGGCCACGGCGGTCAACGTCGGACCGGGCACTGCCCTCCCGGTACAACCGGTCCGGATCGGCCTTTGGGACCAGTATGGCGGCTCGATGCCCTCGGGCTGGACCCGCTGGATGTTCGAGCAGTTCGAATTCCCGTTCGAGGTGGTCTACCCCCAGCGCCTCGATGAGGGGAATCTCAAACAGCAGTTCGATGTGCTGGTTTTCGTCGACGGAGGCATCCCCGGCCCGGCAGCCGGGGCCGCGGCCACCGCGAATCGTCGCTTCGGCGCCGAGGCCGCCGAAGATCTCCCCGCGGAATACAAGGCGACGACGGGGAGGGTCACGGTCGAAAAGACCGTCCCCCAGATCAAGGCCTTCCTGGAGGCCGGAGGTCGTGTCGTCGCCATCGGAAGCTCGACCGCCCTGGCCCGCCATCTGGGTTTGCCGGTCGAGACCCAGGTGACCGAGCGCGGCGCCGACGGCCAGGACCATCCGGTGCCGCGCGAAAAGTTCTACGTGCCGGCTTCCCTGCTTCAAGTGTCCGTGGATACCACCGCCACCTCAGCCCGGGGTCTGGCGAGCACCGCGATCGTGATGTTCGACGAGAGCCCGGTGCTCAAACTCGGCCCCGACGCCGCGGCCAAGGGCATCCGCTCGGTTGCCTGGTACGCCGACGCGACCCCGCTGCGCAGCGGCTGGGCGTGGGGACAGAGTTATCTCAACGGAGGAGTGGCCGCCGCGGAAGCCAGGGTAGGACTGGGAACGCTCTATCTCTTCGGCCCGGAAATCACCTTTCGGAGCCAGCCCCACGGGACCTACAAGTTCCTGTTCAATTCGATATATGGGAGGTAGGGAGTAGGGAGTAGGGAGTAGGGAGGTAGGGAGCGGTTCCCTACTCCCTACTCCCTACTCCCTACTCCCTAGTCTACGGCGTCATCGGCTGGGTCGGCTTGACGTATCGATTCAGCCAGCTGGCCATCTCGAACAGGGTCTGCCCGACCGATTCTCTGGCCCGGTACCCGTGGGCTTCGGCGGGCAGCATCACCAGTCGCACCTTGGCCCCGAGACCCTTGAGCGCGGCGTACAGCCGCTCCGACTGGATCGGGAAGGTCCCGGTGTTGTCATCCGCCATGCCGTGGATGATGAGCAGCGGCACCTTGATCTTGTCGGCGTAATTGAACGGCGCCATCCGATTGTAGACCTCCTGGGCCTCCCAGTAGTTGCGGTCCTCGTTCTGGAATCCGAACCGCGTGAGCGAGCGATTGTAGGCTCCGCTTCGGGCGATGCCGGCGCGGAAGATGTTCGAGTGGGCCAGCAGATTCGCGGTCATGAACGCGCCGTAGGAGTGGCCCCCGACGCCGATCCGCTTGGGGTCCGCGACACCCATCGAGACCACCTTGTCCACCGCCGCCTGGGCGCTGGCCACCAGCTGGTCCACATAGGTGTCATTGGGCTCCTTGTCGCCCTCGCCCACGATCGGCATCGTCGGATTATCGAGTACTCCATACCCGTCCAGCAGCAGAAAGAGCGGGGAGGCTCCGGAGGGACGGCTGAACCGGTAGGGTGAGCCGGTCACCTGGGAGGCCGCCTTCGCACTCCGGAACTCCTGGGGATAGGCCCAGAAGAAGAACGGCAGCGGTCCCTTGCTCTTGTCGTAACCCGCCGGCAGGTACAACGTGGCCGACAATTGCACCCCGTCGGCGCGTTTGTAGGTGATCTGCTGCTTGGCAACTCCCGCGAACTCCGGTGCCGGATCCTGGAAGTGGGTGATCTGGACGCGCTGCTGGGGAGCCTTCTTCCGGAGATCGCGAATGAAGTAGTTGGGTGCCTCGGCGGCCGACTCACGCCGGGTAATGAACCGGCCCAGGTCGGGATCGAGAACCGCCACCGTCTCCTCGTAGTACGGCGCCTCGGATTGCAGTATCCGCAGGGTCTTTCCGGTCGCGAGATCAATCCGGTCGACGAAGGGGCGATCGCCGTCGACCGAGGCACCGTCCCCGGTGAGGAACCCGAACTTGCCATCCTTGGAAAAGAGCAGGACCGGCGCGTTCCCCATGCCGGGCCGGGTGACGAAGCGGCCCGGGTCGGCGTAGCGGTCCTCCGAGGAGCGGTCGAACAGCAGCCGCGCGGCCGCGCCGGGACGGGACGGATTCACGATCCAGGTGCGGCTTCGCCGAGTCCGGTTCCAGCTTTCGTTGATCACCGCGAGATCGGCGCGCCCCCACTCCACGCCCTCGCTCCGGTATTCGAGATCGGCCAGCACGACCGGCTTGCCGGCGAAGGGAGCATCCAGCAGGAACAGCCGGTCCCGAATCTTGGCCGGCAGGGCCGGGTCGCCGCCGTCCTGGGCTTCCGCCCACATCAGCGACGCCGGCATATCGGTCCGCCAGGTGATGTCGCGAGGCCCGGCCGGCACCGCATCGGCGGATCGGGGAATGTTCTCCTGCAGTACCCGGTCGGATACCGCCTTCACCACCTGCCCGGTCATGTCCCACACCTCGGTCAGCGTGGGAAAGCGCCCCGCCGGCACCAGGTACGAAAACGGCCGGTGCAGCGTCTGCACCAGGAGATACTTGCCGTCCGGGGAGATCTGGACGTCCCGGTGCAGGCCCGGGGACCCCAGTGGACGGTCCGGCCCGGCGAGCGGAATGATGACCAATTGGTCGGTGAAGAAATGTTCGAACAGGAGCTCGTCGTGGGGATTCTCGAGCAGGTCTTCGTAGGTCGGGTTCGGTGCCGAACGACCCTCCGACTCCTGGATCACCGGCCCCGTCGGCACCGAAGGCGCGACCGGCGGCAC
>DASYPZ010000080.1:0-2550 GCA_036006105.1 Gemmatimonadales bacterium | reverse complement strand
TGCTCGGAGGGACGCGCCCGCGCAGTGGTGACCAGGTTGCTTCCCAGAATCCGCGCGGTGGCCCGATCGCCCGTGATGGCCACCTCGTCCACGGTCCACCGAGGCTTCATGGTACCGCCGGCTTGCCAGAAGGCTTCCAGTCCCTGGCGCTGTTCCGTCGGCATGCCGGGATACATCCGTCGCGCCTCCGCCAGGTTGCCTGCCTCGAGCGCGCGCGCGTACGTCATGATCGCCGATTCGACCGCCGCGCGCTCGTCGACCGGCTTAACGGCGGGCGGCGGCTCGGTGGTGGATCGCAGAGGGGTGACCGGTTCGGGCGCCGGCGGCGATGGCGCCGGGACAATCGGGGCGGCCGGCTGAGTATCCACCTTCCGCTCGGGTTGCGCGGCATTCGCCGCGGTCTCAACGGTCGGCGTTCGGCCGGGACTCGGAGGCGACGCCTGTTTCGCGGATCCTTCGTTTCCACGGGCCCGCGCCGTCACCGACGCAGCCGCCCGGCGGCCGGCGCCCGTTTCCTGCGCTGCCTCCGGCTGCCCCACCCCCGGTGACGGCGATGTTCGGGTGGTCGCCGAGTCGACGGCGGGAGGACTCGGCAGGACCGACCGGGAGGTGGATTCCGCAGAGTCCGGGGACGTCCCCGGGCCCGCGGTCGGGCTGCCCGTACGGCTCAGCATGACGGCAGCCACCGCCGCCCCGACCGCGACGACTCCCGTCACGGGAAGGATCCATCGCGGCAGGCGGGAGAGTCCGGTCGACGCCACCGGCGCCACAGGTGTCTGTTTGGTGAGCGGAACCGGGCTGCGCGGCGTTTGAACCTGGGAGATCAGCCGGTGCATCGCCCCCGTCCGCGCGACGGAAATCAGCTGGGAGCGGGTCGGGTCATCGTGGGCCAGGTGCCGTGCTCCCATCGCGGCGACCGCATCCTCCATCGAGGGCCACCGGTCGGCGGGATCCTTTTCCAGCATCCGCATGACGGCGGCGCGCATCGGCTCGGGACAGTCGGGCCGATAGAGCTGGAGCGGGGGCGCGGGATCGTGAAAGTGGCTGTACATCAGCGACATCATGGAGGTGCCGGTGAACGGCGGACGTCCGGAAAGCATCTCGTACGCCACCACGCCCAGCGAGTACTGGTCCGAGGCACCGGTGATCACACCGCCACCGCACTGCTCGGGGCTCATATAGGTCGGCGTCCCCACCGCGACTCCCGACTGGGTCAGCCCCTCGTTCTCCATCACCTTGGCGATTCCGAAGTCGGTGACCACCGCCCAGCCCTCGTCGTCGATCAGGATGTTGCTGGGCTTGATGTCTCGGTGAACCACCCCGTGCCGGTGGGCGTACCCGAACGCGCCGCCTACCTGGGCCAGAATGGCCTCGACCATGGGGAGGGGCAGCTTGCCGAGCTCGCGCATGACGGCGTCGAGGGGAGTGCCCTCCACCAGCTTCATGACGAAAAAGAGCAATCCGTCCGCTTCGCGGACCGCATATACCGGAATGATGTTCGGGTGGGACAGATGCGCCGCCGTGCGGGCTTCGCGCTTGAACCGCTCCACCATCCCCGGACCGTGCACCAGGCCCGGAGACATGACCTTGATGGCCACTTTCCGATCGAGCGCGACCTCGTGAGCGAGATAGACCGTGGCCATGCCACCCAGGCCCAACTCGCCGTAAATGTCATACTCTCCCGTGGTCGCGGCGCGAAGTTGCTCCTCGAGCCGGACTCGCCCGGCGGCCGCCGGGTCCGCCGGGGAAGCATCCTGTCGCGCAGACTCGGTCATCGAGGGCCTGGGAACCGGGTGAACTCGGTAGAAATGTTCCTGAACCTTAATTCTGCCAAGGGATGGCGCAAGCAGCCAGCCCCCAGGCAGCACGGCTAGATTCAGCCCCTAACTCCCGCCCGGAAGTGTCATCGTGCCGATCCGCGAGCCGCTGGCGTAATGAACGAGGAGGTCCTGATTGTTGGCGCGGGACCGATCGGGCTTGCCTGCGCCATTTCGGCCCGGCGGCGGGGAATCGATCCGCTGGTGATCGATGCGGGGGCGATCGCCAACTCGATCCTGCACTACCCGGTCGGCATGGTGTTTTTCACGACCCCTGAGCGACTCGAAATCGGCGGGCATCCCCTGGTGTGCTCCGGCCCCAAGGCCACGCGGGAAGAAGCCCTCAAGTACTACCGGGGGGTGTCTCGAGCGGAAGGGCTCCGGATCCGGACCTTCGTGCGGCTTACAACCGCGGAGCGGGGAAACGACGGGCTGGTGTGCCGCCTGGCGACCCGACTCGGCGAGGAGCGGCTTTCCTGCGCCCGGCTGGTGCTCGCCACCGGGTACTTCGACCAGCCCAATCTGCTGGACATCCCGGGAGAACCGTTGCCGCACGTCTCGCACTATGCCGAGGAGGCCCACCTCTCGACCGGCCTCGACGTGGTCATCGTCGGGGCCAAGAACTCCGCGGTCGAGCAGGCGCTCAACTGCTATCGAGCCGGCGCGAGGGTGACGCTGATTTCGCGCCGCGCGGCGCTCAAGCCGAGTGTGAAGTACTGGCTCAAGCCCGATT
>DASYPZ010000079.1:0-29479 GCA_036006105.1 Gemmatimonadales bacterium | reverse complement strand
TTTTTTCTACTCCCTACTCCCAACTTCCTACTCCCTACTCCCTACTCCCTAAACTACGGCTTCCGTTCCCGGCCCGCTTCCTTGCAGATCGGATTGCCGGGTCCCGGGGTTTCATTCCCGAACTCGCGAAGCTCGGCGCGCCGGTTGAGCGTGCGTCCCTCCGCCGTTTCGTTGGATGCCACCGGTACGCACTCACCGAAGCTGCGCAGCACGATCGTCATCCGATCCACCGGGACGCCGTGGTCGGCCAGGAACTTCTTCATCGAGATCGCCCGGTTCATGGCGAGCCGGGAATTGTGCGCGACACTGGCATCCGCGTCGGCGTGACCGTCGATGATCAGCCGGATGTCGGGATGGGCGATGAGCAGCTTGGCCACTTCGCCCAGCTGGGTCTGATCGTCGGTGCGGTAGATCCGCGTCGAATCGATCATGAAGTACACCGAGTCGCGGATGACGATGGCGAACCGCTGCACATCCGCGGTGGCGCTGCCGGTCACTTCCGTCCCGTTCGCGCCCGAGCCGCAGCTGACCACGACGGTCTTGCCGCCCGGCGTGCTCCAGCTCACCGAGTTACCCGACACGGTTCCGCCCGGCGCCGAGAGGACGGCGTTGGGGAGCACCGCGGTGGTGCCGTCACTGAAGTACAGGGTGACGGTGTAGGACACCGGCTGGTCGATCCGGGGCGACGCCGTGGCCGGATTGAGCTCGCAGCGGGTCAGGACCCGTGCGCCGGGAACTTCCGCCGGCGGCGGAGGCGGAGCCGGCGCGGTCACGGTAACCGTGGCCGTCGAGCAGAGCTTGTTGTGCTGCCCGCACGCCGAGACGGTCGCCGTGCCGGTCCCGCCGGACGCGGTGTAGATGCCCATGGCGTTCACACTGCCCGGGCCGCTGACGGTGAAAACCACCTGGTCGGACTTCCCGCAATGCGTCGAGGTCGCCGAGAAGCTCGCGGTGCCCCCGGTCGTCACGGTCGCGGTGGTCGGGGTGATGGTGGTGCCGTCCGCCTTCCGGTTGCACATTCCCAGCATCAGCGAAAGGCCGGCCTGGACCCCGAGGTTGGTGTTGCTGCTCGGCGGTGACGCGGCGGTAATACCCTGGGACGTGACCGCGGTCTTACCGTTGTTGGGTGACGGGATGTAGTCGAGCGTCCCGTCGACCCGGAAGGCCAGCCAATTAGTCAGCATCGCGCGGATGCCGGTCGAGAGCCCGAGGCCCCAGTCGCTGCCACCGCCCGGCGGCCGGAAGCCCGGCTCACCCACGACCCGCTTGCCGTAGCGGTTGTACGCGGGTCCGGCGCCGAGGATCCAGGTGAAGGGACTGTTGTCGCCCAGCCGCTGGTTAAAGTTCAGCCGCAGATGGAACGGCATGTACACCAGCGCGGTGCTTTCATTCCCGATGAAGAAGTTCTTGGCGTCGGTCGCGTTGACCGAGCCGTCGAGCTCCAGCTCCCAGTGCCGGCTGAAGAAGTACCCCAGCCGACCGCCACCGCCGTAGCTATTCTGCCGCTCGCTCGATTGCGTGAAGCTCTTGTCGTAATGGGTGTACTTGATGAAGGCACCGATCTCCTTGGTACCCTTTTCCTGGGCCAGGGCCGGAACTGCGGCCAGGACCAGCAGTGAAGCACTCAGGACATACGCGCGCATATACTCTGCTCCTTACGATGCGTTGACGATCCGCCCCCAGCGGGTCCATCCGGCTTGCCCGGCACGTTTTGTTAAGGGAGCACAATGGAAAAGAAAGCACTAACTTGCTGAATTAGCAAGCGGTTAGCTCCTCTGACCGAGATTCGCCACCCTGATCGATGAGCCGTCTTCATGTTCACGCCTCGTGTCAGACTGCTGCTTCTGGTGGCGGCCGTCGCCGCCGACGTAACGTCCCCTCTCCGGGTGATTCGCGCCCTCCCGGAAGGAGATGCTGACGCTGGAGCCCTGATATCGGTCACGTTCGACCGTCCAGTGGCGGGCTCCCTCGATCGATCCGTGGACCCCCGGACCGTGCTCACTCTGGATCCTGTAATGCAGGGGACGTTTGAGTGGCGGGATCCAGTCACTTTACGGTTCCGTCCCAGCTCCCCCCTCCCGGCCGGGCTCCAGGTTCGCGCCACGGTTCGCCCCGGATTTACGGCCATGGACGGCAGCAGCCTCGCCGAGCCGTTCCAGTTCGAATTCCGGGTTCGTGGCCCGCGCGTACTCGCCGGTTTGCCGGCCGGTCCCGACCAGCAGGCCCGTTTTCTTCCCGCGAATCCCCGATTTCAGATCGTGCTCAGCGGCTCCGCCGATCCCGCGCTTCTGGCGCGCCTGATTTATCTGGAAATGAACCGGGCGTGTGCTTCGCCCGGGGTCATCGCGCTCAAGCCGGGAGCCGAGGCCCCGATTCCGGACGACGCGCCCTGGCAATTCAAGGAGGCGGGTGGCTACGAGCGCGAGCGCTCCGCCGACGGGTTGCGCCGGGTGGTGACGCTGACACCGGAGCGGCCGTTGCCCTACGGCTGTGTCGGAGACCTGGTGGTGCCCGAGGCGATCGACGCGGAAAAACCCGGCAAGCTGACCCGCTGGGGCATTCAGGCCTATGGGAAGTTCGAGCTGACCCAGGCCGATTGTCGCGGGAACACCTTCTGTCCCAACGGGCCCATCGCGCTCACCTTCTCCACGCCGGTCAAGGGCGCCGACCTGCTGCGGCACCTGACCGTTCTGCCCAAGGTGGACTTCGGGATTCCCGATACGACGGAGGTGAGCGACCGCTGGGTGGTCTCGGTACAGCTCAAGCCGCGCACCGGATACCTGGTGCGGGTGGACTCGACCCTTCGCGACACCTTCGGCCAGCCGATAACCGGCTATCCGGTCAAGACCGTGGTCACCACCGGATACCGGGCCGACGTCTCGTATGCGCAGGGCAAGGCGATGGTCGAGCGAGTGGGCCGGCGCACCTTCGGCATCACCTATGTCAACGTCGATACCCTCGAGGTGCTGACTATTCCGGTGCCCGATTCGCTCGAGGGGCGGTTTCTTTCCCGAAGCGAGTACGGCTGGGGCGATGACTGGAAGGCCCTTGTCGGCAAGGCGGTCCGGAAGCGGATTCCGCTCGGAGCGGCCCGCGACCGCGTCTCGCTTTATGGATACGAGATGCCGGCGCCCGACGCCTCCAAACCGGGCACTCCGACGCTCTTCCTGGTCCGGGCCACCAGTCCTCGGCTCCGCAGTCCCGACACCAGCGACGCCCAGCTCGAGCCGCGGCAACCGATCGCCCTGCTGCAGGTGACCGACCTGGGCGTGCACGCCAAGATCGGCTTGGAGGAAGGCGTCGTCTGGGTGACCGGAGCCTCCGACGGGAAGCCCCGGACGGGAGCCTCCGCGGTGCTGCGCGATGCCGCCGGCCGGGTGCTGGCGCGCGCGGTGACCGATTCTCAGGGGCTGGCGCGGTTCCGGGGGATCAAACGTCCACCACCCAAACCGTCCAGCACGGGCCGCGTGGATTACGAGACGGCCAATTTCGATGGCTACGTCGAGGTCCGGCTGGGGAGTGATCGCGCCCTGGTCGGTGTCAACCAGTACGATCCCGATCTCTCTCCCTGGCGCTTCAACGTCCGGTCGGCCTACGGCGACGAACGACTGCCCGCCGCCGCGGCCGTCTTCACCGAGCGGGGGATCTATCGCCCCGGCGATACCGTGTACGCCAAGGCGATCGTGCGCACCGGTCTGCTCGGCGCCCTCAAGGTGCCCGCGCGCGGCGATTCGGTGAAGGTGGCGTTCAAGGACCGCGATGAGGGGATGCTCCGGGAAACCGTCTCCGCGGCCTCCGCGTTCGGCACCCTGCAGCAGTCGGTGCGGCTGCCCCGGACCGCCCCGCTGGGCTACTACACCGTCGCGGTCAGCCTGAAGCGCCAGGGCGAATGGAAGGAAATGGCGCAGGCGTCGTATCGGGTGGCGGAGTACCGCCCCCCGGAGTTCCTGGTGGACATGACGGCGGATAACGCCGCGCGGTTCGACGGCGACACCCTCATCGCCACCATTGGTGCGCGCTATCTCTTCGGCGCCCCGATGGGACGCGCCAAGGTGGCGTGGTCGGTCCGGCAAACCGCCTATTCGCCCTGGGAGACGGACATCCCCAATACCGACGGGTTCTACGTCGGGGCGCAGGGCTGGTGGTGGGAGGAGATGCAGTCGGAAGACCGGACCACCGTCAGCGAGAGCCGGGTGGACACCCTGGATGCGACCGGGCATCTCACCGTGCGGGCGCCGCTCAAGCTGGTCCAGGAGGGCCGCGCCACGCAGGCGACCATCGAAGCGGTGGTCACCGACGTCAATCGCCAGACGGTCTACGCCAGCACCGGCGCGCTGGTGCATCCCGCCGAGTTCTACCTCGGGGCCAAGCCCGAAGGGTCGACCTATTTCTGGAAAGCCGCCGCGTCGCAGGCGGTCCGGGTCATCGCGGTCAAGCCGGACGGCGCCCGGCTCGACGGCATCAAGGTGAGCGGCGTCCTGGTGCGCCGCGAGTGGCACCAGGTGCGCCGCGAGCAGGATGGGTGGAGCCAGCTGGTGGGGGAGTGGGTGAGTGATACGGTCGCCCGCTGCAACGTGACGACCGCGGCGAACAACGCCCTGTGCGTCGTGACCCCCGCGCTCGCGGGCAGCTACTCGATGGAGTTTCGCGCCCGGGACCGGAAGGGCCGCGAGGTGGTGACCAGCTTCTACCGCTGGGCCACCGGACCGGGGTGGGTGCCCTGGAGCGACGAGTCCCAGTTCAAGATGGACGTGATCCCCGACAAGACTCGTTACTCGGTGGGCGACACCGCCACCATCCTCTTCGCCGCGCCGTTCACCAACGCCGAGGCGTGGATCACGGTGGAGCGGGAAGGCCTGCTCCAGCAGCGGCGGATGCGGATCACCGAAGGCGCCACCACGCTCAAGTTCCCCATCACCGAGGCGTGGGCGCCCGACGCGTTCGTCTCGATCGTCGTGGCGCGAGGCCGCAGCGCCGTCCCCGGCCCCCTGGACGATCCGGGCCGGCCCACCATCCGGGTGGGCTATGCGGAGATCCGGGTGACCCCGGAGCGAAAGCGGCTCACGGTGGCACTCCGGCCGGAACAGACCGAGTATCGCCCCGGCGACCGGGCCCGGATCCGGATCGAGGTGCGGGACACCGCGGTCCACCGCGGGATGCGGAGCGAGGTCACGCTCTGGGCGGTGGACGAGGGCGTCCTCTCGCTGACCGGATACCAGACCCCCGATCCGATCGATCTGCTGTACCGGGAGCGCGGGTTAGGGATGCGCCTGGCCAGCAACCTGGTCAGCGTGGCTCCCCAGGTGCCCGCGGGCGACAAGGGACGCAACCCGGGCGGCGGCGGCGGCGAGGGTGCCGCCGACGTGCTCCGCTCCCGCTTCCGCACCACGGCGTTCTTCCTGGGCTCGGTCCTCACCGATTCGGCGGGGAACGCCACCGCCACCGCCCCGCTGCCCGACAACCTCACCACCTTCCGCCTGATGGCGGTGGCGGTGACCGCCGGCGACCGCTACGGGAAGGGGCAGAGTCCCCTGCTGGTAACCCGGCCCCTGCTGGCCCGCGCGGCGCTGCCCCGCTTCCTCCGCCCCGGGGACAAGCTCGAAGCGGGCGTGGTGGTGAATCATCGTCTGGGCGGAACCCCGACGGTGCGGGTGGCGGCCCGGGTCACCGGGGCCACGCTCACCGGCGAGGCGTCGCGCAGCGTGACGCTGGAAGCGGGCCGGGGCCGCGAATCGCGCTTCGGGTTCACCGCCCTTCCCGGAGACTCGGCCACCTTCCGGTTCGACGTCGGCGGGTCCGGCGACAGCGACGCGGTCCAGGTGAAGTTGCCCATCCTGCCGCCCAGCCGCGCCGGGTCCGCCGTCGCGTCGGGCGTGCTGCACGACACCGCCTCGGTGGTCTTCATGCTGCCGGGGGGACTCGATCTGGCCCGCAGTCGTATCACCCTCACCGCCGGAGGCTCGCCGCTCACCCTGCTGGCCTCGTATGCCTCCTACTTCCGGATCTATCCGTATCTCTGTTCGGAGCAGGTCGCCAGTGCCATGACGCCCCTGCTCGGACTCTATCGGGCCCGCAAGACGGCCGGTGCGGCGGCGGGTGATACGCTCGCGCTGCGCCGGGAGATTGTGACCGGAATCGAGATGCTGGTTCGCCGGCAGCGTCCCGCGGGCGGCATCGGACTGTGGAGCGCCGAAGACTGGACCTCGCCGTGGCTCACGGCGGAGGCCGGCGCGGTGCTGCTCGAGGCGCGGGACGCCGGGTTCGCCATCGGAGATTCCACCGTGGCGAAGATCGCGGAGTACCTCCGCGAGTCCCTCAAACGCACCGAGTGGATGACGCTCTCGATGGCGTCCGCCCAGAATCCGACCCAGTGGCGGCTGACCGAGCGCCTCGCGGTGGCGGATTTCCTGAGCCGGGCCCGCAAACGGGACCGCGCGCTGGAGAACGACCTGGCCCGGCAGGCGGCGCTGCTCTCTCCCGAGAGCCGGCTCACGCTCGCGCTGGTACTGGCTCGCGGTGGCGACCTCCCCGGCGCGCGGGGACTGTTGCAGCCGGTGTGGAACAGCGTCCGGGTCGAGGGACGCACCGTGTCGGTGCCGGATTCGCTGACGAGCGGGTTCTACTTCCGCTCGGCGGTGCGGCCCGTCGCGCTCCTGCTCGAGGCCACCCTGGCCGTGGACTCCAGCCATGCCCTGCTGGTGCCGCTGTTCGAGACCGTGGTCACGCGGGCGCGGCCCCGCGACGCCTGGTGGTGGAACACCCAGGACTACGCCGCGGCGGTCCGTGCCGTGAACGCCTGGATGCGCCGTTTCCCGCCGGGGGGACCGCCGGAAATCCGGGTCAGGGTCGGCGCCTCGGTTCTCACCGGACGCGACACCAGCGTGGCGCTCAGCGGTCTGCTCCCGGAGCGGGGCGACAGCGTGCCGCTGCAGGTCCGGCTCGAGAACGGCCGGCCCAACGCGTCGGCGTTCTACACGCTCACCATCTCGGAGATTCCCCGCGCGGTACCGGCCCGTCCGGAGTACCACGGCATCGTGGTGGAGCGATGGTACGAGGCCTACGAGGGCGGCAAGCCGGAGGTGGAAGCCGGCGAGGGCGATCTGGTCCGCGTGCGTCTCAAGATCACGGTGCCGCAGGATCGTTCCTTCGTGGTGGTCGACGATGCGCTCCCGGCCGGACTCGAAGCGGTGGATCTGAGCCTGAATACCGTGGGGCTGCTCTCCGGGCCGGGGGCGGAGCGCGAGACCCCCGCCGACGAGGAAGGAGAGGGCCGCGGCGACGCCGAGGAAGGCGACCGCTGGGACTTCGGCGCCTGGGACGGAGGATGGTGGAGTCCCTTCGATCATCGGGAGATTCGCGATGACCGCGTGGTCTACGCGGCCCGGGTGCTGTGGAAGGGCACCTACTCCATGACGTATGTGGCCCGGGCCACCACGCCCGGAGTCTTCGTCCGGCCACCGGCATTCGCCGAGGAGATGTACAACCCCGCGGTGTATGGTCGGACCGAGGGCGGCACCTTCACGGTCCGGGTCAAGACACCATGACCCGGCGCCGGCTGGTGCTGGGGGCGGGCGGCGGAGCGCTGCTGCTAGCGGCGGTGGCCGCGGTATGGGTAGCCCTGCCGGTGCCGGGCGCGCTGCTTCGGCAGCCGCCGGCCCCGACGCTCCGCCTGCTGGACCGCTCCGGCGCGCCGCTGCGGACCACCCGCACCGGGGAAGGGTCGCTGCGACAGTGGATTCCGCTGGGACAGATGGATCCGGCGCTGCTGGTCGCGTTCGTGGCCGCCGAGGACCGGCGCTATTACACCCACCACGGTGTGGACCCGCGGGCATTGGGACGGGCCCTGTTGGCGGACCTGCGGGCGCTGCACGTGGTCTCGGGTGCTTCCACGATTCCGATGCAGCTGGCCCGGCTGCTCCGCCCGGTCCCGCGGAATCTGCCGGGCAAGATCGTTCAGGCGCTCTGGGCGCTCCGGCTCGATGCCCACCTGTCCAAGCAGGTGATGCTGGAGCAGTATCTCAACCGGGTGCCGCTGGGGCAGGGCACCATCGGGGTGGAGGAGGGGGCCGAGCTCTATTTCGGTGCCTCGGCGCGGGATCTCTCCACCGGGCAGGCGGCGCTGCTGGCCGGACTGGCCGGGGCGCCCAGCAGGGATAACCCGCTGGTGAGTCCCCGCCGCGCGCTGGGGCGGCGGGCCACGGTGCTGGCGCGGATGCGGCGCGCCGGCAGCGTCTCGTCCGCTGATGTCTCCGCCGCGGCGCTGGAGCCGCCCCTCTCGCCGACGGCGGCCCGCTCGTTCCTGGCCCCGCACTTCACCGCGGCGCTGCTCAGTCGGCTGACCACCGAGGGCCGTGCCCCGGAAGGAGATCTCCATACCCCGCTGGACCTTCCCCTGCAGGAAGCGCTCGAGGCGGAAGCGCGGCACACCGTGGAGACCATGAAGGATCAGGGGGTGAAGCACGCGGCGCTGGTGGTGCTCGACAACGCCACCGGCGGGATTCTCGCGTGGGTGGGCTCCCCGGATTTCTTCGAGCCGAAGAGCGGCCAGGTGGACATGGTCATCTCGCCGCGCCAGCCCGGGTCGGCCCTCAAGCCGTTTCTCTACGGGCTCGCCTTCGACCGCGGATACACCCCCGCGTCGGTCCTGCCCGATATCGCCACGGTCTATCAGACCAGCACCGGTCCCTACGCGCCCCGCAATTACGACCGCCGGTTCCATGGACCGGTACGGGCCCGGGAGGCGCTGGGCAGCTCCTTCAATCTCCCGGCGGTGGAGCTGGCCAGCCGGCTCGGTCCGGCGGAGCTGCTGCTCACCCTGCAGCGCGCCGGTTTCACCTCGCTCGACCGGGATGCCACCCACTACGGATTGGGTCTGGCCCTCGGCAATGGCGACGTCACCCTGCTGGAGCTGGCCAACGGATATCGCGCCATCGCCGCCGGCGGAATCTGGAAGCCGGTCCGCTGGCTCAGCGACGAGGGCCAGGCGGGCGACGCTCGGCGGGTTATGAGCCGCGGCGCCGCGGCGCTGGTGCTCGATATCCTGGCCGACCCGGTGGCCCGGATCCCGGGGTTCGGGCCGGTGACGCCGCTCGAGTTTCCGTTTCCCGCGGCCGCCAAGACCGGCACCAGCCGTCACTTCACCGATAACTGGGCGGTCGCGGTCACCGGCGGCTTCACCGTGGCGGTGTGGGTGGGCAATTTCGACGGCCGGCCCATGGAAGGCGTCAGCGGCGTCACCGGCGCCGGACCGCTGCTGCATCGCGCCACGCTGCTGGTAGCACGCCGTCACCCGCCCGGCGTACTGCCGACCCCGGATCAGCTGGGTGCCCGGCCGATCGCGATCTGCCGGCTCTCCGGGCTGCGCGCCGGCGCCTTTTGCCCGGTTTCCACCGAGTGGTTTCTGCCGGGATCCGTCCCGGGAGATACCTGCGACTGGCATACCGCGGGCGGCGTCGTGCTGCCCGGTCGCTACGCCGATTGGGCCCAGCAGGCGCGGATGGTAGGCGTCACCGGCGAGCGCGCTCCGGCGCGGCCCGCATCGGACACCGCCTCTTCGCGCTTTCACATCACCTCTCCCGCCTCGGGCGATGTCTACCGCTTCGTGCCGGGCGTGGATCCGCGCTACGCCACCGTCGGGCTGCGCGCGGTGGGCGCGCCGGGCCGGGCCCGGGTGCGCTGGCGGGTCGATGGCGTCGTCGTACCGGGCAACCGGCTGGCGCTGGTGCCCGGGAAGCACCGGGTGAGCGCCGATGCCGGACAGCTGCGGGATGAGGTGTTGATCGAGGTGGTAGGACAGCCGTAACACGAAGCCGCCGCGCATGACGCGGAGGGCGGCGGAAATTATTCGCCGTGCTCGGTGTTCGTCCGTGAATTCCGCGACCTCTGCGTTCCTCGTCGTTGTCTCGTTGCGGGTTGTGTCTCTCCTCCGGGCCGGTTCGTCAACAGGTGAACACCGACCTGGAACGGCAGTCGATGGACCTCAAGCCGGCCAATCTCAAGCGCTACGGCAGCGTCGCGCGCCTCCTGTACAAGTACGGGCGCGGCGATGCGACCCAGGTCCCCGACGGTCTTCCCGGAGACCTGGAGCCTCTGGCCGATCCCGACGACGCGACGCGCGGAGCGGAGCTCGCGAAGGATCTGGAGTCGCTGGGTCCCACCTTCATCAAGCTGGGACAGCTCCTCTCCGCTCGCGGCGCGATGATCCCGCTGGGTTACGCCGAGGCGCTGGAGCGGCTGCAGGACTCGGTCGAGCCGTTCCCATTCGAGGAGGTGGAACGGATCGTCACGGAGGAGCTGGGCGTCCGCATCTCCAAGGGGTTCGAGTCGTTCGACCGGGAGCCCGTGGCCAGCGCCTCGCTGGGTCAGGTGCACCGCGCCCGGTTGCGTGACGGCCGGGACGTGGTGGTGAAGATCCAGCGGCCCCACATCCGCCAGCGGATCACCGAGGACCTCGAGGCGTTCGACGAAATCGCAAGCATGCTGGAAAAACACACCAGCCTCGGCGAGCAGATGGACCTCCACGCGGTGCTCCAGGAATTCCGGCGCACCATCTTCGAAGAGCTGGACTACCGGCGGGAGGCGCAGAACCAGGAACGGCTGGCGGAGAATCTGAAGGCGTTCCGGCGGATCGTGGTGCCCCGGCCGGTGCCGGACTATACCACCTCGCGCGTGCTCACCATGGATTACATCCCCGGCCGGAAAATCACCCGGACCGGTCCGCTGACCCAGCTCGAGGTCGCCGGCAACGAGCTGGTGGAGGAGCTGTTCCGCGCCTACCTCCAGCAGATCCTGGTGGATGGATTCTTCCACGCCGATCCGCATCCCGGCAACGTCTTCCTCACCGAGGACAATCGGATCGCGCTGCTCGATCTCGGCATGGTGGCCCGTTTGTCCCAGCGGCTGCAGGACATGCTGCTCAAGATGGTGATGGCGATCGTGCACGGCCGCGGTGACGAAACCGCCGACCTGGCGCTGCAGATGGCCGAGCAGCGGGAGGACTGCGACCCCGCCGAGTTCCGCCGGCGGGTCGGTGCGATGGTGGCGGAGTACGGCGGCGAGGGCCTCACCCTGGCCCCCATGGGAAAGGTGTTCCTGGACATCGTGCGCGCCGCCCTGGATTGGGGGGTGAGGCTGCCGGCCGAGATGGCCATGCTGGGCAAGGCGCTGTACAACCTGGAGAGCATCGGTCGCACGCTCGCCCCCGAGTTCAACCCGACCGATTCGATCCGCCGGAATTCCGCGGAGCTGATGCGGCAACGCATGCTCAAGAGTCTCTCGCCGGAGCACCTCTTCAACAGCGCCCTGGAGCTCCGGGACTTCGCCGACAAGCTGCCGGCCCGCCTGAACAAGATCCTGGACGCGACCGCCGCCAACCAGCTGGGACTCAAGATCGACACCGGGATCGACGCGCCCCAGCTGATGCTCGGCTTCCAGAAGGTGGCCAACCGGATCGCCATGGGGCTGGTGATCGCGGCCCTGATCGTGGGCGCGGCGATGCTCTTCCAGGTGCAGACCGCGTTCCGGATCTTCGGCTATCCCGGATTTGCCATTCTGTGTTTCCTGGTGGCGGCCGGCGCGGGGGTTGCGCTGCTGTGGAACATCGCGGCCCAGGACCGGAAGACGCGCTAGATTCGGCCAGTGCCCGGATGATCGGTGGCCCCGCCCGTCCCGCCGGACCCTACTCCGAGGAGGTCGCGTGGTTCCCGTCATCAACATCGCTGAGAAGCTGGGACTGTTTCAGGACCAGTGGAGTCCCAAGATCGTCGCCGACCTGAACGATTGCCACGTCAAGCTCGCCAAGCTGCAGGGCGAGTTCATCTGGCACCAGCACGCGGAAGAGGACGAGCTGTTCATCATCCTCAAAGGCGACCTGGTGATCGAGCTCCGGGATGGCGTCTTGCGGCTCGGCCCCGGCGAGCTGGTAGTGATTCCGAAGGGTGTGGAGCACCGGCCCGTAGCGCTGGAAGAGGTGCACCTCATGCTGATCGAGCCGAAAGCCACCAAGCACACCGGGGAGGTGGAGAGCGAGCGCACGGTCCACCAGTACGACCGGATCTAGCGCAGTCGCGCCAGCCCCGCCGCCTGCCGGCCCGCGAGCGCCTGGTGCAGGAGCTCCGCCCCGTCCACGACGCGGGGACCGGGACGCGAGGTGAAGGCGTTCCCGTCGATGGCCACCACCGGTCGCTCGAGTCGCCTTGCGGCGGCGGCCTCGTCGGTACCGCCGGCCCGGAACGCCTCCCATTCGGCCACCGCCCGGGGGAGCCCAAGACCGCAGAGGGCGACCACGATCAGCTCCGGATCCAGCACTTCGATGTCCTGCCAGCTCCGGGCGCGGGAGTGCTCGCCCGGCGAAGCGCCGACGTCGGATCCTCCGGACGCGCTCACCATCTCGGGTACCCAGTGGCCGGCGAGGTAGAGCGGCTCCAGCCATTCGACCACGACGACTCGTGTCCTCGCTCGGGCCGGGCCTTGGGAGAGCGCGCGGAGCCTGGCCTGAAGCGAATCGTTCAGCGCGCGGGCGTCCTCCGCCCGCCCGATCGCGGCGCCCACCGCATCGATGTCCGCGAAGATCCCTGGCAGCGTCCGGGCTGCGAGGGAAAGCAGCCGGGGAGGTGGGGTCAGGAGCTCCGCCAGGGAGCGCACATCGCCGTCGATCACGGCGCAGACGTCGCAGAGGTCCTGGGTCAGGATGAGATCGGGTCGTGCCGCCTCGAGTTGCTCCGCATCCACCGCGATGACCGGACGCCCCGCGGCGTGGAGCGCGCGGACCTGGGCGTCGATGGCGCCGCTCGCCAGGGCGGAATCGACCGGGGACGCGGTCAGCCGCGGCAGCGACGTGATCGAGGCCGGGTAGTCGCACTCGTGTGAGATCCCCACCAGGAGGTCCTCCGCCCCGAGTGCGGCGACGATCTCGGTCGCCGCGGGGACCAGGGAGGCGATGCGAGGTCGATGCGCGGGGTCGGGCGGGGGACTGGACTGGTCTCGCACGGGTCGTTCTCCGGATACGCTGACCGGGAATAGTACCGGGTCCGTATTGACAGACGCCGGGCCAACGCCGAGCTTCCCGTCCTCCCCTAACGAAATCCAGATCCCATGACATCCCGGATCCGACGCATCGTGCTGCCGCTGGTATTTGCCGCCGCTCCCCTCGCCGCCCAGGGCCAGGCGCCCCAGGTCACCTACCTCGTGCCCACCGGCGCCGCGACAACCCTGCCGTTCTCCCCGGCGGTGAAGGTGGACCACATGCTCTATCTGGCCGGCCAGCTCGGCACCGACAGCACCCTCAAACTGGCGGCCGGGGGCATCGAGGCCGAAACCCGTGCGGCCCTCACCAACATCAAGCGTCTGCTCGAGGCCAACGGCTCCGACATGGACCACGTGGTGAAATGCCTGGTGATGCTGGCGGACATCGCCGAATGGGGCAAGATGAACGCCGTGTACGTCACCTTCTTCCCCAACCATCGGCCGGCCCGGAGCGCGATGGGCGCCAGCGGCCTCGCGCTCAACGGCCGGGTCGAGATCGAGTGCATGGCCACGGTGCCCTGATGGGCAAGTCGCCGCTGTTCTCCTCGATCCTCGTCGGGGCGGTGCTGCAGATCGTGATGGTGGTCCTGGGCACCGTGATTCCCACCCTGGGGCAGGCGGGCAACTTCTACCCGGTCGTCGGCACCGCGATCGCGGCGCTGGTGGGATCCCGATTCTCGCGGCGATCGCCCGGGGTGCCGATCGGCGCGTCGCTTCGCGGCGGCGCCCTGGCCGGCGGCGTCAGCAGCTTCATCGGGGCGATCGCCGCGGCGATCGCCGGGGCCGCCGCCGGCGCCGAAATCGAGACCGTCGCCATCGCGACGGTGACCGGCGGGGTGGCGGGGATGGTGGGCGGCGTCTTCGGGCGGCTGCTGCCGCCCCGCAGCGCGGAGTCGTAGCGCCGGGCAGCCGGCCCGTTTCCGGCCCTTGCCTTTCCCGGGCGATCCTGCATAATTATGCAATATGCAGAATCGCCTCCTCGCCCTGGCCTTCTCCGGCGGGCTCGACACCTCGTACTGCGTCCCCCGGCTCACCGAGCAGGGCTACGCCGTGCACACCGTCTACGTCAACACCGGCGGCGCCTCCGCCGCCGAGCGGGCCGCCATCCGGACCCAGGCGCTGGCCGTGGGCGCCGCCCGGCACCATGAGGTCGACGCGCGGGACGCGGTCTTCTCCCGCTTCGTCACCTACCTGATCCAGGGCAATGTGCTCCGGGGCGAGGTCTATCCGCTCTCGGTCAGCGCCGAGCGGACCCAGCAGGCCCTGTCGGTCATCGAGGTCGCCCGGGAGATCGGGGCCGCCGCCGTGGCGCATGGATCCACCGGCGCCGGCAACGACCAGGTTCGCTTCGACATTGCGCTCCGGGTGCTGGCCCCCGAGATGACCATCGTCACCCCGATTCGCGACGAAGCGCTGACCCGGGACCAGGCCATCGCCTATCTCTCGGCCCGGGGACTTCCGGTGCCCGCCAAGGCGTCCGCCTACAGCATCAACGCCGGACTCTGGGGGACCACCTGGGGCGGCGGATGGACCCACGACACCTGGGCCGGTCCCCCCGCGGAGCTGCTCGATCCCCCGGCGGACGCGCCGGTCCCCGTGGAGCTGGTCATCGACTGGACCGCGGGCGTGCCGGTGGCGCTCGACGGCGCGGCGCTCTCCGGCCCCGATCTGATCGCGCGTCTCGCCGCCCTCTCGGCCGCCTACGGCCTGGGGCGGAACATTCACGTCGGCGAGACCGCGCTCGGCATCAAGGGACGGATCGGGTTCGAGGCGGGCGCCGCGCTGCTGCTCATCGCGGCCCACCGCGAGCTGGAAAAGCTGGTGCTCACCAAGTGGCAGGTGTTCTGGAAGGATCAGCTGGGCCGGTTCTACGGAGACCGGCTCCACGAGGGACACTACTTCGACCCCGCGCTCCGGGACATCGAGGCGCTGGTGACCAGCTCGCAGCAGCGGGTGAGCGGGCAGACCCGGGTCCGTCTGGCGCCGGGCCGCTTCCTGGTGACCGGAGCGCGGAGTCCCTATTCGATGATGGACCGCGCGGTGGCCACCTATGGAGAGGAGAACCGGCTCTGGACCGGGGACGAGGCCCGCGCCTTTGCCCGGATCGGCGCCATTCCCGAGATGCTGGCGGCCCGGGCGGATGCGGCGGCCAGGACGGCCGGCGGCTGACATGGTGACCACGACTCGGATCCACCTCGACCGGATCGCCTCGTCGACCCGGAACGCCAAGCTCGCCCCCGACGTCATCGTCGGCAACGAGATCGTGGCCCGGGAGGGATACGTCCTCGCGGTGCGCATTCTCGAGGACAAGTCCACCTACAACACCGTCGAGGATCTGTCCGGCCGCATGGTCTCGCTCCGGGCCGGCGATGTAGTGGCCGGAACCTTGGGCTCGCGCCGCGCCCTGCGGGGATACGCGGGAGAAGTCCCCACCGAGATCGCCGTGGGGGACGTCATCAACGTGCTCAATCTGGGCGGGATCCTGGGCCGCTGTACCTCGTCCAATCCCGACATCGGCCCCCCGTTCAAGGCCGAGGTGCTCGGAGCCGTGCTCTCGTTCCCCGCGCTGGGGGACCGGATCGGGCACCCGGCCACCATCGCCGACGGCGCGATCCCTCCGGCCGAATCGCTCGACTGCACCTCGCCGGTCGTCTTCGTCGCCGGTACCTGCATGAATGCCGGCAAGACGGTGGCGGCCACGGAGCTGGTGCGCGGGCTCACCCGCGCCGGGCTCCGGGTCGCGGCGTGCAAGCTGACCGGTGTCTCCCTGATGCGGGACACGCTCTCGATGCTCGACGCCGGCGCGATCGCGGCGCTCACCTTCAATGACGCCGGGGCGGCGAGCACCCATGCCGGCATGACCGTACCGGTCGCCCGGGGCATCTTCAACCGGCTGGCCAGGGAGCGAGGGGGCCGGCCCGATGTGATCGTCGCGGAGCTGGGTGACGGCATCCTGGGCGAGTACGGCGTGCAGGACATCCTGCGCGAGCCGGAGCTGATGCGGCTGGGGGCGGCGCACGTGATGGCCGCGCCCGATCCGGTGGGATGCTGGGGCGCCCACCAGCTCTACAGCGGTCTCTACCACCTGCCGATCACCTGCTTTACCGGGCCCGCCACCGACAATCAGGTCGGTCGCGACTACATCGCCCGGAACCTCGGCATTCCGGCCCACAACGCGCTGCGGGATGCCGCCGGCCTGGTCGAGACGGTTCGCGCCGCGCTCGAGGTCACGATCGCGGGGGAGGTGTAGCGTGCGGGTGGCCGTCATCGGGTCCGCGGGTTATGTCGGGGGTGAGCTGCTCCGGATCGTGCTGCAGCACCCCGAGGTGACCGAATGCGTCGCGACCAGCCGGAGCCAGGCCGGCAAACCGATCGCCGATCTGCACCCCGGCCTTGCCCTGATCACCGAAGCCCGCTTTTCGGGCGCGACCGGCGGGGAGGCGGCTCGGGGCGCCGACGTGGTGTTCCTGGCGCTGGAACACGGCCAATCCTCGGAGCTCATGGGCGAAATCGTCGATGCCGGTCCCGGCCTCATCGTGGATCTCGCCGCCGACTTTCGAATTCAGGACGGCCGGCTCAACGAGAAATACTATGGCGTGCACAAGACGCCCGCGCTGGTGCACCGGTTCCGCTACGCCCTGGCGGACGTGCTCGGCGCCGAGCTGGCCGGGGCCACCGCCCTCGCCGCGCCGGGATGTTTTGCCACCGCGGCGCAGCTGGCATTGTATCCGCTGGCCGGACTCGCGCTCGCCGCTCCCCCCGCGATCTTCGCGGTCACCGGATCGAGCGGGGCGGGGGTCCATCCCAAGCCGACCACCCACCATCCGGCCCGGGCCCACAACCTGTTCGGCTATTCGGCCATGAGTCATCGACACGAAGGCGAGATTCTGGAGCAATGGCGGGCCTGGACCGGAGACGCCGGTGCATCGGCCCGGCTGCTGGCACACTCCGGCCCGTTCGTGCGGGGCATCTACGCCACGCTGCACGCCACGCTGGCCTCCCCCGTGGGGCGTGAGGCCATCATGCGGCGCTACACCGAGGCGTATGACCGGAGGCCCTTCGTGAAACTGACGGCGCAGCCGCCCGAGCTGACCCATGCCGTGGGCACCAATCTCGCCCTGATCCACGTCACGACGTCGGAAGACGGGCGCGAAGTGCAGGTGATGGTCGCCATCGACAACCTGATCAAGGGCGCCGGAGGTCAGGCGGTGCAGGCCATGAATCTGGCGCTCGGACTCGACGAAACCGCGGGCGTGAGGCTCGCCGGGATGTTCCCATGCTGAACGGCAACGCCTGGCTCCCGGTCTACTCCCAGATGCCGCTGACCGCCGTCTCGGGGCACGGCTCCTGGCTGGTGGACGATCGCGGCAACGAATGGCTCGACGCCTACGGCGGCCATGCCGTGGCGTCCACCGGCCATTGTCACCCGCGAATCGTGCAGGCCATCAAGGATCAGGCGGCCACCCTGATCTTCTATTCCACCGCGGTGCCGCACCGGTCGCGCGAGGAGCTGGCCGACCGCATCGCGGAACGCTGCCCGGGCGACCTGTCCCGGGTGTTCTTCTGCAACTCCGGCGCGGAGGCCAACGAGAATGCGCTGGGGCTGGCCCGCAAGGTCACCGGCCGGCAGCGCATCGTTTCGGTTTCGGGGGGCTGGCACGGCCGGACCGCGGTGTGTCTCGCGGTCACCGACGGTGCCAAGTACGAAGCCGGTGCGCTGCGGGCCGGCCTGGCGCTTTCGACCAAGGTGCCCTTCAACGACGCCGCGGCGATGGATCAGGCGGTGGACGCCACCGTCGCCGCGGTGATCGTCGAGCCGGTGCAGGGTCTGACCGGCGCGCGAGACTGCTCGGTGGCGTTCCTGGAGGCGGCCCGCCGGGCCTGCGACCGGGCCGGGGCGGTGCTGATCTTCGACGAGATCCAGTGCGGCGTGGGGCGGCTCGGCCGGTTCACGGCGGCCGAGTGGTATGGCGTGACGCCCGACACCATCACCATGGCCAAGGGACTGGCCTCGGGGCTGCCCATCGGTGCGATGGTGGCCACGACCGCCCTCACCGGCGGACTCCACATCGGTGACCTGGGCAGCACCTTCGGCGGCGGCCCGGTCGTCAGTGCCGCGGCGCTCGCCACGCTCGAGGTCATCGACACCGAAGACCTGCTCGGCAATGTCGCGACGGTGAGCACCTATCTGCGGGCCGGCGCCGCCAGGCTCCGACTGCCGGTGCAGGGACAGGGGCTCCTGCTCGGCCTCCGGATGGCGACGCCGGCCGGGGAGATTCAGCGGGCTCTGTTCGGGCACCGGGTCCTCACCGGCACGGCCTCGGACCCGACCATCCTCCGCCTCCTGCCCCCGCTCAACTTTTCGATCGGCGAAGCCGACCTCCTCCTCGATGCTCTCACGCGGGTGCAGCCATGACCAAGCCGGATTTCATCAGCACCGAAGAGTGGCCCGCCGAATCGATCGACGACCTGCTCGAGCTCGCCCAGCGGGTCAAGCGGGGCGAGGTACGCGGGGGCCTCGAGAACCAGGTGCTCGCGATGATCTTCCTCGACCCGAGCCTGCGCACCCGCGCCAGCATGGAGACGGCGATGTTCCTGCACGGCGGCCACGCGCTGGTCCTCGAGCCGGGGAAGGGAAGCTGGAGCCTGGAAACCGAGCCGGGCGTCATCATGGATGGCGCCGGCGTCGAGCATCTGATCGATGCCGCGCGGGTGCTGTCCCGATACGCCGGCGCGCTGGCGGTGCGCAGTTTCCCCAAGGGCAGCCAGTGGAGCGTCGAGCGGGAAGACCGGATCATCCGGAACTTCGCAAAGTACGCCGACAAACCGGTGATCAACCTCGAGTCGGTGCGCCGGCACCCCTGCCAGGGGCTGGCCGACATGCTCACTCTCAAGGAGCGGCTGGGAGATCCGCGCGGCAAGAAATTCGTGCTGCAATGGGCCTGGCACCCCAAGCCGCTGCCGACCGCGGTACCGGTGAGTGCCGCGCTCGCCGCCGCGCATCTCGGGATGGAGGTGGCCATCGTGCATCCTCCCGGGTTCGAGCTCGATCCCGAGGACATGCAGAGCATCGCGAAGCTGGCCCAGTCCCGGGGCGGCCAGGCCTGGGTGAGCCACGACCGGGACTCCGCGATCGACGGAGCCGAGGCGGTCTATGTGAAGTCGTGGGGTGCGCTGTCGGCGTTCGGCCGGCCCGAGGAGGAACGCGCCCTGCGGGTCCCGTTTCGGGACTGGCGCATGAGCGACCCAGGGAAGAGCATCGTGATGCACTGCCTGCCGGTCCGCCGGAACGTGGAGATCGACGACGCGGTGCTCGACGGGCCGCAGAGCGCCGTGTACGATCAGGCCGAAAACCGGCTCCACGTGCAGCGCGCCCTGCTGCTCGCGCTGCTCGGGAACCGGTAAGCCAAGGAATCATCATGACGATCGACTCATCCAGGGGAATCGCCGGTCTCAAGGGGGCGTTGCGCTACGTCCGCGCCTATCGCGACCACGTGTTCGTGGTGAAGCTCGGCGGCGACGTGCTCTCCGATGCCGAAGTCCAGGATCACGTCGCCGAGCAGCTGGGTCTGCTGCAGTCGCTCGGCATCCGCATCGTGGTGGTGCACGGCGGCGGACCGCAGGCCTCCGCCCTGCTCCGTCGCCTGGGCCAGGAGCCGGTCATGGTGGCCGGCCGCCGGGTTACCGACGACGCGGCGCTCGAAGTGGCCAAGATGGTCTATCCCGGCCTGCTCAGCACCGAGCTGCTCGCGGCGCTCCGCTCCCACCAGGTTCAGGCGGTGGGGTTGTCGGGCGTCGATGCCGATCTCCTGACCGCGCACCGACGGCCTCCGGTGAGCGTCAAAGCGGACGACGGAACGGTGAGCCTGGTGGATTACGGCCACGTCGGCGACATCGACCGGGTGGATCCGCGGATCGTGCACACCCTGGTCGAGAACCGCTTCGTCCCGGTGGTGGCGTCCCTCGCCGCCGACGACGAGGGCAACGTCTACAATGTCAACGCCGATACCGTGGCCGAGACGCTGGCGATCGCCCTCAAGGCGCAGAAGCTGATTTTTCTGACCGGCGCGCCCGGCGTGCTCCGGGACCGCAACGACCCCTCGAGCCTGGTGACCTTCGCGGATCCGGACGACCTGGAGCAGCTCCTGGCCTCGGGCGTCATTGCCGGCGGCATGCGGCCCAAGGTGGAGGCCTGCCTCCGGGCCGCCACCGGCGGCGTGGAGCGGACCCATATCATCGACGGGCGCTCGCACGACTCGCTGCTGCTGGAAGTGTTCACCGGGTCGGGTACCGGCACCATGATCGTGGGACGCAAGGAAAAGGCGACTTATCTCGGAGTGGATCTTGCCGACGGAGATCGAGCTTCTTAAGGCGCTGGTCGCGATCCCCTCGGTGAGCGGCACCGAGGAGACCATCGCGCGGTTCCTGGAGGATGCCGCCCGGTCGGCGGGGCTCGATGCGCGCCGGGACGACGCGTCGGTCACCCTCACCGTGGACAGCGGCCGCCCCGGGCCGGTCCTCGCATTCATCTCCCATCTGGACGTGGTGCCGCCGGGGGAGGGATGGACCCGGGATCCGTTCACCCCGGTGGTCGAAGGCGACCGGCTGTATGGCCGCGGGTCGGGCGACGCCAAGGCGTCGGTGGCCGCGATGACCCTCGCCGCGGCGGATCTGATCGGGCGGCTGGGGCGGGGCCGCCTGCTGGTGATCATGGGGTATGGGGAGGAGACCCGGAACACCACCATGGGGACCGCGGTGGCCCGGGCCGGCGCCATCGATGCGGCGGTGGTGGGCGAGCCCACCAATCTCGACGCCGCGGTGGCGCAGCGGGGCCTCATGATGGCGGATCTGGTGGCCCGGGGCGATCAGCGGCACGCGGGTTATGCCGGCGACGACGGGCCCTTCATCAACGCGATCACCGCGCTGGCCCGGGACCTGGCCCGGCTCGACGGGCTGGTCGGCGAGCGGACCCATCCGATTCTCGGCGCCACCACCGTGACCCCGACCATGCTCACCGCCGGGGTGAGCCGGAACGTCACGCCGCCGACGGCCAAGGCGGTGCTGGACATCCGGAGCACGCCGGCCTGGCCCCATGACGAGCTGGCCCGGGCGCTCCAGGATCGGCTGCAATGCGAGGTGGTGATCACCTCGGACCGTCTGGTGCCCTGCGAGACGCCGGTGGTGTCGCCGGTGCTGGAGGCGGCCCGCCGGGCCCGCCCGACGCTCGCCACCTTCGGCAGCCCCACCTGCTCCGACTGGGTCTTCGTCCGGACCGCCGACGCCATCAAGTGCGGGCCCGGCACCAGCCGCCGCTCGCATACCGCCGATGAGTACGTGGATCTCCCCGAAGTCACCGCGGCGCGGGCGTTCTACGCGGCCCTGGCGAAGGAGTACCTGGGATGAAAGTCGGTACGTCGGAAGGGCGGAAGGGCGGTAGAGCGAAGACGCTCTGGGCCGGTGACGGGTCGCTCGATCGTCCGATGTTGGACTTCACCGTCGGCAGCGACCGCGAGACCGACGGCGTGCTGCTGCCCTGGGACGTGCTGGGCAGCCTCGGCCACGTCGAGGGGTTGCGCGCCTCCGGGCTGATCACCACTGCCGATCACCGTCGGCTCACGGCCGGGCTCCGCGCCGCGTTTCGCGCGGTCCAGGCCGGGCGGCTGCGCATCGGTCCGGAGCACGAGGACGCCCACTCGGCGGTGGAGCTCTGGCTGACCCGGAAGGTGGGGACCGCGGGGCAGCGGCTCCATACCGGCCGGTCCCGCAACGACCAGGTCGCCACCGACATCCGGCTCTATCTGAAGGACAGCCTGCTGGCGCTCCAGGTCTCCGCGCTCGCCACCGTCGCGGCGCTGCTGGTCTTCGCGGAGCGGAACCGCGAGGCCCTGTGGCCCGGGTATACCCACACCCGCCGCGCCATGCCGTCGTCCGCGGGGCTCTGGTCGGCCGCGTTCGCGGAGGGGCTGCTCGACACCGTGGAGGCGCTGCCGAGTCTCTGGAGCCGGGTAGACCGCTCCCCGCTGGGCAGCGCCGCGGGTTATGGAGTGCCCCTGCCGCTCGATCGCGAGGCCACCGCCCGGGCGCTGGGCTTCGGCGGTCTCGATCACAATGTCGCCGCGGTGCAGAATGGACGCGGCAAGCTCGAGGCCGACGCGCTCTTCTGGTGCGTCCAGCTGGGGCACGAGCTCTCCCGCCTCGCTACCGACGTGATCCTCTACAGCGGGGAGGAGTTCGGGCTGCTGACCCTGCCGGTTCGCCTGGCCACCGGCTCCAGCATCATGCCGCACAAGCGGAACCCCGACCTGTTCGAGCTGACCCGGGCCCGGGTGGCCGCGCTCGAAGGAGATCTCGCCACGACGCTGGCGCTCCGCGGCAAGCTGGGCAGCGGGTATCACCGGGATTTCCAGCTGCTCAAGGAGCCGCTCTTCCGGGGGATTGCTTCGACCGAGGGGATGCTCGCGGTGATGGCCGGCGCGATTCCCCGGCTCGAGGTCAACCGGGAGCGGGGCCTCGAGGCGCTCGCCGGCGGGGCGCTGGCCACCGACGAGGTGATGCGGCGGGTGGAGGCCGGAACACCGTTTCGGCGCGCCTATCGCGAGGTGGCCGCGGCGCTCAAGCGGGGCCAGGTCTTTCCGGCCCCGTCCCGGTCCCGTCTTCTCGCGCGGCGTCGCTCCACCGGCGGGCTGGGCCGACTCGAGCTGAATGCGATCTGGCGCCGCTTCGACCGGGCCCGCCAGTGGAGCGCGCGCGAGCTCACCCAATTTCACCGGGCGATGGACCGGCTCCGGGGGCCGCGCCGCCGATGACCGGAGACCGTCGCCAGCGGCACCTCAAGATCCTGGAGCTCATCTCCACCCACGCGATTCATACCCAGGAGCAGCTGGCGGAATCGCTGGCGCAAGAGGGCTGGGATGTGACCCAGTCGTCGGTGAGCCGCGACATCGCGGCGCTGCGGCTGGTGAAAGTCGAGGGCGCCTACCAGCGGCCCGCCGTGGCCCAGCGCCCCCGCCACGACCCCGACGAGCAGCGGATCACCGAAGGCGTGCTCACCATCGAGGCCGCCGGCGACGCGTTGATCGTGCTCCACACGCCGCCCGGCGAGGCCAACCGGGTGGGGGCCGCCCTCGATCGCCTGGCATGGCCCGATATGCTGGGGAATATCTCCGGTGACGACACCATCTTCGTGGCGGTCCGGAACTCGGCGGCCCAGCGCCGGCTGATCCAGGCCATGAGGCGGCTTTCGGCCGCCCGGTAGCGGAGCCGGGTTCCGTCCCGCGAATCCAGGGAACCGAGCGGACTAGACCCGCGTCGCGAGGGGGCGGCGGTGACGGACGGCGGTGATCTCGGCCATGATCGCGAGGGCGATCTCCTCGGGTGTGCGGCCCCCCAGGTCCAGGCCGATCGGCCCGTGCAGCCGGGCCACTTCGGCGTCGGTGAAGCCCAGCCCGAGGAGCCGCTCCCGCCGATGCGCCTGGGTCTTTCGGGAGCCGATCGCGCCCACGTAACACGCGTCCGACCGGAGCGCCAGCTCCAGGGCCGGCTCGTCGAACTTGGGATCGTGGGTCAGCAGGCAGACGCAGGTGGCCGCATCGAGGCCCACTCTCCGGAACGCCTCGTCGGGCCACCCCAGGATCAGCTCGTCGGCATCGGGAAAGCGCTCCCGGGTCAGGAAACCCTCCCGGCCGTCCGCGACCACGGTCCGGTAGCCCAGCGATCGGGCGATGCGGACCAGCGCCGTGGCAATGTGGACCCCGCCGAAGATGAGCAGCGTCGGCCTGCGGGGGAACACTTCGAGGAACACCTCGGCCGCGGCGTCGCCGGCGTGGACCGTGACGACCCGGCTGTCCAGCCCGCCCAGCTGGTCCGTTGCGGCCGCGGTGATCGCCCCGACAAGTGTTTCGGGGAGCCCGCCCAACAGGCGGGATTGGCCGCCCTCCTCGACCAGCGCGCCGGAACCGATCGGTGCGTCGCCCCCGATGACGGTAGCGAGCACCGAGCTGCCCGGTGACCGCGCGGCGTGCACCAGCTCGGGCCGGACGGTTGGCTCCACGAATACTTCGATGGTCCCGCCACACGAGAGTCCCATCTCCCAGGCCCGCTCGTGGGTCACGCCCCAGCCGATTCTCCGCGGAATCCCGCTGGTGATCACCGCGCGAATCGCTTCAGCGGCCGCCGTCTCGACGCACCCCCCGGACACCGATCCGGCCATCCGGCCGTCCAGCGTGGCGAGGAGGCAGGCGCCTTCGGGCCGGGGCGCGGAGCCCCACACCTGGGTGACGACCGCCCGGCCGACCGGACCCGACGCGACCAGCAGCTGGTATTCCTCCAGGAGCCCGCGCATCAGGCGCTGGCGGCCGTGGGCTCGTCGTCCAGCAGCTTGAGGTCGTCGGGGGTGTCGACGTCGGGGTTTTTGCCGGCCACGGTGATGGTCCGCACATTGATGCGGTGCATGGAGAGCACCGGCGCGAATCCGGACTCACCGCGCATCTCGTCGGCCAGATGCCAGAGGCTCTTGTCCAGCAGGAGGGGATGGCCCGGCTGATCGGGTGCGTCCCGGTAGGAAGGCCGCACCGCGCCGACCCCGGTTCTGGCCCAGGCCTCGATCATGGCCTTGATGACGTCGAGCCGGAGCAACGGCTGATCGCCCAGGCAGATCAGGACGGCCTGCTGGGGATCGGCAGAACCGCGGCTCCGGATCGAATCGATTCCGGTGCGTAAACTCAGCGAGAGATCGCCATCGGCCACCCGCATCTCCTCGGCGTGGCACCGATACTCCGCGGCCAGGGCCCGGACGGCGTCGTCGCCCTGGCGGTGGACGACGATGGTCGCGCCCAGCAGCCCGGCCGCGCGAGCACCCCCCAGTTTCAGGAGGACATGACCGAGGAGTTCCCGGTCCTGCCACCTGGCCAGGAGCTTGTCGCCACCGAACCGCTCCCCCCGCCCGGCGGCAGGGACCAACCCGAAGACTTGCAGGGAAACCTGCCCTCGAAGGACGCTGTGGTGCCGAGCGTCACGCTACCCAACCGGCGGGGTGCGGTCAAGGAGAGGCGCCCTTGAGCGAGGCGAGGTCGATGACGAACCGGTAGCGCACGTCGCCCGCCAGCATCCGTGTGTAGGCCTGGTTGATGTCCTGCGCCGGAATGATCTCGACGTCCGAGGCGACACCGTGCTCGGCGCAGAAGTCGAGCATCTCCTGAGTCTCCCGGATGCCCCCCACGCTCGACCCCCCGATGCTGCGGCGCTTGGAGAGCAGTGTGCCGAGCCGAGACGCGGCGTAGGGCAGCTCGGGCAGCCCGACGATCACCAGCGACCCATCGCGCCGGAGCAGGCGGGTGTACATCTCGAGATCATGCGACACGGCGACGGTGTTCAGGATGAGGTCGAAGCTGGCCTTGTGCTGGTTCATCTGGGAGGCGTCCCGCGAGATGATCACCTCGTCGGCGCCCAGGCGCCTGGCATCGTCCGCCTTGCCCGGCGAAGTGGTCAGCACCACCGTCTCCGCCCCGAGCGCGTGGGAGAGCTTGACCCCCATGTGACCCAGGCCTCCCAGCCCGACGATACCGACCTTCTTCCCCTGTCCGGCGCCCCAGTGGCGGAGCGGCGAGTAGGTGGTGATGCCGGCGCACAATAACGGCGCCGCCCGGGCCAGCTCGAGTTTCCGGGACACCCGGAGGCAAAAAGCCTGATCCACCACGATCGCGGTGGAGTATCCGCCGTAGGTGCGCTCCCCCGGGCGGTGCTGGTCCAGGCTGTTGTAGGTCCAGACGACGGCGTCGTTGTCGCAATACTGCTCCAGCCCCGAACGGCAGGCCGGGCAGGTCCGGCACGAGTCCACCATGCAGCCCACCCCGACCTGGTCACCCACGGCGAAGTCCTTGACCGCTCCACCCACCGCCGTCACCCGGCCCACGATCTCATGGCCGGGGACGCACGGGTACGCCGTGCCGGCCCACTCGCTCCTCACGGTGTGCAGATCGGAATGGCAGACGCCGCAGAACAGGATCTCGATCTGCACGTCGGTCGGGCCCGGATCTCGGCGGGTCAGCTGGTGCGGTCCCAGCGGTCCCTTGGGGTCGAACGCGGCGAAAGCGCGGACGGATTTCATCGTGGTTACCGGTCCAGAGCAGGAGAATTCGCATTGCTATATTAGCGGATGACCATCACGGACGCCCGGCGGCTCTTCGATATTCCCGCGGAAGTCACCTATCTCAACTGCGCCTATATGTCCCCCCTGCCACGGAGCGTGTGCGAGGCGGGGAATCGCGGCGTCGCCCGAAAATCGCGCCCCTGGGAAATTACCCCGCCCGATTTCTTCGCATCGATGGAGGAGTCGCGGGCGCGTTTCGCAAGGCTGATCGGTGCGCCCGCGGACACCGTGGCGTTGATTCCGTCCTCGAGTTACGGGATGGCGACGGCCGCGCTCAACCTGCCGGTTGCCCGAGGGCAGCGGGTGTTGCTGCTGGACGAGGAGTTTCCGGCGCCGGTCTACGCCTGGCAGGAACGTGCCCGGAGCGCCGGCGCCGACGCGGTCCTGCTGCCGAGGCCGGCGGACGATGACTGGACCCGCGTGGTGCTGGAGGCCATCGACGATCGCACCGCCGTCGCGGTGCTGCCCCAGCTGCACTGGACCGATGGCGGCCTGCTCGATCTCGCCCGGATCCGCGCCGCACTCGACCGGGTCGGCGCGACGCTGGCGCTCGATGTCACCCAGTCACTCGGCGCGCTGCCGCTCGATCTCGCCGCGGTCGCTCCCGACTTCATGGTGGCCGCCTGCTACAAGTGGCTCCTGGGCCCCTACAGTACCGGATTTCTCTACGTCGCGCCCCGATGGCATATGGGACGGCCGCTGGAGCAGAGCTGGATCGGGCGCGCCGGCTCGGAGAACTTCGCGAGGCTGGTGGACTATCGGGACGAATACCGCGAAGGCGCCCGGCGATACGACATGGGGGAGCCGTCGAATTTCGCGCTGGCACCCATGGTGTCGGAGGCGCTTCGCCAGATCGAGGAATGGACCATCCCCGCCATCCAGGACACCCTGACGGAATACTGCGAGGAGCTGGTGCGGGCGGTGGCGCCGCTTGGCTATACCGCGGTGCCCCGGGCGCTGCGGGCCGGTCATTACCTCGGGCTCCGGCGTCCCGGTGGTATTCCGGAAGGGCTGGCGAGCCGGCTGGCGGAGCAGCGGATCTTCGTGAGCGTTCGGGGCCCGTCACTCCGGGTCACACCCCACGTCTACAACGATGCCGCCGATCGGGAGCGGCTGGTCGCGGCGCTGCGATGAAGCGCGGCACTCCGGCCCAGCTGATCCAGCTCTTCGGCGCCTATCGGGGCCTGATCCTGCTGGCGCTCTCGCTGGTCCTGGTCGAAAACGTAGCCTGGATCCTGGAGCCCTACCTCTTCGGGCCGGTGCTCGACGCGCTGATCGGCGTGGCTGCCAAGGAACGGCCTCGGGGGGCGGCGGTCTTGCCCATGGTCCTGTGGGTCGGCGCCTTCGCCGTGAACTCCGGGGTCGGCACGCTCCGCCGGTCGCTCGACCCGCGCATCTACCTCCGGGTCTATGCCGATATCGCGGCCGGTGTGGTGCGGTCCGGCCGGGAACAACGGCTGGCGCCCGGCGTCATGGCGGCGCGGGCCCAGCTGGCCCGGGAATTCATCTCGTTCCTGGAATACTCGGTGCCGGAGACGCTGGAGCACGCCATCGCGATCGGCGGCGCGCTGGTGGGGCTCACCCTCTTCGACGTGCGGATCGCGCTCGCCTGCGCCCTGGTGATCGTGCCGCTCCTGTTGATCCGCCGGATCTACGGCCGGAGAGTGCTGGGGCTGCAGCGCGAGGTGCACGACCGCCTGGAGGCGGCCTTCGACACGATCCAGGGCATGGATCCCGAACAGGTCCGCGGCTATTACATGGAGGTCGCCGGTCCCCAGCAGCGAATCGCCAACTGGGGCGCCACCTCGTTCGGGTTGATGCGGCTGGTCCTGCTCGGAGTGTTTCTCGTGGTGCTCTTCGTCGCGATCGACCTGGACGACTTCAGTACCGGACAGCTCTACTCGATCGTCGCCTATCTCTGGACCTTCGTCACTTCGTCGGAATATCTGCCCGAGCTCCTGGAAAGCTGGACCTCGGTCAAGGACCTGAATCGGCGGCTCCGCTCCGGCAGCTGAGCGCGGTGCGGGTCTACTCTTCCCGCAGCGTGATCGCCGGATCGATCCGGGCCGCGCGCCAGGCCGGCACCCAGCAGGCCAGCGCGGCCACGGCCAGCAGCAGCACGACGACGCCGAGGTAGGTGACCGGGTCGAGGCGGGAGATGCCGAACAGCATGGTGACCAGGACCTGGCTCGCGGCGATGGCTCCGATCAGTCCGATGATCGCGCCCGCGGTCGTGAGGGTCATTCCCTGCCGGGCCACCATGGCGAGGATCGCGCCGCGGGAGGCGCCCAGCGCCGAGCGGACTCCGATCTCCCGAGTCCGCTCGGTGACGCTGCCGGAAAGCACCCCGTAGATCCCGGCGGCCGCGAGCACCAGCGCGGCCAGCGCGAAGGCCTCGAACAGGATCATCGCGAAGCGGCGCTCCGCGGCGGTGGCGGTGAGCAGATCGTCCATGGTCGCGACCCGCACTACCGGCTGGTCCTTGTCGACCGACCAGATGGCCCGGCGCACCGCCGGCGCGAGCGCCATCGGATCCTGGCGGGTCCGCAGGACGATGGACACCACGTTGTCGGCGAAGCGCCACTGGCTCGCGGTCATGTACACGGCTTCCGACTGAACCAGCGCCAGCGACATCTGCTTCACGTCACCCACCACGCCGACGATCGTGTAAGGCGGGCTGTCGCTCGCACCGATGCTGATCTTGTGGCCGATCGGGTCTCCGCCCGGGAATCGCTGCCTGGCGAGCGACTCGCTGATGAGCGCGACCGGCGGAGCGCCGGCACGGTCGTGCTCGTCGAGCAGCCGGCCCTGCCGGAGCGGAATGCCCATCATGGCGGTGTAGCCGGGGCTCACCGCGTAGCGAAACGAGGAATATCCCTGGGCCGGCTTGCCGGGCACCGGATCGAAGCTCGCCCCGTATTCGTCGACGTCTCCGCTCAGCGGCAGCTGGCTGGTGAACCCCGCGGCCGAGACCCCGGGCACCTGGCGGACCGCCTCCAGCGCCTGGTCGAAGAAGCGGAACCGGGTGCTGTCGGCGTCGAAGCGATGTCCCGAGACCTGGATCTGCATGGTGAGCAGGCGGGAGGAGTCGAACCCGATGCTGACCGCGAAGAGGCGCTGCAGGCTCCGCAGCAACAGACCCGATCCCACCAGCAGCATGAGGGCCAGGGCGACTTCCGCCACGACCAGCGCCCCGCGGGTGCGCCGGTGCGCGCCGGTGGTGCGTCGGGAGCCCTGCCGGAGATCCTGCTGCGGCTCGATGCGGGATGCCTGCAGGGCCGGAATCAGACCCAGCGCCAGCCCGATGAA
>DASYPZ010000078.1:0-6030 GCA_036006105.1 Gemmatimonadales bacterium | reverse complement strand
CTCCCCGGGGCGAACACCGCCGGATTCAACACCACGACCATCGGCGGGCTGCCGCTCGAGACCTCGCTCACCATGAACGATTCGTGGGGCTTCAACCTGACCGACCGGAACTTCAAGACGGTGCCGGCCCTGATCCATTACCTGGTCCGTGCCGCCGGCAACGACGCCAACCTGCTGCTCAACATCGGTCCCCGCCCCGACGGCACCATTCAGCCGGAGGCGCTGGAGCGGCTCCAGCAGCTGGGCGAGTGGACCCGAGCGTATGGCACCTCGATTTTCCAGACCCGGGGTGGACCGGTGCCTCCCCGGGCCTGGGGCGTCACCACCCAGCGGGGGGACACGGTCTTCGTGCATGTGCTGGACTGGCCCGACCGCCTGCTGGCGCTGCCCGGGTTAGGGAAGCGGGTCCGGTCCGCCACCATGCTGTCCAGCGGCGCGGCCCTGACATTCACCGAGGCCGAGGGAGGAGTGACGCTGGAGCTCCCGCCGTTCAACCCGAACCTGCCCGATCTGGTGATCGTGCTGGCGACCCGAAAGGCACCCTGACCCGCATGTTCTCCGGCGACCAGATCGTCTCCATGCTGCAAGACGTCGGCATTACCCATGTCGTCACGCTGCCGGATTCCACCCTGGGCCAATGGGAGAGCGCCATCGAGACCGGCGGCATCGCCCTGATCCGGGTCTGCCGCGAGGGCGAGGCGTGGGCCGTGGCCGCGGGGCTCCACCTCGGCGGCGCCGCGCCCCTGGTCATGATCCAGTGCACCGGTCTCTTCGAATCGGGTGACGCGCTCCGCAATGTGCTGCACGACTGGAAACTGCCGATTCCCTCGATTATCGGGTACCGGAGTTACCTGAATCAGGAAACCCTGCCTGGCGACACCTGCCTGGTCTTCACCGAGCCGATTCTGCGCGCCTGGCAGATCGACTATCGCCTCATTACCGGCCCGGCCCAGTACCCGGAGATGGTCGACCACCTTCGCGAAGGCCGGACCGACGGGAACCCGCGCGCGGTTCTCATTGCCGAGGGACGGGCATGAGCGGCACCGCAAAGTTGTCCCTGATCCAGGCCCTCCAGACGCTCCATGCGGTGCGGCGCGACGGGGATGTCGTCATCTCCGCCATGGGCGCGGCCCGCGAGTGGATGGCCCTCGGCACCAATCCCCTCGACCTGGTCTTCGTGCCCTCCAGCATGGGCCAGGCGACGTCCCTGGGCCTGGGGCTCGCGCTGGCGCGTCCCGACCGGAGGGTGATCGTCCTGAGCGGCGACGGGGGAACTCTCATGAATCTGGGATCGCTGATTACCATCACCGCCTGCGCGCCGACAAACCTGGTCATTCTCGTATTCGACAACGGGGTCTACGAGGTGACCGGAGCCCAGCCGACCCCGGCCTCCGCGGCGGGGCGATCGGGGCGGGACAGGATAGGTTTCTCCGGCCTGGCCCGTGCCAGCGGGTTCCCCTCGGTGTTCCGGTTCGGGTCCAACGCGGAATGGGCCAACCGGATCGAGGAGGTCCTGTCCGCTCCGGGGCCCGTGTTCGGCTTGCTGGAAGTAGCCCCGACCATCGGAGCTCCCGGGCCGCGCCCGCCGGGGCCGGCTCCGGAGCGGGCCCGGAAGTTCATGGCGGCGCTGCAGAGCTCTCCTTCTCCAACCAGGTGACCCATGACGACACGAATCGCGCCGGTCCTGATTGCCATCGTCGTTGCGGCGTCTCCGCTCTCGGCGCAGGCCAAGAAGCCCGCTCCCGCCCCGCCGCCGCCCCGATCGATCCCGGAGCTCGAGGCGCGGATTCGCACGATCCTCGACAGCACCCACACCCCCGGCGTCGCGCTCACCATCGTGAGCCGGGACAGCGTGCTCTACGCCGGCGGACTGGGACTCGCCAACGTCGCCGAGAAGCGCCCCGCCACCGGAAAGACCCTGTTCCGGATCGGCTCGACTTCGAAGGCGTTCACGTCCCTGAGCGTGCTGATGCTGCAGGAGGAGGGGAAGCTCAAGCTCACCGACTCGATCCGGCAGTATGTCCCGGAGATCTGGTTCGAGAATCGGTGGGAGGCTACCGATCCCGTCCGGATCGTCAACCTGCTGGAGCACACCACCGGGTTCGACGACGCCTCGTTCAAGGCCTACGCCAACAACGATCCCACCCCGCTCACCGTCCACCAGGGACTCGACCTCGACCAGGCAACCCACGTCTCTCGCTGGCGGCCGGGCACCCGGGTCTCTTATTGCAATACCGGCCCTGCCATCGCGGGTTACATCCTGGAGAAGATCGAGGGCAAGTCGTTCGAGCAGATCATCCAGCAGCGCCTCTTCGACCCCCTCGGGATGGCCACGGCCACCTATCTCTACCCCGATACGACGCGGGTGCCGATGGCGACACTCTACCAGACCGACGGCAAGACCCCGGTACGCTACTGGTATGTCTTCATCCGGCCAGCCGGCTCCATCAACGCGTCGGCCGAGGACATGAGCCATTATGTCCGGTTCCTGCTCAACCGCGGCGCGGTGGATGGGCGCCAGCTCGTCCCGCCCGCGGCGATTGACCGGCTGGAACGCACCGAGGCCTCGCTTACGGCGGCCAGCGGTCTCAAGCTCGGGTACGGCCTCCACATCGCCCGCTACACCGACTCGGCCGGGTTCGTCTGGACCGGGCACGACGGCGGCGTCGAGGGCGGGCTCACCAACATGGCCTACATCCCCGAGCTCGGCGTGGGCTTCGCGTTCATGATCAACAGCGGAAGCTCCGACGCCTACATGCAGATCGGCCGCATCGTGCGCGACTACGTGACTCGCGACGCCGTCCACCCCGCGCTCCCGCCCCTCGGCGCGATGCCGGCCGAGGCAGGCACCCGATATGCCGGCTGGTACCGCCCCGACAACCCCCGCGCCCAGCACTTCTACTTCGCGGAGCGGCTGCTCGGCCTCACGCGCCTCGGCGCCTCCGATTCGGCGCTGGCGTTGCGGCCGCTGCTCGGCGGCGCGAAGGCGATCAAGCGGTATGTCCCGGTCAGTGGCATGCTCTTCCGCGAGCCGCGCGAACCGGTCGCGAGTTTGGCACTGATCTCCGACTCCGCCGATGGCCGCCCCCAGGCGATCGAGGCCATGGGATACCTGCTCCCCGTCTCACTGGTGAAGATTCCCGTTGCGAACGCGTGGGCCGAAATCGCGATCACGACCCTGTGGCTCGCCGGAGTCCTGCTGACACTGCTGGTGGCGGTGATCGGCCTCATCGCCTGGATCGTCCGGGCGGTCCGGGGACGACAGCGGGCTCCCTCGGTAACCCGCCCGATGTGGCGGCTGACCATCGCCACCGTGCTGGCCTTCGTCCTCGGCTTCGGGCTGTACTTCTCTCTGCTCGCGGCCAACGCGCTCTCCTCGGGCACGGCCAATCCGACCACCATTGCCGCCTGGCTGGCTCTGATGCTGTTTGCCCTGCTGGCGGCCGTCAGCGTGGTCGCGACGTTCCGGCGAATCGCGGCGGACGTCCGCCCGCGCCGGGCCTCGTTGCTGGCGGTGCGGGCCATCGCGATCCTCAACGTGATTGCGGCGGGGTATCTCATCTTCTGGGGATTCATCGGGTGGCGCGTCTGGGCCTAGGCGGGAGCGCGGCGCCGTGACCGGACCGCTCGAGGCGCTCAAGACGGCCCTGGCCGACCGCTACCGGGTCGAGCGCGAGCTTGGCCGGGGCGGCATGGCCACGGTTTACCTGGCCCAGGACCTGAGACACGACCGGCCGGTCGCGCTCAAGGTCCTGAACCCCGACCTCAGTGCGCTGCTCGGCGGCGAGCGCTTCCACCAGGAGATTCGGGTCACCGCACGGCTGCGCCATCCCCACATTCTGCCCCTCTACGACTCCGGCGAAGCCGATGGCGCCCTGTATTACGTCATGCCGCTGGTGGAAGGGGAGTCCCTGCGGGCCCGCATGGAGCGCGAGCCGCCGCTCTCGGTGGAGGAGGCGGTCCGGCTCGCCCGCGAGGTAGCCGACGCCCTGGGGTACGCCCATGAGCACGGCGTGATCCATCGTGACATCAAGCCGGAGAATATCCTGCTGGAGAATGGCCGCGCCCTGGTGGTCGATTTCGGCATCGCGAGGGCGGCGGCCACCGGGTCCGATCCCCGTTTAACCCGCGCCGGCCTCTCGCTGGGGACGCCCCTCTACATGAGCCCGGAACAGGCCTCGGGAGACCCGGACGCCGACGGTCGCAGCGACATCTATTCGCTGGCCTGCGTGTTGTACGAGATGCTGACCGGCGAGCTTCCCTTTACCGGGGGAACCCCCGAGGCCGTCCTGGTACAGCGCTTCACCCGTGCGCCGCCCCGGGTGTCCGCCCGCCGCCCCGTGATCCCGGCCGGCGTGGATGCGGCCGTCCATCGCGCGATGGCGCGGGCTCCCGCGGAGCGCTTTCAGACCGCGGCCGACTTTGCCGAGGCGCTGGTGGGTCCCGCGCCGGCAACGGCCGAAACCGCCGAGAAGTCCATCGCGGTGCTGCCCTTCACCTGCATGAGCTCGGAGGCGGATACCGAGTACTTCGGCGACGGGATGGCCGAAGAGATCATCAACGCCCTCGCCCAGCTTCCGGGGCTCAAGGTGGCGTCCCGGACCTCGTCGTTCTCCTTCAAGGACAAGCACGAGGACCTGCGCCAGATCGCCGAGAAGCTCGGCGTGAGCACCGTGCTGGAGGGGAGCATCCGCCGGTCCGGCAAGCGGATTCGGATCACGGCGCAGCTGATCGAAGCCGGCACCGGGTACCACCTCTGGTCCGAGCGCTACGACCGCGAGTTCAACGACATCTTCGCGATCCAGGACGAGATCGCCACCGGCATCGCCGCCAAGCTCAAGGTGACCCTGGACACCAAGACCGGCCAGCAGCTGATCAAGCCGGGAACCAGCAACGTCGAGGCCTACGACGTCTACCTCAAGGGGCGCGCGGCCATGCGTCACCGGGGCAACGAGCTGTGGAAGGCGGTGGAACAGTTCGACCAGGCCATTGCCCTCGATCCGGGATTCGCCCTGGCCCATGCGGGCGTGGCGCAGGCGTTGAGCCTCGCCACCTTCTGGGGACTCGCGCCCTCCAGTCAAGTCCGGGGTCGCGCGCTCTCGGCGGCGGCCCAGGCGCTGGCGTGTAACCCTGAGCTGCCGGAGGCCCACCACGCCATCGGATTCACCGCCTTGATGATGGAGTACGACCGCGACAAGGCGCGCGCGGCGTGGCAGCAAGCCATCGCCCTCGAGCCCGGCAACGCCGAATCGCGCATCCTGTACGGCGTGTTCGACCTGACCTACGTCCGGTGTGACTTCGCGGCCGCCGAGGTGGAGCTCCGTGCCGCGGTGGCCCTGGATCCCCAGAGCGCCTACGCCCACACCAGTCTGGCGGTGTCGCTCTCCTTCGCTCGCCGCCAGGAGGATGCGATCGCCACCGCGCATCGCGCCCTCGAGCTGGATCCCAATTCATTCTATGCCCACTGGGTATCGCTCATGGCGATGGCCATGCTGGGGCGGCACGACGAGGTCCTGGCGCTGGCCCGGCGGCTCAGCGATCGGTTCGGCCGGCATCCCTGGATCCTGATGGGACTCTCGATCGCGGCGGGAACCGCCGGAGAACAGGGCACCGCGGAGGCGGTGTACCACGAGGTCAAGGGACGCGCGATGCTGCAATACGTCCAGCGACCCATTCTCGCCGTGGTAGCGGCCCTCTCCGGCCGGCGGGAGGAGGCGATTGCCTATCTCCACGAAGCCGTGCGGGAGCGCGATGCGCTGATGGTTGCTCTCGCCGTGGACTGGCCCGGCTTCGCCTGGATCAGGGGTACGCCCGAGTACGACGAGGTGCTCCGGGAAATGGGTTGGGGCGACGTGATTCAACGCCGAACGGGCGCGGCGTGAGCATGGCTCCCTCGAACGGCGTTCCCGAGCTCGCCGGCCTGGCCACCTATGCCGGCGCCGCCCGGGTCGGCTACCCGATCGAGGAGAACGTCCGCCGCCTGCTCCGCTATCAATGGACCGAACGACGGCTCATGACCGATCTCCTCTC
>DASYPZ010000077.1:0-30468 GCA_036006105.1 Gemmatimonadales bacterium | reverse complement strand
AGGTCGGCCGCGAAGCCATTGTGAAACTGCACCTGGGAAATGGCGAGCGCGCGGACCAGACGATCCTGCATCCGGTCCATGATTCGCGCCTCATCGGGCCAGCCCTCCGCCGTGACCGGGACCAGCTCCATTGTGACGCCTTTGTCCGAGAGCTGCCGCCAGGGGAAGACGTTGGCGGGAAACTCCATGTCGCTCACCAGCACGATGTCGCCCCGCTCGAAGGGGAGCATGCGGGCCGCGAGATTGAGTCCGAAACTGGTGTTGGTGGCGAGCGCGATCTCAGCAACATCGGCGTTGATCAGCCGGGCGGCGCAGCGGCGGCCCTCGGCCAGGATCGCCTGGAGCCGCTCGTCGGGCAGCGCGAAGGGAGAGCCGCGGTCCCGCATGAAGAGATCCAGGGCCCGACGAGCCCGCTCCGGCAGCGGGCCGGTCGAGGCGTGATTCAGGTAGAGCTGGCGATCCGCACCGGGAAATTCCGTTTCCCGAAGCGCGCGAATATCGTAGCCGGGCGGCGAGGCGGCGAAGACCGGGGTCATGCTGGTAATATGCTCTCCATGGAGGCTTCTCCGCAGTTCAACCTGGTCCTCGGCGGGGGCGGGCTCAAGGGCCTCGCCCATATCGGCGTGCTGCGGGCGCTGGAAGAGCGGGGACTCGGTCCCCAGGCGGTGATCGGGTGCAGCATGGGCGCCCTCGTCGCGGCGGCCTGGGCCTGCCGGGTCCCGATCCCGGTCATGGAAGAGCGCGCGCTCGGCGTGGGACGCGGCGACGTGTTTCGGATCGCCCACATCGACATGGCGCTCAAGCGCATGCTCTCTCCCGCCATCTATCGCCGCGAGCCGCTGGACCACCTGATCCGGGGCCTGATTGGTGACGTCACCTTCCGGGACCTGACCCGGCGGCTGGTGATCAACACGGTGGATCTCAATACCGGCCAGCAGGTGCTGTGGGGTCTGCCCGGGCTGCAGGACGCCAAGGTGGCGGACGCGGTCTTCGCGTCCTGTGCGTTGCCCGGGATTCTGCCGCCCCGCGCCATCCTGGGCCGCTATTGTATCGACGGGGCCGTGCTCGAGAACCTGCCGGTCCGGGCCGCCCTCGCCATCTCGCGCGCCCCGATCGTCGCCGTGGACGTGGGTGGAACCCGAGTCGAGCGCAAAGGCGTCGAGCGGAAGGGATTCGTCGCCACGTACAGCCGAGGTCTGGAGATCGTGATGCAGACGCTGGCGGCGGAGCACCTGGAAGACTGGGAGGACCCGCCCGTGGTGCTGGTGCGGCCCCGAGTGGAGCGGGTGTCGATGTTCGCCTTCAACCGGACCCCCTTCCTGCTCGAAGAGGGCTATCGGGCGATGAATGAGGCGCTGGATCTCCTGCCCCATGGCATCGTCGATCTCCCGCCGGGCATCCATCCGCAGCGCGAGGTTCGGGTCATGGTGGATCGCGACCTGTGCGTCGGCTGCGGCGCCTGCGTGGCGCGCGCTCCCGACATTTTCGAGATGGGCTTCGACGGCATCGCGGTAGCTCGGGCCGAGAGACAATGGTGGTCGCCGCTGGGAGACTACCTCCTCACCGCGTGCCCGACCCACGCGATCACGGCCGTGCAGACCTGGCCTGGCCGCTGATGGCGCGAAGGTCCGCCACCACCCGGGCCCAATTGTAGAACGTTTCGACCGCTTTGCGCCCCGCCGCGCCCATCGCCCTGCCCCGGGCCGGATCGTCGAGCAACCCGCCGATGGCCCGGGCGACGCTCTCCGGGTCTTCCGGGTCGACCAGCAGCCCGGATTCCCCCTCGCGCACCGCGTCCGGCATCCCGCCACTCCGCCCCGCCACCACCGGCTTGCCCGACGCCGACGCCTCCAACAGCGCGATCCCGAACCCTTCCACGTCTCGCGCGGTCAGCCGCGACACCCCGACATACACGTCGGCCAGCGCGTAGGCCATCGGCAGGTCGGCATCGCTCACGTCGGCCAGGAAGTGGACCCGGTCTCCCATCCCGTGCTCCCGGGCCAGCGATTCCAGCGCCGGCCGGTAGGTGCCTTGGCCCGCGATGGCGTAGCGGAGATCGGGATGACGGGGTGCGAGGAGCGCCAGCGCCTTGATCGCGGTGTCGATGCCCTTGTGGGGAACCAGCCGCGCCACCGTCAGCAGCCAGCGTCCCGGCGGCAGCCGGTGGCGGGAGACCAGCGGCTCCGGGTCGAGCCCGGGCCGGAACTGGACGGGGTCGGTGCCAAGGGGAACCACGCGCACCCGCCCGGTACGCTCGGGCAAGCCGAGCTCTCGAAAAACCTCGCACGCCAGATCGTGGGTAAACCGGCTATTGGCAACCAACACTTCGGCGGAGCCGAGCAGACTCTTCGCGGCGAGTCGCTTGAAGCGGGATTCCCGGTAGTTGTGCCGCAGCGCGAGCAGGTCACCCCCGTGCACCATGACCCCGTAGGGAATTCCGCTCCGGTCGTGGGCCCACTTGGCCGGATAGGCGGCCGGGCGCACGTTGCCGCACCAGATGAACGGCACCGAGTGCTCGGCCGTGAGCGTGGTCACCCGCCGGCTCCAGAGAATCAGGCCGCGCAGCGTCTTGAGCCGGGACGCCGGAACGGCGAGACGATCGATGCGGGCGGGAAAGCGAGCGTCGGACTCCGCCGCGCCGGCGAGCGATCCGGTGGAGACGATCAAGCCGCCGGCCGGATATCCCAGGGCCAGCTCCGCCATCCAGCGCGCGATCCCGCCCCCCATCGGCGGAAAGTCGAACGTCAGGAGCAGATCGGGCCCGGTCACTGACGGCTCCGGAGGAGTCGCTCCAGCCCGGGACGAAAGCGCCGCGCACAGGCTTCGATGGTCAGATCGGAGAGAGCCGCAGGCGGCGCGAGGTCGCGGACGGGACGGCCCGCAAGAACGGCCGACAACTCCCGCGCCAGGGAGATGTCGTCGTCGGGGGCGAAGTAGCGGACCGCCTCGCCCATGAACTCGCGGTGCGGAGGGATGTCGGACGCGATGACCGGGAGTCCCATGGCCAATCCTTCCATCGGCGTGAGCCCGAATCCCTCGAACCGGCTGGGCGAAACCACGACATCCGCGTTGCGGTACGCCTCCACCACTTCCTGATCCGAGGCCCAGGTACCGGCCAGATCCAGGTGGACGTCCAGGTCCCGGGCGAGAAGCCGCAGAGGGTCGGCCTCGGGGCCTTGCCCGATGATCCGGACCAGCGGTCTGGTCTCGAGCCGGGCCGCCGCCCGGAGAATCACCGCGTGATTCTTATGGGGAACCAGGCGAGAAATCGAGAGGATGACCCGGGGATCCCGGCTCCCCGCGCTCCGGGCCCGGCTCTCCGGACCGAACCGATCGCTGTCGTAGCAGAACGGTATCCGCTCCGCGTCGACCCCAAACCGCGCCCGCACATCACGCACCGTGCTCTCCGAAGGACTCCAGACCATCGCCGCGCGCCGGGCCACGTACCTGATTCTGCTGTAGTTCCCGGCCCGCTCGGGAAATCCGCCCAGCGGCCTCGGAATGCGGCGGAGGCGCCCGCCCAGGTGGAAGATCAGATCGGGCTTTCCCCGCCCCAGGCGCCAGGGAGGAAGGTCCCAGAGATACACCAGCAGCGGGCAGCGCGCGGCGAGCGCGTATTCGAACCCGGCCACGGCGCTCTGGCCATCCGCCGCCACCGCGGCGCCGGCCGGCGCGTCGCCCTCGAGCGCAATGCGGAGTCCGAGGCTCCGCAACGCCGAGACCGGCAGGGTGCAGTAGCGATTGGGAGCGAACCAGCGCAGATCGTCCACGCTACACCAGCGTGTAGTTGCGGAATTCGAACGGCCGAATCCCGGTGATCCGTTCCACCAGATCCGAGGCGTAGAATCGCAGGTGCTCCAGGTGGAAGAACGGCGCAGTGACAACCCGTTCCGCGTCGACCGCGTGCGCCGCCACCCATTCCTGCGCCACCCGCGGATGGCTGCCGTGAAACCGGCGCAGACCGGGAAACCATCGCAGCGTGGCGACGGCATTGCCGGGCGGAACCCAGCGACCCGGGTAGAGATGCCGGTCCACCTCCCCGCGATTCGCGAGCGCCCTGCCCGAACGCAGCCAGCCGTAGTGGAACATTTCGGCATCCGCCACCCGCGCGCGGATCTTCCGCTGTTCCGCCCCTACCCGAAACCCCTGCGCATCCCGGTAGGGCACGACCCCGAGCGCTGGATCGAGGCGAACCGCCCGAACCTCGCGGCGGTACCAGCGGCGGTTGACCGCTTCGGCGTCGGGATTTCCGAAAATGTGGTGATACCGGACCACCAGACCTTCCACCCGCGGATCCGGGTCGGCCGCTTCGATGGCCTCGAACAGCCGGGGTGCGCCAGCCTCGTGGAGCACCTCGTCGGCCTGGACGCAGACGCCCCATGGATGCCGGCAGGCCCGCATCGCGACCAGGGTCTGTTCCCGAAGCAGCGACGCTCCCCGGCTGAAGTCCCACTCCGTCTCCACGATGCGGATCTTCGGATCCGCGATACCCCGAACGATGTCCAGGGTGCGATCGTCGGAATGCCCGACGTTCACGATCATCTCGTCGACGATCGGAAGAATCGACCGGATGCTCGCCTCGACGGGAAAGTCCAGGCGCTCGGCGTTTCGAACGATGGTGAATCCGGACAGCTTCATCGCAGCGACACCGTGAGCAGCTCGTCGAGCCGGTGCCGCCAGGTATGTTCCGAGAGGGCGCGGGCCCGGGCCCGCTCCGCGATCGCGGCGCCCTCGGACGGCACCTGCTGCAGCTCCAGCACCCGGGCCCGCAGCTCGGCCGGGGTCCGGAACAGCACGATCTCGGAGCCTTCCGCGAAATTCCTGGCGATGTCCGCCTTGGCGTCGACCAGCTGCGGGGTGCCGATGCCGGCCAGCTCGAACACCCGGCGATTGGCCCCGGTCCCGTACCGGCCCAGCTCCGCGGGCTCCCCGAAGAACTGGTGAATGTTGAGGGCCAGGTCGGCGTTGGAGAACACGCGCACGAATGCATCGCCATAGACCGCGCCGTGGGGCCAGCCTGGACCGCGAACGGTGAGGCCCAGGTCGGCCACCGCGTCGAGCGCCCTGGCGCGGAAAGGCTCTTTGGTTCCGACGAAGGCGATGCGCGCGCGCGGCCGGGCCGGATCCGGCAGCGGGCGATGGTACGCCGGGTCGAAGCCCTCGGCCAGATATTCCGCCTTCCGCCCCAGCGCGCGATGCCGCTCGACCATGGAGGTGTCGAAGATGAAGCACCGGTTGTAGGCGCGGCCGATCCGCAGCGACAGGTCGAGCAGGTGGGGGCTGTCGGGGAACCAGTTGATCCAGCGGGCCGGACTCAGCGGACGGAGACGGTCGATGGCGTCGGGGTCGAGCCTGGCGCCCTTGAACACCAGCACCAGCTCGGGGCGGTGGCGCTTCAGGGCGGAGGCCAGCCGGGTGGGGAGGGAACGCCGCAGCACGGCGGCGAGCCCCCGCGTGCGCTCTTCGACCCAGGCCACCTCGCATCCCATGGCGCGAAGCGTCTCGCGGAGCGCGATGCCGGTGCGATGATAGCGGAGGTTGAACTTCGCGACGAGCAGGAGGCGGACGCCGGAGTAGACGGGCGGCACGCGCGAAAGGTAATCCCGTGGTACTTTGTCCGCCGATGCGCGTCGCCCTTCTCTATCACGGCCGGCTTCCGGTCGAGCGCTACGGCGGCACCGGGCGGGTGGTCGTCTGGCTCGCGCGGGGTCTGGCCGAGCTCGGCCACGAGGTGATCCTGCTGGCGGGAGCCGGATCCCGGGTGCCGGAAGCGAAGCTCATCCCGGTCGATCCGGCCCTCGCGGAGCGCGCCGACTTCGACCCGCGCCCCCTGCTGCCGGCCGGCATCGACCTGCTGCACGCCCACCGCCCCATGGCGGTGCCCGGCGTGCCGACTCTCTGGACCCTCCACGGCACGGCGAACCGGTCGGACTACCCGCCCAACATGGTCGCGCTGAGTCAGGATCACGCCCGGCGCAGCGGCGCCCGGGCCTGGGTCTACAACGGTCTCGACCCGGCCGACTATCGGTTTCGCGCGCCCAAGGATGATTACGACCTGTTCCTCGGCAGGCACCACACGGCCAAGGGACTGTCCTGGGCCGTCGCGGGAGCCCGGCGCGCCGGGCATCGTCTCGTCGTGGCCGGCACCTGGAGGACGCTGCCCAGACCCGGAGTGCGGATCGTCGGCCGGATCGGGGGAGATCGAAAGCGCGATCTGCTCGCGGGAGCCGCCTGCCTCTGGATGCCGGCGCGCTGGGATGAGCCCTTCGGGCTCACCCTGATCGAGGCCATGGTCAGCGGAACGCCGGTGCTGGGGACCCGTCGAGGCGCGCTGCCGGAAATCGTGTCACCGGAGACCGGGAGTCTGGGCGATTCAGTGGAGGATCTGGTTCGGCTTCGTCCCGGGATCGCACAGATCGACCCGGAGGCGTGCCGGGCGCGCGTCCTGGCCCGGTTCACCCACCGGACGATGGCGGAGAGCTATGTGGCGTTGTATGGGGGGGTGGTGTCGGGAGTGAGGGGTGAGGGGTGAGGGGTGAGGAGTGTGCGGCAAATTGGCTGCATCGGAGAGAATCGGGGGACTGGTCTGATGTCATGGCGCCCTAGAATTGGGCATGACTTCCAGTACCTCGAAAGTCCGTTCCTATCGAGACCTCATCGTGTGGCAAAGGGCAATCGAGTTGGTTCGGGAGACCTATCGGCTTACCGGAAGACTGCCCACGCCCGAGATTTATGGTCTAACCGCCCAGATGAGGCGTTCAGCGGTATCGATCGCGGCGAACATCGCGGAAGGACACGCCCGAGGTGCCACGCGGGACTACATCCGGTTTCTATCAATTGCGAACGGATCCTTAAGAGAGTTGGAAACCTATTGGGAAGTGACTGCGGACCTGGAGTTCGTTGGCCGGGAGGAGTTAGCCCACTCTATCGGGCTTGGTGTCGAGGTTGGCAAGATGCTCACGAGATTGCGAGCGTCGCTCGGAAGGAAGCTGGGCACGCACTCCCCCTGAATCCTCGATCCTCGATCCTCAATCCTCAATCCTCAATCCTCAATCCTGACTCCTCAATCCTCAATCCTGACTCCTCAATCCTGAATCCTGACTCCTATCCCGCCACCGCATCCAGAATCACCTTGAGCCGGTGCATGTAGGTGTGCCGGGTCAGGACCTCGCGCCGCGCGCTCACCCCGGTCAGCTCTGCCGCCGGAAGATCCTGCAAGGCTGCCGCCACCGTGGACCGGAGTCCATCGGCGTCGTGGAAGACCATGAGGTCGCGGCCCGGCTTGAAGTGCCGGTTCAGATCGCCGCGATAGTCCACCACCTGCGGTACCCCGATCGCCGCGACCTCGAACAGCCGCTGGTTCACGCAGGCCTCGCCGTCGCCATTGCCGCCCGCGGTGTGGTGGATGTTCACCGCTACCGACGCCCCACCGTACGCCCGCACATAGTCTTCAGTGCTCGGCACCTCTCCCCGGCAATAGTCCTTGAGTGAGGTGCGCCGCCACCCGGGCCCCCACAGCGCCAGCCCGAACTCCACCAGTCCGCTCAGCAGGGTTTCCCGCCGGGCGGTCGCGGAGCCGGCAAACACGACGTTGGCCCGGTACTGATCCTTGGACCGGAGCGGCCGATAGACCGACGGATCCGCCGCCGGCGGCACCACTTCGATGGGACGCCGCAAGGCGACTTCGAGCCGGGTGGCGACGTCGGTGCCGGAGACGAACACCGCGTCGTACGCCGGCGCGAGGCGGACCACCTCGTCCACGGTTCGGAGGTCGTCGGGAAACCAGTTGATCCAGGGGATTCCGGTGTCCCGCCGGAGCACCTCCACGTTCGATGGCTCGAGCTCGCGCCCGCCGATCACCAGCACCAGCCGCGCGTGGGCGGTTTCCACCGCCTTGCGCAGCCGGGAGCGCAGATCGCTTCCGGTGAGCCGGCCGATCAGACCGGGACGCTTCAGCAGATCGAAGGCGTCCACCTTGCAGCCCAGCCGCTCCAGCGCCCGGCAGCGCTGCGCCGCGTGGGCGTGCACCCCGTCGTCGAAGGCCGCCACGACCAGCACCGTCGCCGGGGTCACGCCATCACCTCCGCCCCACGGAATTGCAGGTCGTAGAGCCGGCGATACAGGCCGTTCTCCGCCACCAGCGCCGCGTGGCTGCCCCGCTCCACCAGGCGCCCGCCGTCGAGCACCAGGATTTCGTCCGCGTCCAGCACCGTGGCCAGCCGGTGGGCCACTACCAGCACCGTCCGGTCCTGCATCAGGCGCTCGATGGCGTTCTGCACCAGGCGCTCCGATTCGGTATCCAGCGCACTGGTAGCCTCGTCGAGCAGGAGAATCGGCGGATCGCGCAGCAGTGCCCGCGCGATGGCGATGCGTTGCCGCTGACCCCCCGACAGGCGGGTGCCCCGCTCGCCGAGCAGGGTATCGTAGCCCTGGGGGAGTTGCGCGATGAATTCGGCGGCATTGGCGGCGCGGGCGGCGGATGCCACCGATTCGGCGCTGGCCCCGGGACGCCCGTAGGCGATGTTGGCGCGAACCGTATCGTTGAGCAGCACCGTGTCCTGACTGACGACGCCCAGCAGCGACCGGAGCGAGGCGCGGGTGAAGCCCGGGAGCGCCACGCCATCCAGACGCACCTCACCCGACGCGGGGTCGTGAAACCGCGGCAGCAGCTCGAGCAGCGATGTCTTCCCCGCGCCGGACGGGCCCACGATGGCCGTGACGCTGCCCTTGGGCATGGTGAATGACACGTCCCGGAGGACCGGATTCCCGGCTTCATACGCGAAGCTCACATGGTCGAATACGATATCCCGCTCGAAGACCGCCGGCCGCGCATTCGGCGCATCCACCTCGGCCGCCGGCTGGTCCAGAATCCCGAACACCCGCTCGGCGCTGGTCACCGCGATGGCCCAGGAGGCCGGGAACTGCGAGATGGACTTGATCGGAGACATGATCTTGAGCGCGGCCACCAGGAACCCGATGGTGGCGCCGGCGCCCAGGGTCACTCCGGTAATCGACGGATTGGCCGCGGCCCAGATGATGAGAATCAGCAGCAGGCCGCCGAACACCTCGCTCACCGGACTGGTCATCGACGAATAGCGCTGGGTCCGCTGGACCCGCTTCCGGTACCGGCTGGCCTGGTCCGCGAAGAAGGCCGCTTCGACCTCCTCGCCGCCGTAGGCCCGGATCAGCTTCATCGCTCCCAGGCGCTCGGTGACGGTCGCGGTGAGTTCGGCCTGCTCCTGATGCCAGAGCCTCGAGTGCCGTCGGAGCCGGGTGAGCAGGGCCCGGATGCCCAGGACCAGGATCGGCGCCGCCGCCAGGGTGATCAGGGTGAGACGAGGCGAGATGAACGCCATGATGGCGATGGTCGTGACGATCACCACCGCGTTCTGGAACAGCGCCGCGAGCGAGGCGGTGACGGCCTGTTTGACCCGGTCGGCATCCACCATCACTCCCGAGATCAGCTGCCCCGCGCGGGTGCGCTGGAAGAAGTCGAGGTCCAGAGAGAGCAGGTGGCGATACAGCCTGATGCGGAGATCCCGTACCAGCCCTTCCTGCACGGCGACCGAGAGCTGGTTGGCGGCATACTGCATCACATTCTTCACCACCAGCGCCAGCAGGAGGATCAGGACGAAGCGCGCGGCCGCCTCCCGGGGCGCGAGGCCGGCCACCAGCGGACCCAGAAACCGGTCGGTGCCCCGTTCCAGCATCGTCCCCTGCCCCGCCAGGGCGCCGGCGGTGCCGAACAGGGCCTTGAGCAGCGGCACCAGGATCACGACGGTGACCCCATCGAGCAACGAGGCCAGCAACGTGGCCAGCAGTCCGAGAAGGAGAAGCCCCCAATACGGCTTTGCCGCGCCGAGGAGCCGCCACGCCGTGCGATCAGCCATGTTGAGAAGCTAACGCGCTGGCGACCCCATTTCACATGGCTACATTCCCGCCGTGCCGCCCGACATCCTCATCGTCCGCTTCAGCGCCATCGGGGATATCCTCCTCATGACTCCGCTGTTGCGCGCCCTGCGTCGCCGCCACCCCGAGGCAAGGGTCACCGTGCTGACCAAGGCGGTCTTTGCGCCCCTGCTGGCCCACAATCCCCGGGTCACCGAGGTCATCGGATGGGAGGAGAGCCGGTCGCTGGCAAGTCTGGGCCGCGAGCTCAAGGGGCGTGGATTCAGTCACCAGCTCGACCTGCACGGAAGTCTCCGGAGTCTGGCGCTTCGACGGCGGATCGGGGGGCGCTGGACCACCTACCCCAAGCATCGGCTGGCTCGCGCCGCGCTGATCCGGGCCAAGCGGGACATCTACCGGGACCGGCGTCCGACGGCGGAACGATATTTCGACGCCGCGCGCGGCCTCGATGTCGCTCCCGATGAAGGTTCCCTGGAAATGTTTCTCTCCCGGCCCACCCTGGGCGCCGCGGAGCAGTTTCTGGGAGAGCTCGGCATCGGCGCGGTCCGCCAGCTCATCGCGGTGGCGCCGGGGGCGGCCCATTTCACCAAGCGATGGCCCGTGCACCACTGGACCGCGCTGGTCCGTCGGCTGGTGGATGCCGGCAATGATATCGTGGTGGTCGGAGGCCCCGAAGATGGTGCGGTGGCCGACACGGTGGCCGAGGCCGGGGGCGAGCGGGCGGTTTCCGCAGCCGGCCGATTCGACCTGCCCGGCTCGGCGGCGGTCTTGAAGCGAGCCCGGGCTCTGATCTCGGGAGACACCGGCGTCATGCACATGGCCACGGCGGTCGGTACACCGGTGGTGGCGCTGTTCGGGCCCACCGTCGAACCCTTCGGATTCTTTCCCTATCACGCCAAGGCGACCGTGCTGCAACGGGAGCTGTACTGTCGGCCCTGCTCGGCCTTCGGCGGAGCCCAATGCCCGGAGGTCCACCATCGCTGTCTGCAGGACCTCACACCGGACGACGTGCTGGAAGCCCTGCGAAAGCTGCCCCGATGAGTCTGTTGAGTCCGGGAGGCGCGGCGCTGATCAAGCTCATGGGGGATACGCCCCGCGGCCCCCGTCGGGAAGGCGTCTTTGCCCTGTGGCTTACCCTGCGGGTCGCCGAAGACCTCCTCCTCTGGCCACCCCAACCGGAGCGGGGCGTGAAGCGCCGGGTGATCGCACTGGATCGCCGGTTGTCGAGTTTGAGTATTCCCGCGCCGCTCCGTCGCGCCCTCGTGGCCGCCCTGGCGGAGCTGAACGAGCCTCGGCGCGAGAAGGCCGGTCCGGTCCTTCAGCTGCTGGTGGCGCCGGCGCGCGAGGTCCTGGGAAGTGAAGTGGCGGATGTCCTGGGCCGGGCGGCGCGTCAGGCGGCGTTGCGCGCCGCTACTCCTTCCTGAGCGCGGCCACCACGTCCACCCGAAGCGCCTGGCGCGCCGGCACGTAGCACGACAGCAGCGCCGCTCCCGCCAGCAGGCCGGCCACACCGGCATAAGTGACGATATCGGTGGCCCCGATCCCGAACAGCAGGCTCGCCATGAGCCGGGTCAGCGCGAGCGCCGCGGCGATGCCCGCCAGCAGCCCCGCCACCACCGGCTTCATCCCTTGCGCGACGATCAGGCGAAGCACCTTGCCCGGGCTCGCGCCCAGGGCCAGCCGGACCCCGATCTCTCCGGTGCGCCGCGACACCGCGTAGGCGAGCACGCCGTAGACGCCAGCGAGCGCCAGCATCAGCGCCACGCCGGCGAACGCCACCAGCAGGACCATGATGAATCGCCGCGAGGCCACCGACTCTCCCACCAACTGCTCCAGGCTCCGCACCCGGGAGAGCGGCAGGCTGGAGTCGAACTCGCCCAGGGCCTGGCGCAGCACCGGTTTGAGTGATTCGGGCGTCGCGGTCCCGTGCACGACGAAGTAGATCGTCGAAGCGCCCGCGCCGTAGTAGGGGAAGTAGACCGCGAGCGAGGGCTCATCGTCGAGGCCCCAGTCCCGCATGTCTCCCGCGACACCGATCACCTCGGCGGGGCGCTCGGTCTGCCCTTTCCAGAGAATGATCTGCCGGCCCACCGCGTCTTCGCCGGGCCAGAGCCGCTCCGCCACGCGGCGGCTGATGATCGCCTTCCAGGGCCGTCCAATCACGTCCTGCGGAGTGAAATCCCGGCCCTTGAGCAAGGGGACCCCGAGGGCCCGGAAATAACCCGCGGTGATGACCCGCCAGCTGGCCCAGGGCACCGCATTGGTGGTGGGAGAAGGCTTGTCGGCGGCGGCAAACCCGAGCCCGGTGCCGGTCCCGCGCAACGGAAGCATCGAGACCGCCGCCACGTCGGTGACACCGGGCGTGCTGGAGAGCCGGGCCGTGAACTGGCTGATGAACTGATCGGATTGCTCGGGCTTGTAGCTCCGCGGCAGCGCGACCTCCGCGAGCGTGCGGTTCTCGGTCTGGAACCCGCGGTCGACGTGGAGCACCTGCCCGAAGCTGCGCAGCAGCAGGCCGGCGCCCACCAGCAGCGCGAGCGAGGCGGCGACCTCGATGGCCACCAGCAGCCCGCGCAACCGGCCCATGAGTCTTCCGCCCCCCTGATTGCGCTCCCCTTCACGCAGCGTGGTCGCGAGGTCGCCCTGGGCGGCCTGGATCGCGGGAAGCAGCCCGGTGAGCAGCCCGGTCAGGACCGTCGCCGCGGCGGTGAATCCCAGGACATTCAGATTGAGACCCACGTCGGCGAGCCGGGGAATCCCACCGGGGTCGACCGTCTTGAGCAGACGCACGATCGCAAGCGCGAGCAGCAGGCCGAATCCGGCCCCGACCCCGGAGAGCATCAGCGATTCGGTGAGCGTCTGGCGCGCCAGGCGGATCCGGCTCGCGCCCAGCGCGGCGCGCAGGGCCCGCTCCTTCACCCTCCCCGTGGCCTTGGCCAGGAAGAGATTGGCGAGATTGACGCACGCGATGAGCAGCAGGAACCCCACGGCTCCCATCAGAATGAACAGGGCCCGACGAATGCCGTCGCTGGCCACCCACCTCGACGACGGATCCATCGTGATGCCCATGCCGGTGTCATCCTTGGGATACTCCGCCGCCAGCCGGCCCGCGATGCCGGTCAGATCCGTGCGCGCGGCCGCGAACGAGACCCCCCGGGCCAGCCGGCCGATCACCGAGAGCTCGAAGCTGCCCCGGTCGGCGTTGGGCTCGTGCACCATGGGCACGAAGACGTCCGCCGCGTCGAGCCAGGGCTGGCCCGCGGGCAGGATCCCGACCACGGTGTAGGCCTGGCCGTCCAGGATGATCGCGCGTCCGACGATCCCGGGATCGGCCGCGAAAGCCCGGGTCCAGAGCAGGTGCGAGAGCACCGCGAGATGGGTATTCCCGCCCGGGACGTCCTCTCCCCGCGCAAAGGTCCTCCCGGCCACGGGCGTGACGCCCAGCACCGTGAAGAAACCGGCCGACACCGAGCCCAGGCTCAGCCGCTCGGGCGTATCCCGGCCGGTGAGATTGATGGAGCCGTACCGCAACGCCGCGATGCCCTCGAAGGTCCGGTTCTGCTCCGCGAGATCCCAGAAGTTCGCATGGGTCACCGACGACCGGCTCCAGCGGTCCACCCGCGACTCGGTGATCTCGACCAGGCGCTCCGGCTCCCGGAACGGCAGCGGAGTGAGCAACACGGCGTCGACCACGCTGAAGATCGCCGCGTTGGCGCCAATGCCGAGGCCCAGGGTCAGCACCGCGACGGCGGTGAAGCCGGGATTCTTGATCAAGGTACGCGCGCCATAGCGCAGGTCCTGCCACAGCATGGACATCATGGGCTCCCGTGACCGAGGCGGTTCCCTCCGCCGAAGGCGCTCGGACCAGCCGGCCCGAATCGCATCCCCGCATGCCTGGAACAGATACCAGAGCGCCGCGGCGCCGCGCCGGGATCGCAGCGCCGCCCCGAAGGACGCCGCCATCTCCTCCCCGGACGATTCCCGCAGCGCCCGGGGAAACATCCGGAGCGACAGCCGGAACAACCCCAGCGCCAGCGACTCCATGACGTGGCCCGGGGTCCGTCTCACCGGGCCACGCCCGGAAGCCAGGCCCGGCGCCGGGCCACCTCGACCAGCTTGCGGATCCGCTCGCTTTCGGCGCGTCCGAGGGCGCGGCCCCGTCCGGTGACCCGATAGTGGCGCCGGGGAGCGCCGCCGCTCTGATCGCCCGACGGCGCCCGCGCCTCCTCGATCAGCCCGAGCTCCACCATGCGGGCCAGGGTGGCATAGAGCGTCCCGGGGAGAAGCTGGTCTCCCCCGGTGAGTTCCTCGAACCGGCGCATGATGCCGTAGCCGTGCAGCACCTCGTCTCCCAGGGCCAGGAGGACGTGGTAGACCGGCGGGCTGAGCGGAGAAGGGGGTCGCATGCAACTACCTTATCAGAAACTATACTGTTTCGCAAGATAGTTCCGCTGGGCGAATTGCCGGAACCCTGCCCCGGGGCCATTATTCACCCCGGAACGACGACGGGAGCGATGCGATGGCGGGCCACAGCAAGTGGAAGCAGATCAAGCACAAGAAGGCCGCCACCGACAACAAGCGCTCGGCGGTCTGGGCCAAGCGCATCCGGGATGTCATCGTCGCCGCCAAGGCCGGCGGCGGGGATCCCGGCGGCAACGCCCGGCTTCGAACCGCCATCGATGCCGCCAAGGCGGTGAATTGTCCCAACGACAACATCGACCGGGCCATCAAGAAGGGCACCGGCGAGCTCGAGGGCGAGACCTACGAAGAGGTGGCCTACGAGGGATACGGGCCCGGGGGCGCGGCCATCATCATCGAGGCCACCACCGACAACCCCAATCGCACCGTCGCGGAAGTCCGCCACGCCTTCAGCCGCAACAATGGGAACCTCGGCGCCACCAATTCGGTGGCCTGGATGTTCGAGCGGAAGGGTCAGGTCTACCTCGACGCCGAGCGCTATCCCGAGGACCAGGCGCTGGAAGACGCGCTCGAAGCCGGCGCGGAGGACTTTGTCCGCGACGGGGAGCAATACGTGGTCAGCACCCTGCCCGGTACCTTCCACGCGGTCCAGGACGCGCTTCGATCCAAGAAATACGCCATCGAGTCCGCCGAGCTCGCGATGGTGCCTCGGAATACGGTCAAGGTCGAGGGCGCCGACGCCTCGAAGCTGCTCAAGCTGATGGAAGCACTGGAGGATCTCGACGACGTCTCGAAGGTCTTCTCGAACTTCGACATCGACGCCGCGACGCTCGCCGAGGCCGAGGCCTGATCGCCCTCCATCGATGAAGGTGCTGGGCATCGACCCGGGCACCGCGACGGTCGGCTTCGGCGTGGTGGAGAAGCCCCGTGATGCCGGGCGGCTGCTTCGGCTGGTCGAGTGCGGGATCATCCGGACCGGCTCGAAGGACTCGCTGGCCCGGCGGCTGCAGATCATCCATGAGGGCCTCACCGAGCTGCTCCAGCGGCACCGCCCCGATGTGCTGGCGGTCGAGGGCATCTTCTACGCCACCAACGTGCGGACCACCGTGGTCCTGGGCCATGCGCGGGGAGTGATTCTCCTGGCGGGGGCCGAAGCGGGCGTCGCGGTGGCGGAGTATTCGCCGGCGCTGGTCAAGAAGACGGTGGTGGGCCGCGGCGCGGCGCTCAAGCCGCAGGTGGGATACATGGTGGCCAAGCTCCTCAAGCTCGAAGCGCCTCCCAGCCCCGCCGATGCCGCCGATGCGGTGGCGGTGGCACTGACCCACTTCTTCACCGCGGCGCGGCCCGGAGCCGGCCGATGATCGCCACCGTGGCCGGCGTGCTGGCCGATCGTCAGGGCGAGGCGGTGCTGGTCCAGACCGATGGCGGGGTCGGGTATCAGGTGTCGGTTCCGCTCGGGGTCTTCGAGCGGTTGCCGGCCCAGGGCGCCCGCTGCCTGTTGTATACCGAGCTGGTCATCCGGGAAGATGCCTGGACCCTCTACGGCTTCGACTCCGTGGTCGAGCGGGCCATCTTTCAGCGGCTGCTCGGTGCCACCGGTCTCGGCCCCCGGCTGGCCCTCGCTATCCTGTCGACCCTGGGGCCGGAGCGCGCGGTGCGCAGCATCCAGGGGAAGGACGTCGCGGCGCTCAGCACGGTGAACGGGATCGGAAAGAAGCGGGCCGAGAAGCTGATCGTGGAATTGTCGGATCGCTTCAGCGATCTGGCCATCTCACCGGCGCCGGGACGGGGCCGTCCCGCCGACGAGGCCGCGAAAGCGCTCCAGGCCCTGGGCTATGCGCCGGCCGTGGCCGACGAAGCCATCCGGGCCGCGCTGGCGGAAGCGCGTACCGACGACGTGGCCGCGCTGGTCCGGCGGGCCCTGCAGCAACTCACTACCCCACGAGGAGGACGGGGATGATCGCCGTGTCCAGCAGCCCGCACGTGACCGCGGAATGGCAGTGCACCAAGTGCGGATCCACCAACCGGAAGTTCGTGGCCGCGGGAACCACCAAGGCCGTCGACCGGTGCGTCTCCTGTCACACCAAGCACGAGCTCGCGCCCGGGATGCGTCCGGTGCGCTGGAAGGCGAACGCGCTCTGAGCCGGATCGAGGTCACCACCCCGGCCGCGCTGCCCGATGAAGGCGGCGCCGAGGCGGCCCTGCGCCCGTCCCGGCTGGACGAGTTCGTGGGTCAGGCGGCCCTCAAGGCCTCGCTCCAGATCGCCATCGACGCCGCCAAGGGGCGAGGCGATCAGCTGGATCACATCCTCTTCTTCGGCCCCCCGGGCCTCGGCAAGACGACCCTGGCGATTCTGCTCGCCAAGGAAATGGGAGTCCAGCTGCGGACCTCCTCCGGTCCGGTGCTCGAGCGGCCCGGCGACCTGGTGGGACTGCTCACCGGGCTCGGCAAGGGCGACATCCTCTTCATCGATGAGATCCATCGGCTCCGGCCCCAGCTCGAGGAATTCCTCTATCCCGCGATGGAGGACTTCCGGGTGGACGTGCGCATCGCCGACGGGCCGAATGCGCAGACCATTCCGATGACCGTCGAACCCTTCACCCTGGTGGGCGCCACCACCCGCTTCGGCCAGCTTACCCCGCCGATGCGGGCCCGGTTCGGCATCGTCGAGCGGCTCAGCTTCTATCCCCCCGAGGAGCTGGCCCGGATCGTTCATCGCTCGGCGGGGATTCTCAAGGTGGAGATCCAGCCCGAGGGCGCGGTGGAGATTGCCCGGCGCAGCCGGGGCACGCCCCGGATCGCCAACCGGCTGCTCCGCCGGGTGCGTGACTATGCCCAGGTGAAGGCCGACGGCGTGATCACGGCACCGGTGGCGGCGGACGCGCTGGCCCGACTCAACGTGGACGAGTTCGGCCTCGACGACATGGACGCGCGGATCCTCACCACCATCATCGAGAAGTTCGGCGGCGGCCCCGTCGGTCTCGGCACTATCGCCGCGGCGGTGGGTGAAGACGCCGGGACCCTCGAGGAAGTCTACGAGCCCTACCTGCTGCAGCAGGGATTCATCGAGCGCACTCAGCGGGGCCGCATGGCCACCGGGAACGCCTACCGGCGCTTCGGCATCACTCCGCCGCCGCCGAACGGGCAGGCCGCGCTGTTCGATGGATGATGTGGCGGTGTCCCTCCGCACCTCGGATTTCGATTACGAGCTACCCCCTGAGCTGATCGCGCAATCGCCGAGCGAGGTGCGGGGCGCGAGCCGATTGATGGTGATCAGTCGCGAGGACCCAAGGTCGCAAGGACGCAAGGACGAGCCGGAGGACCGCCGGTTCTCCGATCTCGTCGATCTGATTCCGTCCGGCGATCTCCTGGTCCTCAACTCCACCAAGGTCCGCCACGCTCGTCTGCTCGGTCGGCGCCCTTCCGGGGCCCCGGCGGAGGTGCTGCTGCTGCACCCGGCCGGCCCCGAGGAGTGGATCGCGATCGGCAAGCCGGGGAGCGCGCTCCGGCCCGGCAAGCGGATCGATCTCGGCGCAGGCATCGAGATCGAGACCCTCGAGGAATTGCCCGAGGGCTATCGTCGGGTGCGATTTCACGGAGCGACGGCTGCCGTGGCGATGGATCGGCTGGGCCGCCTGCCGCTCCCCCCATACATCGATCGCGATCCCAACCCCGATGACGAGGTCCGCTACCAGACCGTCTTCGCCGAACGGGAGGGCAGCGTGGCGGCGCCGACCGCCGGCCTGCATTTCACGCCGGCGCTGCTCGGTGCGCTCGAGCAGAACGGCGTGGCGATCGCCCGGCTCGACCTGGAGGTCGGTCCGGGCACCTTCAAGCCGGTGGAGACGGAGGACTTCGCCCGGCATCCCATGCATCCGGAGCGCTTCGAGATTCCCGACGCGGCGGCGGATGCGATCGCGGCGGCGCGGCGGCGCGGCGCGGCGGTGTGGGCGGTGGGCACCACCGTGGTCCGGGCCCTGGAATCGGTGGCCCGAAGCGACCGGACCGTGGCGCCCGGCCCCGGCGAGACCAGGCTGATGATCACCCCCGGGTATCGGTTCCAGGTGGTGGACCGCCTCATCACCAATTTTCACCTCCCCCGGTCCACCCTGCTCATGCTGGTGGCGGCGTTCGCGGGTTACGAGACCACCCTGGCCGCCTACCGGCGCGCGGTGGCGGAGCGCTACCGTTTCTACAGCTACGGGGACGCGATGGTGATCCTGTGACGGGAAGCGGGGAAGCTCCCGGCATGTTCGAGTTCACCCTGCACGCGTCCGAGGGCGCGGCGCGCGCCGGGACGCTGCGGCTCCCCCACGGCGAGGTGCTCACCCCGGCGTTCATGCCGGTCGGCACCTACGGGACCGTGCGGGGGCTGCACCCCGAAGAGGTGGAGCAGGCCGGCGCCCAGATCATCCTGGGGAACACCTACCATCTCCATCTCCGTCCCGGCGAGGCCGTGATCGGCGCGATGGGGGGCCTGCACCGGTTCACCTCCTGGCGGCGGCCGATGCTGACCGACTCCGGGGGCTTTCAGGTGTTTTCGCTCGCCGGCCTCCGAAAAATCGGCGAAGACGGCGTCGAGTTCACCAGCCACATCGACGGATCGGTCCGGACCCTGACACCCGAATCCTCGATGGACATCCAGCACGCGCTGGGCTCCGACATCGCGATGGCGTTCGATCATGTGGTCCCGGGCCAGGCCTCGTGGGAGCTGGCCGAGGAGGGCATGGAGCGGACGCTTCGCTGGTTGGATCGGTGCAAGGCGCGTCATGACGCGCTGGCGGTAGGGCGGGACGGCGGAAAGGCGGTAGACGATCCCGTACCGCCCTTCCGCCCTACCACCATACCGCGCCAGACCCTGTGGCCCATCATCCAGGGCGGGTCCCACGACGACCTGCGGATGCGCTCGCTCGAGGGCACGCTCGAGCGGGGCCCCTGGACCGGCACCGCCATAGGCGGCCTCTCGGTCGGCGAGCCGAAGCCAGTCATGCACCGCGTGCTGGAGGCGCTGGCTGAAACGCTCCCCCGGGACCGTCCCCGTTATCTTATGGGCGTCGGTTTTCCCGAAGATCTGGTCGAGGGCATCGCGCGGGGCGTGGATCTTTTCGACTGCGTCGCCGCTACCCGCAATGGGCGCCACGGCAGCGCCTGGACCTCGGCCGGCCGGGTCAACATTCGCAAGGCGGCGCACCGCACCGACGAGCGGCCGCTGGACGCCGAGTGCGACTGCGCCACCTGCGCCAGATTCTCCCGGGCGTACCTGCGGCACCTGTTCGTCGTGGGAGACATCCTGGGGCTGCGGCTGATCTCGCTCCACAATGTGCGGTTCCTGCTGCGCATCGGGGAGCTGGCCCGGGCCGCGATCCTGGCACGGAGTTTCGATCGCTGGAGCCGCGAATGGCTCCGGCGCTACCATGCGAAAGAGGAAGCATGACGACCCTGCTCGCAAGCGTGATGGCTCCTTCCGGCGGGAGCGGCAGCAGCTCGCTCGCCATTCTGCTGTTCCAGTTCGGCGCGATCATCCTGATCTTCTATTTCCTCCTCATCCGTCCCCAGTCGGTGGCCCGGAAGAAGCACGCCGATCTGCTGGGCGGCCTCAAGAAGGGGGATGACATCACCACCGCGGGCGGCATCGTCGGCAGGGTGAAGGACATCAAGGAAGACAAGGTGACCATCGAGAGCGGCACCGCGACGCTGGTGGTCGAGCGGGGCCGGATCGTTCGTGTCGGCGAGAACATTTCTCCCACGGCGTAGGCATGGCGGTACGCGATCTTCACCTGCTCGGCTCACCGGTGCTCCGTCAGCAGAGCGCCAAGGTCTCCGCGGTGGATGCCGAGGTGCGGCGTTTCATCGATGATCTGTTCGAGACCATGGACGCCGCCAAGGGTGTGGGACTGGCCGCCAATCAGGTGGGGGTGGCCACCCGGGTCGCCGTGGTCGGCGTCGAGCACGAGCGATTCGTCATGGTCAATCCGGTGATCGTGAGCGTGGAAGGACGGGACCGCGCCGAAGAGGGGTGCCTGTCGATTCCCGAAGTGTACGGCGAGGTCACCCGGCCGGATCGCATCGTCCTCGAAGCGTTGGACCGCAACGGCCAGCCGTACCGCAAGGAGGCCGCCGGTCTCCTGGCCCGGGCCATCCAGCACGAGATCGACCATCTCGACGGCATCCTGTTCATCGATCACCTGGGCGCCCTCAAACGCCAGCTCCTGGTGGCCCGGTGGAAGAAGGAGCATCGGGGGGAGGGCGTCATCAAGACGATCCGTCCGGAGCACGCGCGGCCGGAGTAATGCGCATCGTCTTCTTCGGCACTCCGGAGTTCGCGGTGCCGAGCCTCGAGGCCCTGCTGGCCGAGCGCGCCCAGGTGGTCGGCGTCGTCACCCAGCCCGACAAGCCCCATGGCCGCTCCCGGTCCACGCTGGTGCCACCCCCCGTCAAGCGGGCCGCCCTGCGCCATCAACTCCCCGTCCTCCAGCCCGAGCGGCCCCGGGGCGACGTCTTTCTCGCCGCCCTGCGCCACTGGCAACCCGAGATCGGCGTCGTGGTCGCCTATGGGCACATCATCAAATCCGACGTGCTCTCGCTCCCGACTCGCGGCATGATCAATGTCCACGCCTCGCTGCTGCCCCGGTTTCGCGGCGCCGCCCCGATCAACTGGGCCATCAAGGAGGGGGACATCCAGACCGGCATCACCATCATGGCGATGGAGCCCGGCATGGATACGGGCCCGATTCTGCACCGGAGCACCGTGGAGATCGAGCCGTCGGAGACCGCCGGAACCCTGACCACGAAGCTGGCCGCCTTGGGCGCGGACACGCTGGTCGAAGCGCTGGCGCTCCTCCGCATCGGGGGAGCTGTGGCGGAGCCGCAGGACGAGCTCCGCGCGACCTACGCTCCCAAGATCGGGCGGGCCACCACCCGGATCGACTGGAACCGCGACGCCGAGGTGGTAAGCCGGGGGATTCGGGCCTTCGACCCGGAGCCGGGCGCGTGGACCGTCCTGGACGGCCAGGAGCTCAAACTCTTCGGCGCGGCCGCGGTTCCCGGAGTCGGCGAGCCCGGCGAAGTGCTGACCGTGACCCCGTCGCTGACCGTCGCCACCGCGCGGGGGGCGGTGCGGGTCCTCGAGGTCAAGCCGTCGGGCAAATCCCGGATGCCGGCGGCGGACTGGATTCGGGGCCGGGGCGCCGCGGCGGGCCAGGTGTTCGCATGAGGCCGCTTCCGCGTCTCTTTGCCGTGACCACCGATGTCATCTGTCGCGCCGCCGATTTCGGGGTCCGGGCCGCGGCCCTCGCCTCCCTCGGCCCGGCGATCGGGCTGGTGGTGCGGGCGCCCGGTGGAACCACCGCGCAGCTCGCGGCCTTTGCCGCGCGAGTCTCGGCGCTGGCCCAGCCACCCGAGGCGGCGGTCGTGGTTCACGGCCGCCCGGACCTGGCCCGCGCGGTCCATGCCCAGGGCGTCCAGCTCCGCCGCACTGACCTGGCGCCGGCCGATGCCCGGCGGGCGCTCCCGGGAGGATGGATCGGCGTCTCGGTGCACAGCCGGGAAGCCGCGGAATCGGCGATCGCGGAAGGCGCGGACTACCTGATCGCGGGCAACGTGTACGAGACCGCGACCCACCCCGGCCGGCCGGCTCGCGGCCTGGCCTGGCTGCGGGATCTCTGCTCCCTCGGAGTTCCGGTGGTCGCCATCGGCGGCGTGACTCCGGAACGCGCGGCAGAGGTGCGACGCGCCGGGGCGTGGGGCGCCGCGGCGATCACCGCCCTCTGGGACGCCCCCGATCCCGCGGCGACCGCGGCCGCGCTGGTGGGCCATTGGACCGCGGAGGACTGACATGCACCTGGTCGTGAACGGACAGCCGAAGCAGTTCGAGGGACCCCTTACCGCCGCCGGATTACTCGCGGTGCTGGATCTCGACGCCCGCGCGGTGGTCGTGGAGCTCAATCGTCGGATCGTGCGGCGTCCCCTGCTGGAGCAGACTCAGCTCGACGACGGCGACGAGGTGGAGCTGGTGCACTTTGTGGGAGGCGGATGAGATGAGTGTCGGGACCGACAGTCCCCTGGTCATCGGCGGGCACAGCTTCCGCTCCCGGCTCTTTGTCGGGACCGGGAAGTACGCCGACAATGCGCAGATGATCGCGGCCATCGCGGCCTCCGGCGCCGAGTGCGTGACGGTCGCGGTCCGCCGGGTGAACCTGGACCGCAGCAAGGCGGAGGGCGTGCTCCACCATCTGGACCCGGTCCGCTACTTCCTGCTCGCCAATACCGCCGGCTGTTACTCCGCCGAAGAAGCCATCCGCTACGCCCGGCTCGGCCGGGAGGCGGGATTCAACGATTTCGTGAAGCTCGAGGTCATCGGTGACCAGGAAACCCTGCTGCCCGACGTGGCCGGGCTGCTGGTCGCGGCGCGGGAGCTGGTGGCCGACGGCTTCAAGGTTCTGGCCTACACCAATGACGATCTGATCACCGCGCTCCGGCTGGAAGAGCTCGGGTGCGCCGCGGTCATGCCGCTCGCGTCGCCGATCGGGAGCGGACTCGGACTGCTCAATCCCTACTCGATCCGCACCATCAAGCGGCGGCTCCGGGTTCCCGTGATCGTGGACGCGGGAGTGGGCACCGCGTCGGACGCCTGCCTGGTCATGGAGCAGGGCGTGGACGGGATTCTCATGAACACCGCCATCGCCGAGGCCACCCACCCCATTGCCATGGCCGAGGCCATGCGCCACGCCACCGAGGCGGGCCGGATGGCGTTCCTCGCCGGCCGGATGCCCCGGCGCGAAGTGGCGGCGCCCTCCTCGCCGACCGGGGGCATGGCGGGTTGAACAAGGGGCCGGCCCCAGGACTCCCGCCCCGGGCGGCGGCCTGGCGCGTGCTGCACGACATTCGGCACGAAGTCCCCTTCGATCGGGCGCTGGAGCGCGCCCTGTCCGGCCTTCCCGATGCCGACAAGCGCCTGGCCCACGAGCTCGCTGCGGGCGTCCTGCGCCACCGAAGCCCGCTGGATCAGGCCATCACGTCGCACGTGACCGGCGGAGCCGGCGGGGTTCGCGACGATCTCCTGGATATCCTCCGACTCGGCGCCTACCAGCTGCTCTTCCTCGAACGGGTGCCCCAGCACGCCGCGGTGGACACCGCGGTGACCCTGGGTCGTCGGATCGGGGGAGCCCGGGTCGGCGGGTTCATCAATGCGGTGCTCCGCAAAGTGGCGGAAACGCAGAATTCAGGATTGAGGATTGAGGATTCAGGGGCGGAGCCGGCAACACCCACTGCCGACACGCTCGGAATCGAGTATTCCCACCCGGTCTGGCTGGTGACCCGATGGCTGGCGCGCTTCGGCCTCGCGGAGACCGAGCGTCTGCTCGTGGCCAACAACACCCGTCCTCCGCTGGTGATTCAGCCGGCCCGTTGGAGTCTCGAGGCGCTGATCGCGGGCCTGGATCAGCAAGGCATTCCGTGGGAGGCGGCGCCCTTCGGCGCCGGCCTCGTGGTCACCGGACGACGCCCCCAGGAGCTGCCCGGCTTCGCCTCGGGATCCTGCTACGTCCAGGACCCCGCCCAGGCGCTGGTGGTTCGCTACTTCGATCTCCCCGCCGGTATGCGCCTCTACGACGCCTGTGCCGCCCCGGGCGGCAAGGCCATCGCGTTTTCGGCCCGGGCACCGTTTGTGGCCGCGGGCGACCTTCGCCCGGCACGAGCCCGCCGACTCCGGCAGAATCTCGACCGCGCCGGGGCCGGACCCGCGGCGGTCTTCGTGGGGGACGCCGGGCGCCCTCCGATCCGGCCCCTCGAGGCGATTCTCCTCGACGCGCCCTGTCTCGGGACCGGGGCCTTTGCCCGGCACCCCGATGCCCGCTGGCGGGTATCGGAGATCGCCCTCGCCGAGCTGGCCGGCACCGGGGGGACGCTGCTTCGCGCGCTCGCGGAAGCCGTCGAGCCGGGCGGGCTGTTATTTTTCTCCACCTGCTCCCTGGAACCCGAGGAGAACGAAGTGCAGATCGAGGCCTTTCTCGCGAGCGATGCGCGATTCCGCCGCGAGCCGTCCTCGACGGTTCCATCGCAGTTGCTCACCCCCGACGGAGACCTCGTGCTCCTTCCCCAGCGACACGGAACCGACGGCGCCTATGGTGCCCGGCTCCGGCGGGTCGGATGAGGTGACCGCTCCCCCGGTTTGGGTCGTCCTCTGGAGCCGCGCCAAGAAGGTGTGGCCGACGACGGTCCGCGGACGCGATCGGTTGCGCATCGGTTTGATCCTGGGCGCGGCGACACTCGCGGGGTACCTGGTCACCTGCGTCGCCTACCCCGCCCCCCTGATGACCCGGGAGCATCAGGTGGCCCGGGTGCTCGGCCTTCCGCGTGCGCAAGCGGAAAAGGAGCTGCAACAGCAGGGCTTCCGTTCCAAGATGGAGGGAGAGGAGCCCGATCCGGTCGTTCCCGCGGGACACGTGGTCTGGCAGGATCCGGCGCCGGAGACGGCGCTGCCCGGCGGTGCGCTGGTCCACATCACCCTGAGCAGCGGCCCCGGCCCGGTCACCGTGCCGGATGTGTTCGCGTTCGACGTGGATCAGGCCCGTCAGGTGATGGATGCCGCGGGGCTGCGCATCGGGAGCATCGACTCGATTCCCAGCTCGTCCGAGCCGGGACTCATCACCGGCACCAGACCGGCGATCGGTGCCACTCGGCCGCCGGGCTCGGCGGTCGATCTCCTGGTCAGCAAGGGACCGGCCGATATCCGGGTGCCCGATGTCATGGGCCTCAAGCAGGAAGAAGCCCGTCAGCGGCTGGAAGCCGTCGGGCTGCGGGTCGGGACCATCACGACCCAGAAGCGCCAGCGCAATCCGGCCGGCATCGTCCTGGAACAGCGGCCCTCCGCCGGGATATTCAGTCCGCACGACAGCCGGATCAATCTGGTGATCAGCAATTGAGCCTCAACCCGGAGCGCCCGTGACCGTCCGCATCGCGCCATCCGTGCTCTCCGCCGATCTGGGCCGGCTCAAGGACCAGATCGCCGAGGTGGAGTCGGGCGGAGCCGAATGGATCCACGTCGACGTCATGGACGGCCACTTCGTGCCCAACCTGACCTTCGGGGCCCCCCTCATCAGGGCCCTCAAGAAGCTGACGGCGCTGCCGCTGGACGTGCACCTCATGGTCAGCGAGCCGGAGCACTACGTCGACGATTTTGCGGACGCCGGCGCGGCGGTGTTCACCTTTCATCCCGAGGCCACGATCCACGTCCAGCGCCAGCTGGCGCGCGTCCGGGAAAGGGGCATGAAGGCGGGGCTCGCCCTCAATCCCGCGTCGCCGCTCGGGCTGATCGAAGAGGTCGTGGACGACCTCGACCTGGTGCTGGTGATGTCGGTGAATCCGGGCTTCGGCGGCCAGCGTTACATTGAAGGGGCGTCCGGGAAGATCCGGAGGGTGCGTGACCTGCTCGACGCGCGGAGCAGCACGGCGGCGCTCGAGGTGGATGGCGGCATCACGACGGCCACGATCCGCCGTGCCTGGCAGGCCGGGGCCGACACCTTCGTCGCGGGGACCGCCGTCTTCGGCGAGACCGACCCGGCGGCCGCGGTGCGGCGACTCAAGCTGGCGTGCGCAACAGCAGTCTGAGAGGATCTATGTCGAAGCAGTGGACCATGGTGGGTGTCATCGTCGGAGGCCTCGCGCTGGGCGCGGTGGCGCTGGTCAAGTTCGGGCCCAAGCTCGAAGGGGTGGAGGTCGGCAAGCGCGCGCCGAACTTCACCGCCGTCGACATCCAGAGGGGCGACTCGGTGTCGCTGCATCAGGCCAGCGACGGCCGGGTGACCCTGGTCAACATCTGGGCCACCTACTGCATTCCCTGTCGCGAGGAGATGCCCGCGATGGAGAAGCTCTATCGCGAGCTGGGCCCGAAGGGGCTCCGGATCATCGCCATCAGCGTCGACGAGGGGAACACTGCGGACGTGCAGCAGTTCGTCAAGGAATACGGACTCACCTTCGACGTCCTCCAGGACAAGAGCGGCGACATCCAGAAGGTGTTCCAGACCACCGGCGTCCCGGAGAGCTTCCTGCTCGACCGGAAGGGCATCATCGTCAAGAAGGTGATCGGCGAGCACCCCTGGAGCTCGTCCTCGAATCAGCGCATCGTGTCCGATCTGCTCGGTGGCGACTAGCCGCATTCTGGGCATCGAGACGAGCTGCGACGAAACCTCCGCGGCCGTCCTCCGAACCGAGGACGGCCGTCCCGTTCTCGACAGCCTCGTCATTCTGTCCCAGGATATTCACCGGGTGTTCGGCGGCGTCGTCCCGGAGCTCGCCAGCCGGGAGCATCTCCGCACCATCGGCCCGGTGGTCGACCGCGCGCTCGAGGAAGCCGGGATCGGCCCCGGTGAGCTCAGCGGCATCGCGGTGACGGCGGGACCCGGTCTGATCGGCGCGCTGCTGGTGGGGCTGATGTACGCCAAGGGCCTGGCCCTGGGCCTGGGCAAGCCCCTGATCGGGGTCCACCATCTGGAGGGCCACCTCTTCGCTCCCACCCTGGAACACCCCGACCTCGATCCGCCGTTCATCGCCCTCCTGGTGAGCGGCGGACACACCATGCTGCTCGACGTGGCGGCCTGGGGTGACTATCGCCTCCTGGGTCGGACCCTGGACGATGCCGCGGGCGAGGCCTTCGATAAAGTGGGAACCCTGCTGGGCCTCGGCTATCCCGCCGGCGCCGAGCTCGAGCGCCTGGCCCGGCGGGGCCGCGCCGGCCGGTTCGATTTCCCCAGACCGATGCTGCGGCAGGGCCTGGATTTTTCCTTCAGCGGTCTCAAGACCGCGGTACTGCGGGCGGTGCGCGAGTCCAGGGACCTGGACACCGACCGGGCCGACCTCGCGCGTGACTTCCAGGATGCGGCGGTCGATGTGCTGGTGACCAAGACGGTTCGGGCGCTGGACGAGACCGGGCGAGACGCGGCGGTGATCGTGGGTGGCGTCGCCTGCAATCAGGCGTTGCGGGTCGCGCTCACCGAACGGGTGGGGGCCAGGCGAAGAGTGGTGGTGGCCTCACCCCGGCTCAACACCGACAACGCGGCGATGATCGCGGCGGCGGGCGCGTGGCACCTGGCCCGGGGTGAGGCCGCCGGACTCGACCTGGAGCCGTTCGATCGCGGCCCGATCCCGGGCACCCAATCGGTTATTTTGCCGGTATGACGACCGTCTATCCGCTGAATCTGCATCTCGGACCGCTCAACATCACCGGCTACGGCGTGATGATGATGGTCGGTTTCCTCATGGGCGGCTGGCTCATGGACCGCGAGCTCCGCGAGCGCGGATGGCACCACGACTACGCCGCGGACATCACCGTCGCCGCGGTGATCGGCGGCATCATCGGCGCCAAGCTCTGGTATGTGGCCGCGACCCACGACCTGGGAGCGCTGTTCAGCCGCGGCGGTCTGGTCTGGTACGGCGGATTCATCGGGGGCGTGCTCGCGGTGCTGCTCAACAGCCGCCGGCTCTCCGTGCCGATTCGCTGGACACTGGACCTCTCGGCTCCCGCCTTGCCGGCGGCATACGCACTGGGACGGATCGGCTGTTTCCTGGTGGGAGATGACTACGGCCGGCCCACCACCCTGCCCTGGGGCGTCAAGTTTCCTCAGGGACTTCCGCCCACCACCGCCGGGGACCTCGCGCGGGAGTTCGGCGTCACCAGCGCGCCGGGAACGTCACCCGACACGCTGCTGGCCGTGCACCCGACCCAGATCTACGAAGCGGTGCTGATGATCGGGCTGTTCATGGTCTTGTGGCGCCTCCGGAAACATCGGCACGCCACCGGCTGGCTGTTCAGCGTCTACCTGATGCTGGCCGGCGCCGAGCGGTTTCTGATCGAGTTCGTTCGGGCCAAGGAAGATCGGATCGGCAGCGGGATCACCGTGGCGCAAGTCGTGGCGATCGGAATCATGGTGACGGGAGCGGCACTCTACATGAAATGGAAAACGGGGGATCCGGTGCCCGCGGGGGACTATCTCGAGCGCGGCAAGAAATAGGCGGAGGAAGGAAGACTTCCCTCACTCCTCGCGGTCACCCCTCCTCCGCTTCACCTCGCTTTCGGGGTTCACCTTTTCCCGCATCCGCTCCAGCTCGGAGCGCACTTCATTCAGATCGGTCTCGATCCGGTCGATCGAGCGCAGCAGAGTGGCGTCGCGCACCGGCCGATCGGCCTTGCCCGGCGTGTCGGGCTCCCGCGGTATTGGCTCCGGCACCAGGACCGCGGTGGTGTGAAGACGGCGGGGCTCGATCAGGAAGGTCCAGACCAGGGCCGCGATCGCGAGCAGTACCAGCACCAGCTGGAGCCCCAGCGACTCGAGGGTCGGGTAGATCCCCAGCGCGGGAATGCGCGGAGCCCACCCCACCGGCGACAAGGACACCCACCCCGACTCCTGCAGCTCCGCGATGCCTTTCCCCGCGAAGACGAAGGCCATGTAGTAGAGCAGCGCGCTGGTTACCGCGAACATCGGCTTGAGCGGGAGCCGGACTCCGAACCGGGTCATGGCCAGGTAGACGGCGGCGAGGGCCACGCTGCCCACCGCGATGCCGCCCAGCACCGGAGCCCAGGAGCCGGGACCGCCCGACACCGCCAGGGCCTTGTAGAAGAGCACCGTCTCGAATCCCTCGCGGAACACGGCCAGGAATGCCACCGAGGCCAGCGCCAGCGCCGAGCCCCGGGTCAGCGCGCTCTGCACCTTCCCCTTCACGAACCGGTTCCATTTGGCCACTTCCATCTTGGACAGCAGCCAGTAGCTCACGTAGAAGAGCGTCCCGGTCGCGAGCATCAGCACGGCGCCCTCGAGGCCCTCCTGATGCGCGCTGGTCAGCACGAAGACCGTTTCGAGCGCCGCCGCCACCAGCAGGCTCATCACCACGGCCGCGGCGACGCCCAGATGGATGTCGCGCCGCCGATGCCCGTTCCCGGTCTTGACCAGAAAGGCCATCAGCGCCCCGATCACCAGAATGGCCTCGAGGCCCTCACGCAGCAGGATGATGAACGACTGGACCAGCAGGTTGGAGGGCGAGAGCCGGTCCAGCACAGTACGCTCGGCGGTGGCCCGCTCCCGGCTGAGATCCTCCCGGATCTTCCCCAGTTCCGCGGCGGAGGCCCCCGAGCCCGCCCGGGTTCGCAACACCGAGAAGGCGGCTTCGATCCGTGAGGTGAGTCCCGGGTTCTTCACCGCGAGGGTTCGTTCGACCTGCTCGAAAGTGATATACGCGTCCATCGCGGTGGCCCGCGCGTCCTCCTTGCGGCCGAGGAGGGCCAGGTGATAGGCGCTGTCGAGCTGGGCGCGGACCGCGGCGAACACCCGGTCGGTGACCTGACCCGGTGCCCCCGCCCCGGCCGAGCCGCGCACCGCCGCCACCTGCGCAATCGTGGCACCCGGGCCCAGAGCCGCCTGGACATCCGCGTCGGTCAGGCGGGCGGTAGCGGAAAAGTTCCGCAGGCTCGCCGGTGCCACGCCCGCAGGCGCCGGAAGCCGGAGCGTGGAGGCGTACAGCGCGACGGCCCAGCGGTCGGGCTTGGAGAGGATATGCTCGAATGGTGCCATCGACGTGCCGGCGCTGCCGATCGTGATGCGGCGATAGAAATCGAGCGGAGAGCTGCCCGACAACCCGTTCAGATCCGAGAGATTGGCGGGACGCGGCGTGAGCGCGGCCGCCTGCGGGCCATCGCCCCGGCCTGCCAGTCCGTGGCACACCGAGCAGGTGGTCTCGAAGATCTCCCGTCCTCGCGCCAGCGAGGGCGTCTGGTCGGGGATCTCGTCGAAATCGATTTTCAGATCGCGCGCCATCGCGGCGAGCATCACCGCCACCTGTCCGGCGACCGAGTCGGGATGGGCGGTGCGCCCGACCATCGCATCGAGCGTATCCAGCGACCGTGACACCACCCCGACCGACGAGGCGGGAAGCAGTTTCAGGCTGCGGCGCGCCTCAGTCAGGAAGAGCTGGGCTTCGGCGACTTCCTCCTTCGCAATGACCCGTCCGCCGCTCACCCCCAGGCGGTACTCCTCCGCGGCGAGTTGTGCCGTCGCAGCCACTCTCCGGGCCGCGGCAACGCCGGGATCCTGCGCGATGGCCGGTCTGGCCGTCACGCCGAGGATGGCAAAAACGCAGATGAGAGACGTTCT
>DASYPZ010000076.1:0-7976 GCA_036006105.1 Gemmatimonadales bacterium | reverse complement strand
GGGAAGAAATCAGCGAGGCGCTCAGCCGTCTTCTTTCGGCGGCGTGCTTCCGGGAATCGCGGCGCCGAACCGGCAGGCCTCGACGCCCGGCTTGGTCGACGCAGTGGCGCAAAGCGCGGCGCGCTCGGTCGGAGGCCCGATCAAGGCCCTGATCTGCTCGCCGACCCCCCGGTAGCAAAGCACCGACCCGCGCGCGTTTCCCAGCACCCGGCAGAAGGCGATGCCCGGTTCGGCGCGGGCGCCCCAGTCGATCAGGGCCTTGACGGCCCCGAAATAGCACCACTTCCGGTAATCCGCTCCGCCCTGGTCGCAATAGTCCCGGGTCTTCTCCGGGTTACGTCCGGCTTTCGACGTGATGTCCCGTCCCAGGCTCAGGTAGCAGACCGGCCGCATGTCTTCCGGCGCGGTGTCGCAGGCGCCCGCTGTCCTGGCGATGCTGCCATGGTTGAAATGGAGGATGGCGGAGGTCTGAATCTGGTAGCAGGGGAGGAGATACTTGCGGGCCATGATGGAACAGGGATAGAGCGGCTGGGCCGGGTCCAGCCGCTTGAAATCGGAATGGCCCATGTTCATGTGATCGTGCTCATGGTTCATGGCCAGCTCGGTCGCGGGGTGGTGAGGCGCCACCACCTCCATGATGTTTTCCATGAACGCCCCGCCGTAGCAGGACACCCGGTCCCAGGCCTCGCCCAGCAGATCACAGGTGCCGAGAGCGCGGGGAAGATCCCCGCCATACATCATGTCCAGTCCATGACCCATCCCATGTACGCATTGAAACAACTGCCATTGCGGCTTGTCGGGCCGGCGGTAGGGGGCGCAGAGTCGGTTGATGGTGACGCTGTCCATGGCGGACTGACTCTCCAGATACGCCTGGATCACGCCGTGGCCGCAGCCGGATGCGAATTCGACCGGACAGTGGTCGAATGCGGCGGGAACATTGCGGAGATGCCGGTAGCCTTCGATCCCGATCCCGTGGGCATACACGTGGCCGTCGCGGTTCGCGTCCCGGTCGAGCCCCGCCACCGTCTGCAGCGCGGCGATCGCGGCCGCCACCCCCTGCTCCTGCACGATCCTGGTCAAGGCGGTGCGATAGCACTCGCCCCGGCGCGAGCGCGATTCGCGGGTGCACGGAGCGACCGGCCCCAGCTCGGCCAGGGTCGCGCGATTCAGACGCAAGGGCCCCCGGGCGACAGAGACGAACCCGCCCGCGATCCCGGCTCCGCAGAGGAGAATCGTTGCCGCCACCAGCGCGGGGCTTGGAATGCGCGTCATGTCATCGACCGGTCAGGGACTCCGTGCAGACTCATAAGCGAACCCGCGCCGCTCAGAACGCGTCCACGGCCTTCTTGATGACCGGCTTGGCCTTCGCGAGCATTTCCGGGGTGCCTTTCATCCCGTAGGCCCCGAAGTACTGGACCCACAGAATCCGGTCCTTCTTCAGCACCATGAATTCCACGCCGTAGGGGGTGATCGCCGAGACGGCATGATCCCCGAGATCCGGTTGGTCGGCGATGGTGTAGTTGGTATGCGGCCCGGTCTTGTAGTTGTCGAACGTCACCTCGGGCTTGGTGCGGGTCGATTCGGGCGTGCGGACCATGAGCTTCATTTTTCCGGCGCTCTTCCAAGTGCAGAGCTGACCGCCCTGGGTCATCATGGACGTGGCACCGTCACCCACCAGCACCGCGGCGTCACCGGGGCTGAGCAGTCTGCAGGAATCGAATTTGCCCGCGGAGACACCGGCTCGCGGGGGACGGCCCTGCCACGCGAGCAGCATGGCGAAGACCGGGAGACCGATACGACGGGAGATGAGCGTCATGAACAAAGCCTCCTTGAATGCGCTTGAACGTTGATGGACTGCTTCTCTACGGCTCCTCGCCAATCGGCATGCCCGGCGGGGGGGTAAAGGGTTTGGGGAGCACGGCCGGATCCCAGGGCCGTTCCAGGAACCTGCGAATGTCCGACGCCAACAGCATCAGATGCGCGGAGGCCTCGGTTCCGCCCGCCGGTGCTCCGGAGGCGGACGGCAGTCCGTTCATGAACTCCCGCAGCTTCATCTGGGCGATGGCCCTGACCTCGGAGCTTTTCGCCGTCTGGGCCAGCCCCATGAGACGGTCGATCATCACCCGTTGCACCGCACGCGCGATCTCGGCGCCGTAGGGATCCTCGGCCGGCGCCGCACCCGCCCGGAGCACGCTGTCGATGACTTCACCCAATCCCGGCAGGCTCGGGTCGAGGGCATGTTGCTGGACCAGGCGCGCGGCGCGCTCCGCATTGAACACCACCTGGATCACCATGTCCGCCGCCGCCGCCGCGGGACTGATCGCATCAAACACCGGATCGGTCACCCGGTCGAACAGCTCCCGGTGCTCCGGAAACCCGGAGGGGCGGGGCGGAATCCGGGCGAGCAGCTTCCGCGGGATGGCGAGCTCCCTGGGGTTGAGCGTCGCCAGCACCGCTCGGAGCGCGGTGCGCTGTTCCGCCGCCGGCACGGCGTGGAGCGGCTCCTGCCCGTCACCGCGGAGCGCGTAGGTGTAGTACTGTCCCCCCACGACCTTGATGGCCGCTTCGACCTGGTATCGGTGATGGAGGTAAAGAGGAACCAGTACTTCTTCCATCAGCGCCAGCGGCTCGCCCTTCTTGATGGCCTCCTCACCGAACCGGTCCAGCGCGGCCCGGCGCACCTGCATGACGCGTCCCAGCTCGACCACGGGATCGGCGCCGTTGTCCCACAGGTGGGTGTTGGGATGGGCGCTGCCGAAGGGCCGGGCATCCTGGTCGGTCAGGAACAAGAGGCCCCTGGCTCGGGCCGCGGCCAGCAGGGCGTCCAGGGCGGCCGGCTCATCGGTGCCCGGAGGGAAATCGCTGTAGCCGAACTTGATGGCTTCCTTGTCCCAGGCCCCGATCCCCACGGCGTAGGCGTCGGTCAGGTCGATGGCGCCGGCGGCCGTCAGCTTGACCACCGGGTGGGGGTAGTCCATGACCGATGCCCGGCCGGCGGCGCTACTCAGATAATTGTGCTGCAGTCCCAGCGTATGTCCCACCTCATGGGCCGCGAGCTGCCGAAGGCGGGCCAGCGTCATGGCCTCCGCCGCCGACGCCTTCTCGGTGCCGGTCTTGTACGGGCTCAACAGTCCTTCCGCCAGCATGTAGTCCTGCCGGGCCCGCTCCGACCCCAGGGTCACATGCCCCTTGATGATCTCGCCGGTACGGGGATCGGTGACCGTGTTCCCGTAGCTCCAGCCCCGGGTGAACCGGTGGACCCACTGAATCATGTTGTAGCGCACATCGAGGGGATCGGCGCCCTCGGGCAGCAGCTCCACCCGGAAGGCGTCCTTGTAACCCGCGGCTTCGAAGGCCTGATTCCACCAGCGCGCGCCTTCGAGAATGGCGGATCGGAACGGCTCCGGCGCACCGCGGTCGAGATAGTAGACGATCGGCTGCACCGGCTCGGATATCGCGGCGCGGGGATTCTTCTTCTGAAGCCGGTGCCGGGCGAGGAGCTGATGGACCTGATCGACGCCCAGGGGCGAGGTGAAGTCCATATACTCGGTGGAGAAGAACCCGGAGCGGGGGTCGAACGCGCGCGGGGTGTATCCCGGACCCGGCAACTCGACCAGCGAGGTCCGCTCCCGCATCGTGAGCGCCTCGGGCGTGGGGGCGACATCCCGCACCCAGGCACCCGGGCTGTCGCCGACGAAGGTGATCATCACTTCGATTTCGGTGTTCTTGGGAAATCCCTTGGTGCGCCCCGGATCCACCGCGCTCCGCTGCGCGTCGACGCGATAGGTGCCCTGACGGGTGCGGGCCAGCGCGCCGACAACGTCGTGGACATCCCGCACCACGAAGTCGGTCGCGTCCACCAGGACGGCTCCGTCGCTCTCGGCTTCGACCTTGAAGCCCCAGAGCGTGGAGATCGCGAAGGATTCCTCGACCCCGCGGCGCGCCGCCACGCTGGTATCGCTGGAGCGAAACCCGTAGTTGGGCTGCACCATCAGCACCTTGTTGCCGATGCGCTGGAACCGGACAATGCGCTCACGGCCGATCTGACCCCGATCGATGCCGATATCGTTGGATCCGAGACCGGTCGGCGCGCCCGTGATGTAGAGCACCTCCTGGGTGAGGCGGGCCGGGGAGAGCTCCATCCAAAGCTTGCCGCTGGCGGGATCCCAGTACAGCGGAACGAAGCCGTCACGCTTGTCCATGCCCTTGGTCTTGTCGGCAATGCCGGGCAGCGCCTGGGCCTGCAGCGCGATCCCTGGGGGCAGCGACGCCGCGGCCAGGACGAGGCTGAGAGCCGCGAAGCGCGGCAGGGAGCGGGTCGGACGAGCGGCGTTGGCGGTGCACGGGCGCATGAGGCAGTCTCCAGCGGGATTTTGCGGCGGGGAGCCCGGAATCTGGCCGGCCCGCTCCGGTTCCGCCAGAGTTACGGCGGACCCGCGAGGCGCGTTGGGGCCGGGGAGCAGGGTGCGAAGCGGGACCTTGCGCCGGCGGTTACCATAGGGGGTGACGGGATCGGGACCTTTACCGGTCCGAGGCGCGTTTGCCGAGAAGTCCATCCCTTCTTTGCATGGAAACCCATGGGTGAGATGCTGGCCCGGTTCCTGGTGGTCGCGGCCGGGGGGTACCTGGCGCTGGGAGCGTGCTTCGCGGTGCCGTTCGTGGCCGGCTGGGTCGGCCGTCTCGACCCCGCGGCCCGGGCCGGGACCTGGGGGTTTCGGGTCCTGATCATTCCCGGGACCATCCTGCTGTGGCCGATGCTCCTGACACGGCTCCGGAGGATTCGATGATTCGGCAGCTGCGCGCCCGCCATTATCGAATGGTGATCGTGCTGGCGGTGCTCCTGCCTCTGCTGCTGATCGCCGCCGTCGCCGCACGAAAGAACTTTCCGGTCCGGCCGATCCCCCCCGCATTACTGCACCAGTCCGGCCAATGAGCCTCGAATACCGCGCAGTCAACTGGAACCGCCAGAAGCGGATCTACGATGTGTATCTGGCCGTGGGGACGCCGGTCCTGGTCGGCCTGTTCGCTGCCACCCTGATCGCGACCCACCCCAACGCGACCCCCGAAACCGCGCTCATCCGTGGACTCGGCCTGACCGCGCTGGTGCTCCTGCATGTCATTCTGTGCATCGGGCCGCTGTGCCGACTCTCTCCCGCCTTCCTCCCGCTCCTGTACAACCGAAGGCATCTCGGCGTCGTGATGGCAACGATAGCCGCCGGGCATGCGGGCTTCGCCCTCTTCCAGTTCCACGCACTCGGCAACCTGAACCCGTTCGTGAGCCTCCTCACCGCGAATACCGCGTTCGTCTCCGTGGCAGGATTCCCCTTCGAGCTGCTGGGCCTGGCCGCATTACTGATTCTGCTGCTCATGGCCGCCACCAGTCACGATTTCTGGCTTTCGGTGCTCACGCCCAGGTTCTGGAAGTCACTGCACATGCTGGTATACGTCGCCTATGCCCTCCTGATTGGACACGTCGCGCTCGGATTGATGCAGGTCGAAACCGGCGTGATCGGCGTGGCGATGCTCGGGGCAGGTGCGGTGCTGGTGATCGGCCTCCACCTCGCGGCCGCAATCCGGGAGCACCGCGTGGATCGACGCCGCACCGTTCCCCCCGACTGGATTCCCGTCTGTCGGGTCGACGAGATTCCTGAGAAGCGGGCGAGAGTCGCGATGGTGGCCGGTGAGCGGGTGGCCGTGTTCCGCTACGATGGAAAGCTCAGCTGCGTCTCCAACGTCTGCCGTCACCAGAACGGCCCGCTCGGCGAAGGCAAGATCATAGACGGCTGTATTACCTGCCCGTGGCACGGCTACCAGTACCGCCCCGAGTCGGGGGTGTCCCCGCCGCCATTCGACGACACCGTGCCGACTTACAACCTGGCCGTGGAGAACGGGATGGTTCTGGTGGATCCCCGGGCCAATCCGATCGGAACGGTCACGATTCCAATCTCCGATGGTTCCAGCGGGGCAGCGGCGCCGGATTCCGCGCCCTTCTATGTCGGATACTTTCCCCAGGCGGATCCAACCCTGGCGCGCCACACTCGATTGGCGGCGGCGGGCATCGGGTTGCTCGCCAGTAGCGTGATGGTGATCTCCGCCGTGGCCCAGCCTTCCTTTGCCGATTCGAGGTTCGAGTACGGACATCCCCGGCCGGTGACGGGAGTGATCCGGGCGCATCCGTATCCGGTCCTCGACGTGACCCAGGGAGGCACGGTAACCCGCTATCTGCTGGCCGCCGCGGGAAAACACGGCGCCACCGTGGCGGCGGCACCCTACGACGGACGCGCCGCGTCGGTACTGGGGAGCCTGATCCAGCGGGGCAACGCCACGATGCTCGAGGTGGCGGAGATCAGCCCGGCCGATTCGGGAGGCGCGGCGCCATCGCGTCTCCCCCAGACCAGTCTCGGACGCTACACCTTGACCGGAGAAATCGTGGATGCCAAGTGCTGGCTGGGGGTGATGAATCCGGGGGAAGGCAAGACCCACCTGGACTGCGCGGTGCGCTGCATCTCCGGGGGTTTGCCGCCGATGCTGGTGATCCGGGATTCCTCGGGAGCGGAGCGACACCTGCTCCTGACCGACCCCGATGGTGCCCCGATCGGGCGGAGCCTCCTCCCCGCCGTCGGCCGACCGGTGTCGGTGACCGGCTCGGTGGTGCAGGAGGGCAGCCTGCTCTTCCTGCGTACAGAAGCCTCCGGCCTGAAGCTGCTGCCCCAATGACCGCTGTGAACCAGTTCACGCGCCCTGCGCCTCGCGAGACGCCTCCAGGGACGATCGTCTCCGGACGGTATGGAGTCCGCTTTGCCCGGAGCGACGAGGACCTGGACCGCGTGCTCCGGCTCCGCTACGAGGTCTTCAACCTGGAGCTCAACGAGGGCCTCAACGGTTCCGTCCAGAGCGGGCGGGACGAAGACGAATTCGATTGCAAGTTCCACCACCTCTTGATCGAAGATCGCACCAGTGGCACGGTCGTGGGAACCTACCGGATGCAGACGGCCCACATGGCCACCGAACACGGCTACTACTCGGCGGGGCTGTTTGAAATCGAATCCCTTCCCCCCAGCACCCTCGCCGCCGCGATCGAGGTCGGCCGGGCCTGCGTGGCCCGGCCCCACCGGAATGGCCGGGTGCTGCATCTACTCTGGCGGGGCCTGGCGTCCTACCTGTCATGGAACGACAAGACCATGCTCTTCGGATGCTGCTCGCTGACCAGCCAGGACCAGCCCCGAGGCGCCGGCGTCCACGCCTACCTGACCGCCCAGGGCCATGTGCACCCGACCCTTCGGGTTCAGCCCCGCGCCCGGCACCGTTGCGCCCTGACAGTCTCCGACCCGGGGACCTCGAAGGTGCCGGCGCTGTTCTCCGCCTACCTGGGAATTGGGGCTCGAGTTCTGGGGCCCCCGGCCATCGATCGGGAATTCAAGACCATCGATTGGCTCGTGCTGCTCGATACTGCGGATCTTCCTGCCATCGTCCATCGGACGATGTTCCGATGACGCGAACCATCCACGGCCCGCCGGGACCACTGGACACTGCCATCGCCGCGCCGGGCCGGCCGAGGCTCCGCGGTGGACGCATTCGGGCCACTACGAAGATTGTCACTGCGGCGGTCTGGACCACGGTCCTGTGTCTCGGCTGGGCACTGGGAAGTGCTGTGATCCTGCTCTTCCCTCGGGCCCGAGTCCGCTGGCGCCACCGGGTCGTTCGCACCTGGGCACGGGCTCTGTGCAACATTCTTGGAGTCAGGATCCACCTGACCGGCACCCCGCCCGAGGCGCCATTCTTCCTGGTCGCAAACCACTTGACCTATATCGATATTTTGCTGCTATATACCCGCGTCGACGGGGTGTTCATCGCCAAGCGAGACATGCGCCACTGGCCGGTCCTGGGCCCGCTCGCCAACCTTTTCAGCACCATCTGGGTCAATCGGGAGGTCCGCCGGGACGCGGTCCGAGTCCTGGACCTGATCGACGAATCCA
>DASYPZ010000075.1:0-5057 GCA_036006105.1 Gemmatimonadales bacterium | reverse complement strand
GTGCCGCCGTCGGTGGATTTGAAGATCCCGTTGCCGCCCCCGCCGAACCCGCCGCCTTCCCAGAAGGCCTGCTGCTGCTGCCACAGGGTGGCATAGACGACATTGGGGTTCGAGGGATCGATCCGGACGTCGTTGCCGCTGGTGTACTCATCCTTGTACAGCACCTTCTCGAAGTTCTGCCCGCCGTCGGTGCTGCGGAAAATGCCCCGCTCGGCATTGGGTCCATAGGGATGGCCCAGCGCGGCGACGAAGAGCCGGTTGGGATTCGAGGGATCCACGTCGATCATCGCGATCATCTGGGACTCGCGGAGTCCCAGCTGGGTCCAGGTGGCTCCCGCGTCGGTGGACTTGTATACCCCGTTGCCGGTAGCCAGGTCGGGCCGGATGATCCCGGCGCCGCTCCCGACGTAGATGATGTTGGGGTCGCTCGGGGCCACCGCGATGGCGCCGATCGAGCCGGTGGACTCGTGGTCGAAGAGCGGCTCCCAGTTGGAGCCGAAATCGGTCGAGCGCCAGACCCCGCCGTTGTCGAATCCGATGTAAAACACATTGGGCTGGCCGGCGATCCCGGACAGCGCGCGGGCCCGTCCGGCCCGGCCCGGCCCGATCTGGCGCCAGCGCATCGCGGACGAGGGATCGGGCGTCTGGGCTGCTGAATCCAGGGCCAGCGTCGCGAGGGAAACGAGGGCGAGGGTCACGCCGGCAGATGCAATGCGCACGGGTCCACCTTGGAGAATTGAATCGTGATGTCTGCGAGGGCGTCTATATTTACCCCTCCTCAATCCATCTTGCCAGAATGACTCCCATGTCGATGCGAAGCCTCTTCCAGCGCGGGTCCCTTGGCGGGGCGCTCTCGCTGGCGGTGATCCTGACGGTCGCGGTCCCCACACCGGTCGCCCCGAACCTGCTCTCCGGCCTGGTGTGGCGGAACCTCGGACCCTTTCGCGCCGGACGGGTGGCCTCGGTCACCGGGGCCATCGGCGCTCCCGGGGTATTCTACGCCGGGATGCCGGCGGCGGGCATCTGGAAGACCACCAATGCCGGGATCACCTGGGAGCCGATCTTCGATTCGGTGAAGGACGTTTCGGCGGTGGGCGCGGTGGAGGTGGCGCCGTCCGATACCAGCATCATCTACGCCGGCACCGGAGACATCATCACCGGTGGATCGATCTCGGAAGGCAACGGGATCTACAAATCCGTCGATGCGGGACGGACCTGGAAGCATCTCGGCCTCGACGGCACCAAACAGATCCCGTCGATCCTCGTCGATCCCAAGGACCCCAACCTCGTCCTGGTCGCCGCCCAGGGCGATGCCCGGCACAAGAGTGACCAGCGCGGCGTGTTCCGGAGTACCGACGGCGGAAACAGCTGGACCAGGACCCTCTATCTCGATGATTCGACCGGCGTCGAGAAACTGGCTCGGGCATTCGACCGCCCCGAGATCGTCTTCGCGACTACCGTGCGGCACTATCGCCCGCCGATTGCTCCGCCGGGAGGCGGATTCGGCGGGGGCGCACCGCAGTCCGGGCCCAGCGGAACCGCGCTGTACAAATCCACCGACGCGGGCGCGACCTGGACCGAAGTGTCCGGCGCCGGACTGCCGCGCCTTGCCGGCCGCACCTCGGTGGCGGTGGCCATGCACACCAATGGTCAGCGGGTGTATCTGATCGGCAACTTCGGGTTGTACCGCTCCGACGACGGCGGAGCCAGCTGGCGGCGGATGGCCGCGGACGATGCCCGCATCGCCAACGGGCAGGGGGGGTACAACTGCGGCGTGTACGTCAACTCGTCCAATCCCGACATCGTCTACACCGTGAGTACCTCGAGTTACATCTCCACCGATGGTGGCAGCACCTTCACCGGCTGGAAGGGCGCTCCCGGCGGAGATGATCCGCAGCAGCTGTGGCTCGATCCCACCGACAGCCGTCGCATCCTGATGGGGCTCGACCAGGGCGCCACCGTGACGCTCGACGGCGGGCGGACCTGGAGTGGCTGGTACAACCAGTCCACCGAACAGGTTTACCATTTGTCGGTCGACAATTCCTTCCCCTACTGGGTGTACACCTCGCAGCAGGACGCCGGCACCATCCGAACCCGGAGCCGAGGCAACCTCGGCGCCGTCACCGCGCTGGACTGGAATCCGGTGAACGGATGGGAATGGGGCACCATCATCGCCGACCCAACCAATCCCAATCTCGTCTACGACAGCGGATTCGGGATCGTCAGGATCAGCTACCCCAGCGAGCAATACATCAACGTGAGCCCGGGCCTGGATACGGATCTGCGGCTCCGTGCCTCGTCATCCAATCCGATCGTCTTCGCGCCGTGGAACCCCAGGGAGCTGTTCGCCGGCTTCCAGTATCTGATGGCGACGACGGACGGAGGCGCCCACTGGAGCAAGCTGAGTCCGGACCTCACCTATCCGAAGGGACAGGTCCCGCCGCCCGACACTGCCGCTCGCGTCCCCGGCGCACTCCCACCCGGCGCCATCGAGACGATTTCTCCCTCGACGGTATCGAAGGGCCTCATCTGGGTCGGCACCACCAACGGCCTGGTCAAGCTGACGCGTGACGAGGGCAAGAGCTGGGAAGACGTCACCATCCCCGGCTTGCCGGAGCCGGGCCGGGCCTTCGTCGCCGGCGTGGACGCGTCGCATTTCGACCCGGCCGAGGCCTACGTCGCCATCAACTATCAGAGCATTGCCGACTACTCCCCCTGGCTCTTCCGTACCCGGGACTACGGCAAGACCTGGACGAAGATCGTATCCGGGCTTCCGGTCGATCAGCCGGCCGGAGGTTTTGCGCGGGTTATTCGGGGCGATACCAGGCGGGCCGGCCTGCTGTTCGCGGGTACGGAGAGCTCCATGTACGTCTCCTTCGACGATGGAGAGCACTGGCAGTCGCTGGGCCTCAACCTGCCGACCACCTCGTACCGCGACATCGTGATCAAGGACAACGATCTCGTGGTCGGCACCTACGGCCGCGGCGTCTGGGTGCTGGACGACATCTCACCGCTGCGCCAGCAGATCGCGGACGTCGCGGCGGAGCCGGCGCATCTCTTCGTGCCGGGAGAAGCCGTCCGGATCCGGAGGAACGTCGGGTGGAATACGCCGTTGCCACCCGAGGTGCCGCACGCGCTCAATCCCCCCGATGGGGCGATCATCTATTACTCTCTCGCCGCGAAACCCTCGGGCGAGGTGACCCTCGAGATTCTCGACGCCGCCGGCCGGGTAGTGCGACACCTGTCGAGCGCGCCGGTCGCTCCGGTGGACGAAGCCGCGCGGCCGCCCCATCCCAACTTCTGGCTCGAAGCGCCGCGGCCGCTCCCCACCGCGGTGGGACTGAACCGGGTCGCCTGGGACATCCGGTACGACGACCCTCCGGCGCTGACCCACACCTTCGAGATCAACGCCAATCCCGGACTCACGCCGGCGTCCCCGGAGGGGCCGCTCGCCGCGCCGGGCGGATATACCGTGCGGCTCACGGTCGACGGCAAGAGCTACTCGCAGCCGCTGACCGTCCGGAACGACCCCCGGTCCCCGGCAACGCTTGCCGACGTGCGGGCCCAGAGCGTGCTCGCCGTGAAGGTGTCCGACGCGATGCGAGCGGCCTGGGATGGCTACCAGCAGGTGAATGCGATCCGCTCGGCGGTCAAAGTCGCGAACGCTCCCGGGGCTCCGGCCGAAGTGGCCACGGCAGCCACGGCACTCCTGACACGGCTCGACGAAGTGGGCGGAACCACGGCCCGCGGCCGGTTCGGCGGGGGCGGCAATCAGCGCGCGCTGCCGCCCACGTTCTCCCGGGCCAACGGGCAGCTCGCCGGCGTGCTGGGCACCCTGGAGACCGGCGACATGGCGCCGAACGAGTCGGTGCTCCGGGCTGCCGCCAACGCGTGCGGAGAATTGACGAAGGTGAGCGTCTCCTGGCGGCAGCTGCAGGACAACGAGCTAAGGACGTTCAATGCGGTGCTGACCAAGCACAATCTCAAGCCGGTCGCGGCGGCCCCGGCGCTCCCGGCGCCCCGCTGCTGATCGGCCGGGCGGGTTAGCGCGCGAAGCTCGAACCGGGAGCACGGTGAACGCTGCGAGCCCTAGCGGACTCGCAGCGTCACCTCTCCGCCGTGCTTGACGTCGCCGATCACCCAATCTCCCGCCACGCCGAGGATCACGCCAAAGCGCTCACCCGGATGGACCGGCGCGCTTTCGAAGGACGACGCACCCGGGGGCACCAGGATGGTGCGCAGCCGTGCCGCGCATGAGGCGTCCAGCCAGGACGCATATTCCCACTCCACCAGCGTTCCGACCGGAATGGTTCCTTCGGGTGCCGAGAAGCGGGAAGGATCGGCGCCACCGGTGCAGTCGAATACTGGTCCGAATTGGATGAGCACCTCGGACGGGACCTCCGGTCGGAGAACGTGAAGCACGAATACAGCTGGCCGCTCTCCGTTCACCTCCGCGCTGATCTGGACCCCGTCGGCTCCTGCGAAACCGGTGGGTCGGAACGAGACCCGGGTCTCGCCATTGGCATCGGTCACAGCGAGGTTGGCGCTGAACTCACCGGCGCCGGCGAGGATGGTCCACCGCACCAATGCGCCGGCCACTCCCGAGCCCCGGCCATCCGTCACCCGAACCACGAGGGGCGAGACCAGAAACTCCCCCAAAGTTCCTTGCTGGTTGTCGCCGGACACGATCTCCAGTGCCGGCGGGCTGGCCGGAGTTGGCGGGGGTGGCGAGGGGAGCACGTTTTCATTGCAGGCCAGGGCCAAGGGGGCCAGCGCCGCGAGCCTCAGATACTTGATGAGGGCGATCATGGGCGCACCCGCAACGTCACCTTGGTCCCGTCGAACAAATCTTGGACGATCCAATCACCTGGCACGTCGAGTGGCGCGATGAAGTGTTGATTCCAGATCAGTCCTGAGTCGAATGGCGTCCCGCCGGGTGGTACCGATATCGAACGCAGCTGGCCTCCGCACCAGAGGTCCCATTCCACGGTCGCCCCGAGCGGGATGGAGTCGGACGGACCCCGGAAGAAGCTCCCCCCAAAGTCTCCGCAATCGAA
>DASYPZ010000074.1:0-5769 GCA_036006105.1 Gemmatimonadales bacterium | reverse complement strand
CATGGTCGGCTGCACCGCCGGGGCAATGATGCTGACCGGGTCGGTGGCCTGGGTGAACTCGGACCCGGAGCTGGAAAGGGTCAGCCCCCAATCGGGTTTGGTGCCCCGAACGACGATGTCGGCATTGGGGAGCGGCTGATCGCATCCCTCGGTGGCCGAGGGAATCCTGGCAAATTGAATCTCCCGCAGGATCACCTGGCCGTTCCCTGCTCGGACACCGCGGGCCAGGACGTACATCCCGGTTTCACCAGTCGCATGCATCAGGCGAAAGGTGCTGACCAGCCGGCCTCCGGTGCTGTCGACGGGGGACGCGATGATCCTGGTATCGCACGATTGGAAGGTGATGGCGGGATCGAGCTGCACGATGCCGCGCAACAGCATGTCCGGAACGACACTGGGCGCCGCCGGGGCGGGGGCGGGGGCCGGCGGGGCCTCCGCGGGAGGCGCCGCGGCGGGCGGCTTGGGTTCCGCGCCGCAGGCGGCGGCCAGCAACGCAACCGGCAACAGATAGCGATGTATCATCGTTCCCCCCGGAGAGAATGGGTCATCCTGGCCGCCCTGGCCTATTTGAGCTGATCCCAGTTGGCCAGCGCGTTCAGCGCCATCGCAAAGGTGCCCTGCGATTCCCAGCGCCAGAGCGGCCGGATGGCGAAGTAGACCACGTGGCCGCTGCCCAGCGGCGCGTCCACCACCGCGGCCTTTCGAGCCAGCTCGTCGCCTCCCACCAGCAATCCTGATACCAGAAGCGAGTCGGCCCGCTCGTGAAATTGCACGATGACGCGGGCCCGCAGTCGTTCCAGTTCGGCGGTGATCGCCGGGTCGGTCTGCTGATCGTTCTCGCGGGTACCCAGGGTGGTATCCCGCGGTGTCACGGTCAGCAGTGGCGACTGGTTGAAATACACGGGGAAACTAGTGCGGTCATAGCCATAGAGAATCGGGCTCTTCGCGTTGGCTGCAACGGTCTGCGCCCGGATCACCGAGCCCCGGACCCGGAGCGCCCGTGCCGGAATCAAGTTGACCGTCGGGGTAAAGCCCAGGCTGAGCGGGAGCTCGTCGCTGGCACCCTCCACCAGCAGCAGGCCACCCCGTTCCACGAAGCGGCGGAGCGCCGCCGCGCCATCCAGGCCCATCCCCGGGCGCATGTCGTCGGTCTGGTCCCACGAGCTCAGATTCGGGGTGAGCGCGCTCTTCTTCCAGGGGATGGGCGGCCCGACCATCGGCACGCCGTTGAGCAGCGATCCACCGAAGGTGCTGACGTGGGGAAAGACCACTACGTCGAACGGATCCAGCTCGGCCGGGCGCTTCAGCATCTGGTCCGAGATGTAGGTGTAGGGCACCCCGAACTGATCCAGGGCGAAGCGGACCCAGCCTTCGTTCTGGGTCTCCCGCCAAGTGTGCATCAGCGCGATGCGCGGCAGCTTGATGGGATGCTGTGCGACCGCCGGCGGCGACGCGATGGTCACGGCGTCGAGCCCCAGGGCGGCGATCGCCGGGGCGGCGGATCCCTTGACGTCGGTGACGATGAAGGTCCCCGCGGGATACTTCTCGTCTCCCACGGCAAACGCGCTGTCCGCCACCGAGACCCGGGCGGTTCCGGTCTTCCAGGGCAGCACGGCCGAGCGCCAATCCCCCAGGTGACGGACCAGGTAGGTGCTCCCGGTTCCCTTCACCGTGCCGGTGATCTTCGCATTGCCGGTGAGGGGCGCCATCGGCTTGTTCAGCACCTGCGAGTCGGCGACCTGGGTGGTCTCGATATGGCGCAGCGCATCGAGGGTCCAGCCGGTGTCGTCGTAAGGCGTCGGATCGTCGGCCTTGAAGCGCTGGATGCCGAGCAGGGTGCGAATCGTCTGGGTATAGGGCTGATCCATCCGCACGATCCAGTCGCCCTGCTTGACGCTGACCTGGTTGGCCCGCGAGGTGTCGCCCCGCGCCATCGGATTCCGGGCGAGGGTGAAGTCCGCCCCAGCGACCTGGACCTCCGTGGCATTGGCGCGCAGCAGGTTGACCAGGTCGGCGGCCTCAGAGGCGTGACGCTGTCCGCGGGGGATGACCCAGGCGTACGGCGCCGTGGTCTGGCCCTTCCGAATCATCCGCTCGCCCTTGCTCACGAAGTTCTCGAGGAACACCTCCCGGTGATCACCGACATACTTCATGGCGATCAGCACGCCGGACTGCTGGTAGTTGATGTTGCTCCGGATGCACCACTTGATCCCGTTGACCGGCTGATTGGGGCGATACCAGATCCGCTCGGTGGCCGACGGGGGGAGCGCCACGGTGTGGCAGTCCGCGCCACGGGAGGTATAGGTCTCGTAGAAGCGGCCGATGCCATTGTGCAGATTGGCGACCGAGAGGATGGTGTAGTTGGGAGCCCAGCCGTCGTAAAAGCCGTGGGTCCACACCCCGGGCAAGCCGCGCCGAGTCAGCTCGGTGATCTCCTGGAAGGCCAGGGTGTACCACTCGTCGACCTGGATGGGGTCGTACTCGTCGTTATACGGACCGGTGCCGGTGCTGACATACAGAAAGGGCACCGACTCGTGCAGGTCGTGGGCGACGGTGGGATGCCAGTCGAGGAACGTCTTCATGACGTTCTGGGTGAGTTTCTGCGACAGGACGATCGCGTCCCGATTGTTGTCGTGGGCGGTGTACTTGCCCCAGTAGATCAGATTCATCGAGCCCGGCGCCAGCTTGCTCTCCCGCTGCTGCTTCAAGACGTCCACCATGCGGTCCCGGCCGTCGACTTCGAGCACCGGCGTAATCAGGGTGATGACGTTGGAGCGGATGGAGCGGATGTATTCGGATTCGTCCACCGCCAGCCGGTAGGCCAGCTCCATCAGCATCTCGGGCGATCCGGTCTCCGGCGAATGGATCGAGCCGGTCAGCCAGTAGATCGGCTTGGTGTCCTTGAGGAGCTGGGCCCGGGTGGCCGGTGTGAGTTTTCGCGGGTCGGCCAGCTGCGCCATGCGGGCCTTGAACTCGTCGAGATGCGCCATGGTGGCGTCATCGCTGATCGCGGCCACGATCATCTCGCGGCCTTCGTCGGACGGCCCCATGGAAAAGATCTTCACCCGGGGCGATGCCGCGGCCAGGGCGCGAAAGTACCGGTTGATATCGGCGGTGTAGCTCAGGCGTCCGATGGTACCCGGCACATATCCCAGCACCTTGAGGGGCGTCGGCACGGTGGCCGAGGCCGGGAGATGATCCACCAGATCCGTGGTGAACTTCCACAACTTGTCGGTGGGAGTGAGGTCACGGATCCGCGCGGTGTAGACCGAGTCGATCGGCTGCTGGGCCCTGATCGGGATGACTGGTGCGAGCACCACACCAAGCGTGATGAGACGCCGGAAGCCTGACATGGGGTCCTGTGCGAATGTGGGGAAGATCGGGGCGGCCGGATTCGAACCGACGACTTCCTGCTCCCAAAGCAGGCGCTCTACCGGACTGAGCTACGCCCCGGACGCACTTCTACCGGGCACTTTGCCACCGGCAAAGGTAACGATACCTTTGCCGCCGTGCCCACCGCCAACTTGACCTCGTGAGCGACTTACAGGAGCGCCTCACCGTGGCCCTGGCGGGCCGCTATGCGGTCGAGCGCCAGGTCGGCGCCGGGGGAATGGCCGAAATCTTCCTCGCCGCCGATCTCCGGCATGGCCGGAAGGTGGCCTTGAAGCTGCTCCGACCCGAGATCGGCGCGGCGATCGGCCGGGAGCGTTTCCTCAAGGAAATCGGCATCGCCGCGCGGCTGCATCATCCCCACATCCTGCCGCTCTACGATTCGGGTGAGGCCGACGGGCTGCTGTACTACGTCATGCCCTACGTCGAGGACGAAACCCTCCGGAGTCGGCTGGCGCGGGCGGGACGGCTGCCGGTGGCCGAGGTGCTCCGCATCACCTCCCAGCTCGCCGACGCGCTCGATTTCGCCCACCGCCAGGGGGTCGTCCACCGCGACATCAAGCCCGAGAACGTTCTGCTGCTCGCGGAGCATGCTCAAATCGCCGATTTCGGCATTGCCCGGGTCATGACGGGATCCCCGGCGGAGCAGATCACCGGGACGGGCATCATCGTCGGCACCCCCACGTACATGAGCCCGGAGCAGGTGTTCGGTGACGCGGCCCTCGATGGCCGAAGCGATCAGTACAGTCTTGCCTGCATGGTGTTCGAGATGCTGAGCGGCGCACCCCCGTTCAGTGGCAACATGGCCCAGGCCATCATGGCCCGGATGTCGGTGGAGCGGGTCCCGACCCTCTCGACCCGCGAGATCATGGTGCCGGAGGTGATCGACGAAGCGCTCAATCGGGCCCTCGCCAAGAATCCGGCCGACCGGTTTCCGACGGTGCGAGCCTTCGCCGAGGCCCTTGCCATCACCGGTGCGCCGGCCTCGGCCCCGCTGGCATCCAAGACCCGGTCCCTGGTGGTGCTTCCGTTCGCCAACCTCAGCGAAGTCGCCGACACCGAGTTCCTGAGCGATGGCCTGAGCGAGGAGCTCATCCATACCCTGAGCACCCTCGCCGGACTCCGGGTCGTGGGGCGCACCTCCGCCTTCGCGTTCAAGGGCACCACGGAAGACGTCCGGTCGATCGGCAAGAAGCTGGGCGTCGAGCTGGTGCTGGAGGGGAGCGTGCGCCGGGCCGGTCAGCGACTGAGAATCACCACTCAGCTCACCGGCGTGAAGGACGGACTCCAGCTCTGGTCGGAGCGGTTCGAGCGACCGGTCGGCGATGCCTTCGCCATCCAGGATGAAATCGCGGCCGCGATCCTGGCGACCCTCCAGCTCACCTTCCTGGGCCGCGCCCCGTCGCTGCCGGTCGCCCACACCGGCAACCCCCGGGCCTACGAGTTCTATCTCCGGGGGCGGCACTGCTGGAATGCGCGCACCGAAACCGGCCTGCAGCAGAGCCTGACCTACCTCCGGCAGGCCATCGAGGCGGATCCCGGGTTCAGCCTGGCTCACGCGGCCCTGGCCGAGGCCTATGTCACGCTGGGTGTCTATGGCGCGGAAGCCCCGCAGGCGGTGATGCCGATGGCCGAAGCGGCCGCCCGCGCGGCGCTCGAAACCAATGCGCGGCTGGCGGAAGCCCACGGAGCGCTCGCCAGTGTACAGGCCCTGTATCACTGGCGCTGGATCGACGCGGAGAGCTCATACCACCGGGCGCTGGCCGCCAATCCCAATGCCGCCAGTGTCCGGCAGGCCTATGCGGTGAACCTGCTGCTGCCGCGGGGACGCTGGGACGAGGCCCGAGCCGAGCTGGAAAGGGCCCGAGCGCTGGAGCCGCTGTCTCCCATCATCAATCTGAGCCTCGGGCTGGTGCCTTTCTTTCAGCGGAACTATGAAGAGGCGGTGCTGACGTGGCGCAAGGTGCTCGCGACCGATGAGAGCTTTGCCCTGCTCCACTATTTCATCGGGCAGGCCGAGGCTCTGCTGGGCCGCACCGACGCGGCGATTGCGACCCTGACCCGCGCCGCGCAGCTCGGCGGGGAGACGCCGGAGATCGCCGCCGCCCTTGGCTGGGCGCTCGGGAAGGCAGGAAGGCGGGACGAGGCCGGGAAACGGCTCGCCGATCTGGTCCGGCAGGCAGCCACGCGCTACGTCTCCCCTCTGGCGGAGGCCCAGGTGCTCGCCGGGCTGGAGGAGCGGGAAGCGGCGCTGGCAGCGCTGAAGCGGGCCGTCGATGGGCGGGCCGCCGACGCGGTGTGGCTCGCGGTGCGGCCGGCATTCGATTCGATGCGGGAAGATGCGGCCTTCGGAGCCCTGCTCACCCGGGTCGGGCTGGG
>DASYPZ010000073.1:0-5861 GCA_036006105.1 Gemmatimonadales bacterium | reverse complement strand
GAATCCGGGGTCCACCTTCTGGATCGCGGCAAAGCTGCGCACCATGAGCCCGGCGCCGATCAGCAAGACCAGCGAGAGCGTCACCTCGCTCACCACCAGCACCGTGCGGAGCTTGTTCCCCCGGGCCCCGCCGGTGACGGTACCGCGGTCCCGGAGGTTGTCCGACAGGTTGCCGCGCACCGCGCGGAGCGCCGGCGCGAGGCCGAAGAGAATCGCGGCGATCACGGCGACCGCGGCGGCGAACACGAATACCCGCCCGTCCAGGGACACGCTCTCGATCCGCGGCAGGTTCGCCGGGCTGAGCGCCTTGATGACCCGGATTCCCTGCCACGCGAGCAGGAGTCCCAGCCCCGTGCCGGCCACGGAGAGCACCAGACTCTCGGTGAGCATCTGCATGACGATGCGGGCCCGCCCGCTCCCCAGCGCCGCGCGGACCGCGATCTCCCGGCCCCGCTCCGACGCCCGCACCAGGAGCAGATTGGCGATGTTGGCGCAGGCGATCAGGAGCACGAAGCCCACCGCGCCGAGCAGCGCCACCAGCGCGGGCCGGACGTGCTGGACCACGTCCTTGTGCATGCCGGCGACCACGATCTGGAGGTTCTGCGTCTTGTGGAACTGGTGGACCTCTCGCAGCCGCGCCGCCAGGCGGTCCATGTCCTCCTGGGCCTGATCGAGGGTCACCCCCGGCTTCACCCGGGTCACCACGGTGAGCCACGCAGCCTGGCGCTCGAAGTCGCCGATATTGCTCGGCAGGACCCCCCAGGCATCGATGTTCGTCGGCATCGCGGCGTCGGCGGGCAGATAGATATGGAAGTCCCGCGGGAGCACCCCGATCACCAGCGAGCCCCAGCCATCCATGCGAATGGTCTTGCCGATGACCGAGGAGTCGCCGCCGAAGCGCCGCTGCCAGAGGCCGTAGCTGAGCACCACCTTGTTGGGCGGGAGCTTGGGATCCGGGTTACCGAACTGCTTGGGATCGATCGGAAAGGCATCCTCGGGCACGTGGGTCCGGCCCAGGACCGGCCGGACACCGAGGAGGTCCAGCATGTTCCAGGTGACGTAGGCGTTGGTGATCCGCTCCGGCGGCCCCTCCCCGGTGATCGTTCCGGGAAGGGCCATGGCTCCGGCGAACCCGGCGAACCGGGTCGTTTCGGTCCCGTAGTCCTTCAGGTCGGGGCCCGAGACCAGCGCGCGGTTGACGTTGGTCTTGGGGAGCCGGGTCCACACGAACGCCAGCTCGTCAGGGTTCTTGAACGGCAGCGGGCGGAACAGCACGGCGTTCGCCACGCTGAAGATCGCGACGTTGCTGCCGATGCCCAGCGCCAGCGTCAGCAGGATGACGCCGGTGAAGAGCGGCCGCCGGGCGAAGGAGCGGAGCGCGTACTTCAGGTCGCGGAGAACGTCTCGAACCATGATGAGGCCTCACGGGCGATTCGCATTGCTGTCGCGGGACGCGGCACTGCGCCAGATAAGCTAATCACGGACGCAAGTGTCCCCGGCCGAAACTTCCCGGCCCCTCGCCTCGTTATATGGGTTCCCCATACAAGCGGAACTCATGCGCGGCTCCTGGGCAGCGGACTTCCTCGACGACCTGCGCTACGCGGCCCGAAGCCTCCGCAAGAGCCCCGGCCTGACCGCCTCCGTGGTGCTCACCCTCGCGGTGGGCATCGGCATGACCACCACGCCGTTCAGCATGGTGGACGCGCTCATTTTCCGCCCCTATCCGGTCCCCCGCTCCAACGATGTCGTCACGCTGGTAAGCACCTCGCACGACAACGGCTTCGACGCCTTCTCCTGGCGCGAATACGTCGACCTCCGGGACCACACCCGGAGCTACGACGGGGTCATCGCCAGCGGGCCGATCCGGACCGTCGGGTTCGGCTCCGACCGGGTTTCCACCCCGCGCGGCAAGGGGGGCGTCCTCGTCTCCGGCAACTACTTCTCGGTCCTCGGCGTGGTGCCCCAGGTGGGGCGCAGCTTCCGTCCCGACGAGGATGCGGTGCCGGGCCGGGACGCCGTCGTGGTCCTGGGGCCGGAGTTCTGGACCCACGAATTCAAGCGGGATCCCTCCATCGTCGGCCGGACCATCCGGCTCAACGGCTCCGACTTCACCGTCATCGGCGTGGCGCCGGACGACTTCACCGGGCTCAACATCTTCGGCCGGCCGGACGTCTACGTCCCGATCGCGATGTCCCGGCTGTTCTCCACCGATCCCAACAAGAACTTCTTCGAGGACCGGGACGACCGGGAGCTCGTGGTCCGGGCCCGCCTCAAGGCCGGCACCACACTGCGCCAGGCCCGGAGCGAGCTGGCCGGGATCGCGGACGCCTTCGCGCGGGACTATCCCGCCGTCACCCGGGAGCGCGGCGCCGCGCTGCACACCCAGCTCGAGATGCGGACCCGGGCCGACGACATCAACTGGAAGTTCGGCGTCATCTTCAGCATGCTGGCCCTGGCGGTGCTGCTGGTGGCCTGCACCAACGTCGCGGGGCTGCTGCTGAGCCGGGCCGGCACCCGCACCCGGGAGATCGCGGTGCGGCTGGCGCTGGGGTCGGGGCGGGGCCGGCTGATCCGCCTGCTGCTGACCGAGTCGCTGATCCTGTCGATCCTGGGCGGGTTAGGGGGCGTGGCAGTGGGGTACGCCGGGCTCAGCTTCATCCAGCGCTTCAGCATCCCCGCCGAGCTGCCGGTGACGCCCCCGTTCCGGATGGACGGGCGGCTGCTGCTGGTGAGCACCATCGTCGCCCTCGCGTGCGCCGTCCTCTGCGGGCTGGCGCCGGCGCTCCAGAGCACCAGGGCGGATCTGGTCACCGGGCTCAAGACCGGCCTCACCGATAGCGTCGGCCGCAAGCGGTTCTGGGGCCGGAACCTGCTGGTGGTGGCGCAGGTCGCCACCTGCATGATGCTGCTCACCGCCTCCTTCCTGCTGGCCCGCAGCTTCCGCAACACCACCGTCGGCGGCCTCGGCTATCCGACCGATCATCTGCTGATGGTGCGGCTGGATCCCCGGCTGGTGCAGTACGACGCGGCGCAGACCCAGCACTTCTACGAGCAGCTGCTCGCACGGGTACGCCAGGCACCCGGGGTGCGGAGCGCGGGGCTCACCCAGAACCCGCCGCTCAGCCTGGGAAAGTTCGACGTACTGTCCTTCGTGCCGGACGCATTCGATATGCCGACGGACCGGGAGGCCTTCACCGCGCCGATGGATGCCATCGACGAGGGGTTCTTCAACACGATGGGGCTCCCGATCGTGAGCGGCCGGGGATTCCTCGCGACCGACGCGGCGGATCAGCCGAGGGTGGCGGTAGTGAACGAGCAGTTCGTAAAGCGCTACTGGCCCGGCGGCACCGGCGTGGGCAAGCGGCTCTGGCTGGACCGCCGGAACGGCACGTCGGTGGAGATCGTGGGAGTGACGAAGACGGTGAAGTACCGCGCGACCGGCGAGAAACCCACCGAATTCGTGTACCTGCCCCTGCCCCAGCACCGGGAAGCGCGGATGCTCCTGCTGGTGCGGACCAGCGCCGATCCCCTGGAAATGGTGGCGCCGGTCCGGGACATCGTGCGCGCGCTGGAGCCCAGCCTCCCGCTGCTGGAGACCCGGACCTACGATGATCTCTACCGTTACCATGTCGTCGAGGGACCGGGCGTGGCGATCCAGATGTCGGTGCTCATGGGCGTGGTCGCGCTGCTGCTGGCGATGGTCGGCCTGTACGGGCTGGTGGCCTACAACGTGAGCCGGCGAACCCGGGAGATCGGGATCCGGATGGCGCTGGGAGCGGGGCCGGCGATGGCGTTCCGGCTGGTGATGCGCCAGGGGCTGGTGCTGGTCGGTCTGGGCTCAGCGCTGGGGATGATGATGGCGTTCGGGATCGAGCGGCTGATCAAGGCGGCGATCTTCAACGTGGGCGGGGTGGACCTGCTGGTGTATCTGGTGGTGGTGCCGCTGGTGGTCCTGGTGACGCTGCTGGCGGCGTACGGACCGGCACGGCGGGCGTCCCGGATCGCGCCGACGCTGGCGTTGCGGTCGGACTAAAGGTGCAGCGCTGCTCATCGGCGCGGCTGATCACCGTCAGCGGGTGATGCCGATCTGGTTCAGGTGGTGCCACAGGTGATCGATGTAGTCCTCCGCGAGGTATCCCAAGGTCACCGTCGGCTCCGCGCCGATGGTGCAGGCCTTGCCCTGCAGGCTGTCGGGAATGAAGGCGAGGATGTGCGCCAGATGGCGGTTGTAGGCGGACCAGAGCTCGACCAGGTCGCGCCAGGTGCGTTCCTGGTAATGCTGCACGCCGACCCAGTGGTCCTGCACATAGGGCGGAAGATGCAGGTCGCCGGGCTGCTGGGCCCGGACGAAGCGCTGATGGTTGTTGGCGGCGGAGTCGATCAGGTGGCCCAGCACGTCCTTGCGGGACCATTTCCCGGGAGCCCACGGTTCCGCGGCGGCACGCTCATCGATGGCGGCAAGGGCGGGCAGGGCGGCATCCAGGGATTGCGCCAGCCGGTCGGCGTTGGCCTTGAAGGAATTCACGTTCTCTCCAGTGTCAGGGGCGCGGCGGCTCCAGCCGGTCGGCGTCGCGCTGGCCGGCCAGTAGCCGCTCCGCGAAATCCAGCCGTTCCTCTACTTCTCCGAGGCGCTGCTGCGTCGCCTCGAGCGCCTGGCGCAGCTCGCCGAGCTCGGCGTCCGACGCGCCCCGCAGCCCCGGGAGTGCCGGCGTCGACGCACGCAGCTTCGCGAGCACGATCTTCGCCACCATCGACGCGAAGATGATGACCGAGACACCGAGGGCCCAATCCGGGATGACCATATCGATCCGCTTCCAATGAAGGCGCCATGGCGTGAGACCCTGGTAGAAACCTATCCCATTTCGGGCCGCGTGATGATCCCACGGACTACGGCGTTTTCGTCTCCAATCCTCCGAACATCACCAGGCTTGGCGCCTCCGACCGCGCTACTGCGATGTCCACCCAGCCATTTTTGCGACCGAAAACCACAACGCGACGGGCCCCCGTCCGACAGACGGAAAGCTCATGCTAGAATACCGAGCAGTCCGACTGCCCCACTGTGAGATTGTTGGTAAAGACGGGGCGCTTCGATGCCGAGCCTGCGAAGGTCACCTCGACCTGCACGCAAGCAGGCGAAAAACGGGCCGTTGGATCGACACCTTGAATCAGGCAGGTGTATTTGCGATTGGGGGCAGGGTTGCTCAGGTTTCCGGGAACGTCGACATCGACACTGAACGACCCGTCAGCACCTGTGGTTGCCTGACCGCTAAAATACTCGACCAACAGATTCACGCCGCATACGGCGCCAACCGACACCCCAACCACTGGAAAAGGGAACGAGTGATCGATGGGATTACGGAAGACTCCGATGAATCGGGCATAGCCCAGCTTGCCGGCTGCGTCCGGTTCCGTCGACGAGCAGGCTGTCACCACAATGAAGACGCACGCAAGCAGGGTTGAGGCTAGGCGAGGCAGCATGGGGTCGAGTCCTTGGAGAATGGCGAATGGATCCGGGATGACGGCACCCTCGGCGAGGTCCCCGAAGTGGCTCGAACAATGGTACGCCTAATCCGGGAAAGCGTAGCTGGTAGATCTGCTAAGGCCCGCCCGGCGCCAAAGAATCTGATCCGGTCGGCTCCTTCAAGTCGAATTGACACAGGGTCGCCAGCACGTCCTGCGGAGGGACCGACAACAGCGAGAACGGCCGGCGCAAGTGGCTGCCCGCTCACGATTTGAAGTATCATTGATACCGTGTGGTTGATCGTCACAGATGCAGCACGCGACTTGCAGATCCGGGCAGCAGACCGTCGCGTCACTCGTGCTGGAGACTCCGCTCCATGCTCCTCCCGATGAGGTTTCTC
>DASYPZ010000072.1:0-1602 GCA_036006105.1 Gemmatimonadales bacterium | reverse complement strand
GGGGGCGGGTACGCCATCGCGCGCCGGGCCACCGCGATCGACCTGCCCGCCAACTATGCCTTCTCGTTCTGGATCAGGGGCGAGGCAAAACCTAACACGCTCGAATTCAAGCTGATCGACCGGAGCGGGGACAATGTCTGGTGGTACACCGAGCCGGACCGGGTCTTCGACGGCGCGTGGCACCGGATCGTGGTGCGCAAACGCCAGATCCGGTTCGCCTGGGGTCCGGCCGGGGGGGGAGACCTGGTGCATGTCGCCGCCATCGAGCTGGTGATCACCGCCGGGCGGGGCGGGGGAGCGGGGCGGGTCTGGTTCGACGACCTCACCCTCACGCCGATGTCGGAGACGGGACCCTACGACCTCACCCCCCGGGTGACGGCCAGCTCCGCGGTGCCCGGGCACCCGGCGGCGGCGCTGCTCGACGGGGACTCGACCAGCTCCTGGCGCGCCGCCGGGGCGCGCGCCTCGGTGACGCTCGATTTCCTGCGCAGCCGTGAATACGGCGGCGCGACCCTGCTCTGGGACGGTCCCGCGCCGGCGAGCTACGCCGCATGGACCTCGGACGACGGTGCCGCCTGGCAACGGGTTGCGCGGCAGGCCGGCGCACCCGGCAGCCGAAGCTATCTCTATCTCCCCGATACCGAATCACGATTCCTCCGCCTCGACGTTGCCGGGGGCCGGGGCCGCCCGGGTCTGCGTGAAGTCCGGATCGAGCCCCTGGAGTGGTCGGCCTCCCGCAACGCCTTCTTCACCGCCATCGCCGGCGATGTTCCGAAGGGCACCTACCCGCGGTACCTGAGCGGCGAGCGGGCCGACTGGACGGTGGTGGGCGTCGATGGCGCGGTGGAGGAGGCGCTGCTCGGAGCCGACGGCGCGCTCGAAGCCGGCACCGGGGCCTTCAGTGTCGAGCCGTTCCTGTGGCTCGGCGGGCAGCTGCTGACCTGGAACAGCGTGCACACGACTCCATCTCTGGAGCAGTCCAGGCTGCCGATCCCCTCGGTCGAGTGGCAGTCGGGACAGACCTCCCTCCGCATCACGGCGTTCGCGGTGGGAAATGACACCGGATCGAGTGTGGTGGCGCGGTACCGGGTCCGGAATCCGGGCTCCGCGACGCTGCACGGGACTCTCTATCTGGCCATCCGCCCGTTTCAGGTGAATCCGCCCTGGCAGTTTCTCGGAACGCCCGGCGGCGTGTCCCGGCTGGACTCCTTGCGATGGGATGGCCGGATGGTACGGGTCAACGCCGATCGAGCGGTCATTCCCCTGACACCGCCCGCTGCGTTCGGCGCGACGCCTTTCGGTGCGGGTGACGTCGTCGCCGGGCTGGGGAAGGGAATGCTTCCCCGTGCACTCTCCGCGCGCGACGCCCTCGGCGCCGCCTCGGGCGCGCTGGCCTGGCCGGTCACGCTCTCGCCCGGTGATTCGCTCACCGCGGCGATCGAAATCCCGCTGGGCTCGGGACGCTCTCCCCGGGTGTCTGGCGCGTCGCCCGGCGTGGAGCGTGCGCTCGCCGCCGCCGAGTCCCGCTGGGCCGCCACGCTGGACCGCTCGACCATCGTGCTCCCCGAGGCCGGCCGCCACGAGGCCAATACCATCGCAAGC
>DASYPZ010000071.1:0-9978 GCA_036006105.1 Gemmatimonadales bacterium | reverse complement strand
TGACCTCGCCGGCGAACGCGTTGAGCTGGTCCACCATCGTGTTGATGGTGTCCTTGAGCTCCAGGATTTCGCCCGACACGTTGACGGTGATCTTGCGGGAGAGGTCGCCGCGCGCGACCGCCGTGGTGACCTCGGCGATGTTCCGCACCTGTGCCGTCAGGTTCGCGCCCATGGCATTCACCGAGTCGGTGAGGTCCTTCCAGGTGCCGGCGACGCCAGGCACGATCGCCTGGCCGCCGAGCTTGCCTTCGGTACCGACCTCGCGCGCCACGCGCGTCACTTCCGATGCGAAGCCGCGCAGCTGGTCGACCATGGTGTTGATGGCTTCCTTGAGCTGCAGGATCTCGCCGCGCACGTCCACCGTGATCTTGCGGGACAAGTCGCCGCTGGCGACCGCGATCGTGACCTCCGAGATGTTGCGGACCTGCGCCGTCAGGTTGCTGGCCATCGAGTTGACCGAGTCGGTCAGGTCCTTCCACACGCCGCTGACACCCGGCACCTGGGCCTGGCCGCCCAGCTTGCCGTCGGAGCCCACCTCGCGGGCCACCCGGGTCACTTCCGAGGTGAAGACGCCCAGCTGCTGAATCATGGTGTTGACGATCGTGGCGGAGCGCAGGAATTCGCCTTCCAGCGGCCGGCCGTCCACGTCGAGCCGCATGGTCTGGGTCAGGTGCCCCTGGGCCACGGCGGCGATCGCGCCGGTGACTTCGGTGGTGGGGCGGAGCAGGTCGTCGATCAGGGTATTGACCGAGCTCTCCATCTCGCCCCAGGATCCCTTGGCCTGCTCGAATTTCGTCCGCTCCCGGGTTCGGCCTTCCTTCCCGACCACCTGGCCCACCCGCTTGAGCTCCATGGCCATGGTTTGGTTGGCGGTCACGATGTCGTTGAAGGTGTCGGCGATCTTGCCGTCCATGCCCGACCAGGTGCCGGGGAGCTGCACCGAGAAGTCGCCCGCCTTGACCCGCTGCAGCGCCTGGAGGAGCAGTCGTTTGTCCAGCGTAGTATCTTCGCTGGCTTCAACGACTTGTGCACTCCCGTTGGACTTCGTCGCACGCTTCATGGGACCCCCAAAAAGAGAACGGCCGTACCCCCCGCCCGATTATGGAAATCGAACGGCCAGGATACGGCCATGATCCGGTTCGTCGTGCCCGCGCCAATGCAGCCTTCCCCGGGGCCCAATGCTGGTCCGAGAGGGGGGGTGGCTTCTGGTCTGGGGAACTCCGCTCCGCAACGCCATGGCCGGCGTCACCTATTGATCTCAGAATGTATCATCAAATTCGTACCTCGCCTACCCTCCCCACGGCTCCGGGGCCCCCGCCCCGGCAGGTTTGACAAACGCTGATCCCGGGGCCATGATCGGACAACTTCTGCCTGAAGGAGGAGGCCGTGAAGATTTACGGCCCTGACGCTATCCGAAACGTGGCCTTCGTCGGTCACGGTGCGAGTGGCAAGACGACGCTGGTCGACGCGCTTGCTTTCGTGTCCGGTACGAGCCGCCGTCACGGCTCGATCAAGGAAGGCAGTACCCTCACCGATTCTTCCCCCGACGAAATCGAACGCAAGCACTCCATCGCCCTGGGCGTGGGCTTCGCCGAGTGGATGAATGTCAAGATCAATCTGCTCGACACGCCGGGATACCTGGATTTCTTCGGGGAAGTGATCTGCGGTCTCTCGGTGGCGGACGCCGCGGTGGTGGTGCTCTCCGGGGTGAGTGGCGTCGAGGTGGGCACCGAGAAATGCTGGGCGGCCTGCGACCATTATCACTTGCCCCGGATTCTGTTCGTCTCCGGCATGGACAAGGACCACGCGAATTTCGAGCGGGTATTCAACAACATCAAGGAGCACCTGACACCCAAGGTGCTTCCGGTGGAGATCCCGGTCGGGGACGGACTGCAGTTCCGCGGCATCATCAATCTGTTCACCCAGACCTGCCAGCTCTTCAAGCCCGGGTCCAAGGCCGGCGAGTACGAAGAGGTGCCGGTGCCGCCCGAATACCAGGAGGCCTTCTCCCGGTACGCCGAGCAGATGACCGAGGCGGTGGCCGCCACCGATGATGCACTCCTGGAGAAATACCTGGCCGGCGAGAGCATCCCCCGGGAGGACGTGGTCCCCGCCATGAAGAAGGCCATGCTGGCGGGGGAGATCGTGCCGCTCTTTTGCGGCAGCGGCGAGCTCCAGCACGGGGTCCGCGCGCTGCTCACCGAAATCGTCGAGCTGTTTCCCGCCGCCTCCGAGGTGCCCCCGCCGGTCAAGGCGCCGCTGGTAGGCCGGGTGTTCAAGACGATGTCCGAGCCCCACGTGGGAGACGTCTCGATCTTTCGCCTCTACAGCGGCACGCTCCGAAGCGGCGAGGAGGTCTGGAACGCCGAGCACAGTGTGGCGGAAAAGCTCAACCACCTGTCGGTGCAGCAGGGCAAGGAGCGGCAGGAAGTCACCGAGCTGTCGCCGGGGGACATCGGTTCCGTGGCCAAGCTCCGCGATACCCACACCAACGACACCTTCAGCCGGCGGGACCACCCGGTCCGGCTACCGCCGATCGAGTTCCCCGAGGGGGAAGCCACCAGCGCGGTGCTGGTCAAGCAGCGGGGCGAGGAGGACAAGCTCGCGGCGGGCCTGCACAAGCTGCACGAGGAAGACCCCACCTTCCACTTCGAGTACAACTCGGAGCTGGGCCAGACCCTGCTGCACGGGATGGGGGAGCGGCACCTGGAGATTCTGCTGGGACGGCTGGCCCGCAAGTACGGGGTGCATGCCGAGCTCACCCGACCGCGCGTCGCCTACCGGGAAACCTTCCGCGGCATGGCGGAGGGGCAGGGCAAACACAAGAAACAGAGCGGGGGCCGGGGCCAGTACGGCGATTGCCACATCCGGATCTCACCGCTCGCGCGGGGGTCCGGCTACGAATTCGTGGACAGCATCGTGGGCGGGGTGATTCCCAACAAGTTCATCCCGGCGGTGGACAAGGGCGTGCAGGAGGCCATGGCACGGGGACCGATCGCGGGTTATCCCTGTGTCGATTTTCGCTGCGAGTGCTTCTTCGGCTCCTATCACGACGTCGACTCGAGCGAGCAGGCCTTCAAGATGGCGGGCATCCTGGCCTTTCGCGCGGTGAGCCCCAAGGCCCGGCCGGTCCTCCTGGAGCCGGTCATCGCGGTGGAAGTCTGGTCACCCTCCGACATCCTCGGCGACGTGCTGGGCGACCTGTCCCCGCGGCGGGCCCAGATCCTGGCCACCGAGCAGGACGGCCGGCTCACCAAGATCAACACGCTGGTGCCGCAAGCCGAGCTGTACCGCTACTCCACGGCGCTGCATTCGATCACCCACGGGCGCGGCACCCACCGGGAACGGTTCCACGGCTACGCCGAGGCCCCCGGCGACGTGGCCGCGAAGGTCTCGGCCGAGCACAAGAAGGAGACGACGGGAGAAGAGTCCTAGCGCCGGTCTAGTGAAGGTCCAGGGTGACCCGGTACACCGATCCGCCCTTGACGGCGAGGAGGCGGAGGGTGTGCGGGCCCAGGAAGCGCACCACGTTCTGGTTCGCTTCGAAGATGTCGTCGTAGCTCGGGCCGGTCTTCCCATCGACCTGGACCGCGTAGCCTTTGCCGGTCCAGGCGATCATGGCGAAGTGCTTGCCGTCGGGGCTGAAGCAGGGGAACTCGAACGTGTTGCCGTGGCCGATCTCCTGCCCGTTGAGCATCACGCTGTGCTGGCCAGTCCCGTCGGACCTGGGATAGATGTAGACCTGCTGGCTTCCGTCCGGGCTGAAGAAGACCGGCTTGGGCAGCACCTGCGGCCGGGTGCGGGAGGCGAACTCTCCCACGCCGGTCACGTCCTTGACGGTGCCGTCCTGGACCAGCTGGCACTTCCCGTAATTGGTGCAGCCGGCGTAGACCGAATGCTTGCCGTCGGCGCTGAACCCCAGCGCATTGCCGATCAGGCTCACGTATTTCGCGCTGGGCTTGCCGTCCACCACGACCGAGAAGCCCCCATTGGCCAGGTAGGCTTCGTAGCCGAAACGGCTTCCGTCGGCGCTGAACACGAAGTTCTTGACGCTGTTCTGCATCGGCATTTCCTGCCCGTCGATCACCACGTAGTTGCCGGTCACCTGCTTGGTTCCCACGAAGTAGGCGCGCTTGGAGTCGGGGCCGAACTGCATCTGGCCGATCTTGTCGTAGGCGATGCTCTGCTTGCCGTCGATGATCGCGGCGATGCCGCCGGGCACCGGCCGGGCATAGGCGATCTTGCTCCCGTCGGGACTGAATACCACGTAGAGGACCGGCGCCATGCCGTTGACGGCGGGCGGCCCGGCGAAGGGCGTGGTTTCCGGCGACACCTCCACGTTTCCCAGGTAGAGCTGTTCCTTGTAGGGTCCATTCCCGGCGTACCCCTGGTACGCCACCCGCCCGTTCGAGGCGATCACCAGGTTGTGGAGGCCGGAGCCGGCGACCACGTTCGGGCGGGGCGTTCCCACCACGCCATCGGCCACCACCACGCTGCTGGTGCCGGTCCGGCCGATGAAGGCGTAGTGCAGCATGTTGTCGCTCACCACCAAATTCACGACAGCGTCGTAGGCCGGGCCCGGCTTGTTGTCGACCAACACGTGCCAGCGCCCATCCGCCGTCTTCGCGGCATATACCAGCTTCTCCCCGGCGAAGGCCAGCTGTCTCATATCGATCTCGGCGCACGGCGGGCCCTTCACGCCATCCAGGAACATGTAGGAGACGCCGGTCTGGAAGGTCGCGATGGCGGTATGCGCTCCGCTCGGGCTGAACAGGACCTGGTGGGACTTGCCGGTCACGTACGGGTCGAGCCCGGCAACGCCGCCGCCCTTGATGGTGGGCACGACCGTGAAGGCCTCCTTGCCGTCCAGGACGGCCACCAGCGCATCGCCCTTCTGCGCGATGTAGCCGGAGTGGCTCCCGTCGGGACTGAACGCGATATCGTCCCGGTCCACGCCGTGCGCCACGTCGGCGGCCTTGTCGAAATCAGGCCCATCCACGCCGTCGATGGTGACCATCTCACGGCTGCCGTGCATGCCCGCCACGGCCAGGTGGCCGCCGTCGGGACTCACGACGTATTGTCCAGCCGGTTTGACCGGCCCGAGCAGCGTCTCGGTAACGGTGGCGTTGAGCTGGCCCGCGGCGCCCTGGGCAGGAGCCGCAGTCGCGTTCCCGCCGCTCGGTGCGGGGGCCGCCGTTCCCGAAGCCGCCGGCGCAGCGGCCGCGCTCGCCGCCCCCGTCCCTCCACTCGTCGCGGCGCTCCCACCCAGCGCGAAGCTCAGGGGCGTGCCCGGCGGCAGGATCACCCGCTGCCCCGACGCCACCGCGGCCACCGTCTGGGTCGGGCGGGCCGGCTGGCCCAGGGACTTGAGCACCGAGTTCACCGCGTTGGCGCCCCGGGCCACGTTGGCCTGCGCCGCGTTGAGCACCCCGGCCGCACTGTTGGCGATCGCCACCGGCTGGCCGTTGACGGCCACCGACTTGAGCTGGGCCATCCAGCCCCCACCGCTGTGGGTCAGCACCACCGTGGCGGCGGCGCCCGGGGAGACCACCGAGGTTCCGGCCACGACGGGTTTGACGACCAGGGCCCGATACTGCTTGCCGGCCGGATCCCGGCCGGAATCCACGCCCTCCAGCAGGGTCACGACGACGGTGGTCCCGGCCGGCAGCGCCGCCTGCGCCGCCACGCACGGGATTCCGATGGACAGGCAGTACAGTCCGACACCGAGGCATGCCAGCCGCGCGACCCGACTCATGTTTCCTCCGCAGCGAGGTTCACTTACTTGAGATCCATGACGACCCGGTACACCGAGTCTCCCTTGACCGCCAGGAACCGCAGGGTGTGGGCATCCAGGAAACGCACCACATTCCGATTTGCTTCGACGATGTCCTTGTAGGTCGGCCCGGTGGCGCCGTCGACGAAGAGGGTCATGGCTTGCTTGATCCAGCCCATGACGGCGAAGTGTTTGCTGTCCGGGCTGAACACAGGGTACTCGTAGCTGGCGCCGTGGGAGATTTCCTTCCCGTCGATCAGCACCGCATGCACGTCCAGGTTGGTGACCAGCCGGGTGCCGTCGGGACTGAAGGCGACGGCCGGGGAGGTGAAGTGGGGCGGGCCGGTGCGGGTATTGAAATCGGCCGGCCTCGTCATGGGCGTGGCGGTGCCGTCTTTCACCAGCTGGCACTGGGTATACTGGGCGCAGACGACGTACGCCGAGTGCTTGCCGTCGGCGCTGAAGGTCAGCGACTTTTCGATCAGCCCGCGCAAGGCGCCACTCTCCTTGCCGTCGATGACGACCGAGGTCTGACTCTCATACCCGAAGCGGCTGCCGTCCGCGCTGAACCCGATGTTGCCGACCCGGCTCTGACCCTGCATTTCCTGCCCGTCGATCACGACGAATTCGAGCCCGCTCTTCATGCCGACGAAATACGCGCGCTTGGAGTCGGGGCTGAAATGCATCTGTCCGATGGCGTCGTATGCGATGCTGGTCTTGCCGTCGATGACGGCCGCGACTCCGCCCGGCACCTGCTTGGCATAGGCGAACTTGCTGCCGTCGGGGCTGAACACGATATGGACGCCCGACTTCTGCTCCCCGGTCCCCGGGAAGGTGCCGAAGAAGGGGGCCGGCGTATCGGCGTATACCTGCTGGCTCCCCACGTACAGCGGGGTCTTGAGGGGGCCGTGCGGCGAGGTGCCGGCGGCGCCGAGGTATCCCACCTGGCCGGTGGAGGCGATCACCAGATCGGAAACACCCGTCCCGGTGATGACCGGCGGGGCGGGGCCGGTGGCCCCGCCGGTGATGATCGCGCTGGCGGCGCCGTTCGAGCCGATGAGGGCGAAGTGCTGCCCGTTGTCGCTCAGCTGCAGCGACGCCAGCCGATCGTATCCCGGACCGGGGGTGGTGTTCACGACCGCATGCCATTTGTGGTCCGCCGTCGACGCGACGTACACCAGCCGGTCTCCGACAAAGACCACCTGCCGGAGGTCGATCGAGGTATACGCCGGGCTCTTCACCCCGTCGAGGAACATGTACATCCCGGTCGGGTCCTGTGCCACCACCGCGACGTGCGCCCCGCTCTGACTGAAGAGGAACTGGCGCGGCGGCTGGTGCCCCTCGCCGGAACTGTGGATATAACTCTGGTCGATGCCGGGGACGCTGGAATTGGGCTTGACGCCGGTGACGGTAAACGCCTCCTTGCCGTCCACCACCGCCACCCAGAGATCGCCCTTCTGGGCGATGTACGCCGAGCGTTTGCCGTCGGGACTGAAGGCGACGTCTATCACCCCCGACCCGGGATTCGGGCGTCCGGCATCGTCGAACTCCGGGCCATCTACGCCGTCGACGACGATGACCTCACGGCTGCCGTGGGTCGAGAAGGTGGCCAGGTGGCCGCCGTCGGGACTCACCACAAACTTCCCGCCGGACTGGAAAGCCCCGAGGAGCGTCTCGGTGACGGTGGCGTTGAGCTGGCCAGCGGCGCCCTGGGAGCGGGCCGGAGCCGCGCCCGGGGACGGGACTCCGAGAATCACGTAAAGCAACGCCACCCCGCAGCATGCCGGACGCATGATGTGCCCCGTCGTAGGTTCCCTGGGTCCCGGGAACATGGATTTGGATGGATCCAGCCAGCCGTCATGCCGCCTGGAGCGCTCGGCTGTCCCTACCAACGTACGGGCCGTTTCGAGGAGTGTCCACCAAGGCCCCGGGAGACGGCCCGGCGCGGTCAGGTTCGCCTCTCCCGCATCGCTGCCGCGACGCTAGATTCCGCTCACCGCCCTCCACGAGGTCTACCGATGCGCTCCGTTCTCCGCCTGGCCTTTGTTGCGTCGTCCATCGCGCTGCCGATGCGCGCGCAGGAGCGACCCTCCGACACCCTGCTGACCGTCGCCCGCTATCTCGACTACGAAACCGTGAGCGACCCGCAGCCGTCACCCGACGGGACGCAGGTGGTTTTTACCCGCCGATCGGTCGACAAGATGAAGGACAACTTCGAGACCGCCCTCTGGATCATGAGTGCGGACGGGTCCCGGCTCCGCTTCCTGGTGAAGGGGGGCGCTCCGGTCTGGTCTCCCGACGGAACCCGCATCGCCTATCTCGCCGAGGGCGCGCCGGGCGGGAGCCAGATCTTCGTGCGGTACATGGACGCCGAGGGATCGGTCACCCAGGTCACCCATGTGGCCAGGAGTCCCGGCGGGCTGCGCTGGTCTCCCGACGGAAAACAGATCGGCTTCAGCATGCTGGTCTCCAAGGACACGCCGTGGCGCATCGATATGCCCGCGGCGCCGGCCGGCGCGGAATGGACCAAGGCGCCCCGAATCGTGGACAACCTGATCTACCGTGCCGACCGGACCGGCTATCTGGATCCGGCCTATAGCCACCTGTTCGTGGTGCCGGCCATCGGCGGAACACCGAGGCAGGTGACCAGGGGCGACTGGAATGCGGTTCCTCGCGGCGGGCGAGGCTGGGACTGGCTCCCCGACGGCAAGACCGTCGTCGTTGCGGGCAATGACTCGTCCGATGCCGAACGGATGTACCAGCGCCAGAATCTCTACTCGGTGGACGTGATGACCGGCGCCAAGCGGCTGCTCACCACCCGGGCGGGCCAGTGGGGCAATCCGCTGGTCTCACCCGACGGGAAGCTGATCGCGTTCCAGGGCTTTCCCGCCGAGGGACCCTCCAGCTACCACGCCTCCGATCTCTACACCATCGCTCCCGACGGCAGCGGGATGACGCTGCGCACCCCCGGACTGGACCGCGATCCCGCCGACGTCGCGTGGTCGGCCGACGGCAAGGGCCTCTACTTCACCGCGGAAGATCGCGGCACCAGCAATCTCTGGTTCGCCGCGCTCGGCTCGGCCGCCAGGCAGGTCACCACCGGCACCCATATCATCGGGAATGCCGCGGTCACCCGGAATGGGACGGTGTTCGCGGTGCGCACCAACTACAACCACCCGCCGGACCTGATCAGGTTCGAGATCAAGAAGCCGGCCGAGCTGACCCAGCTCACCGACGTGAATGCCGACCTCCTGGCCGGCACGCGGATCGGCGAGGTGGAGGAAATCTGGTATACCTCGAGTGGCGGGGCGAAGATCCAGGGCTGGGTGGTCAAGCCGCCGTCGTTCGACCCCTCGAAGAAGTATCCCCTGATCTTCGAGATTCACGGCGGGCCGCACGGCGACTACAACACCGGCTTCAATTTTTCGTTCCAGAATTTCGCGGCCAACGGCTTCGTGGTGCTCTATACGAATCCCCGCGGCAGCACCGGATACGGCACCGCGTTCGGCAACGCCATCATGCACGATTATCCCGGAGTCGACTATGACGACCTGATGGCGGGCGTCGACACGGTGATCGGCCGCGGATACGTCAACACGTCGCAGATGTATGTCGGCGGCTGCTCCGGCGGCGGCGTCCTCTCCAGCTGGGTCATCGGACACACCGATCGCTTCGCGGCCGCGGCCGTGCGGTGCCCGGTGATCGACTGGCTCGCCTTCGCCGGGGAAACCGACATTCCGCTCTTCACCTACAATTTCTTCGAGAAGCCGTTCTGGGAGGATCCCGCGCCCTGGCTGAAACACTCCAGCCTGATGTACGTCGGCAACGTGAAGACCCCCACGATGCTGATGACCGGCGTGCTGGACCAGCGGACCCCGATGCCCCAGACCGAGGAGTATTACTCGGCCCTCAAGATGCGCGGGATCCCGGCGGTGCTGCTCCGCTTCGAGAACGAATGGCACGGGACCGGCTCCCGGCCGTCGAACTGGATGCGCACCCAGCTGTATATGATGAGCTGGTATCGGAAGTGGGGCGGGACGTCGAACGCGGTGATGGGGACGGGGAGGAATTAGGGAGTAGGGAGTAGGGAGTAGGGAGTAGGGAGTAGGGAGTAGGGAGTAGGGAGTAGGGAGTAGTAATAGTAAGTAGCGATTAGTGCCTGGAACGGATGTGGAGCGGGCAGGAAAGCGAAAGGCGGGAATGAA
>DASYPZ010000070.1:0-20415 GCA_036006105.1 Gemmatimonadales bacterium | reverse complement strand
TGGTTGCCTGACGCTCGGGCCCTTGCGGTCCGACCCTCTCCCTTCGACCTTAACGGGGCCTTTTTCATGCCTCCGAAGGGACCCCAGCATGGCCAACGCGACCGTACCCCTCACCCGGCGGCGATTTCTCCAGACGCAGCGCCGTGACATCTGGTGGGTGAAGCCGCTGGTCGTTTTCCTGATTCTGGGCAGCTTCGTCGCATACTCGACCTGGGCGGCATTCCAGAACGCGTATTACACCTTCGGCCCGTATCTTTCGCCGTTCTACAGTCCGGAAATCTTCGGGAGCTCACCTCACGCGCTGCTGGGGCCCAAGCCGGGCTGGTGGCCGGGGTTCGTGCCCTTCAGCCCGGCCCTGCTCATTCTGCCCTTCCCGGCCTTCTTCCGCTTTACCTGTTATTACTACCGGGGCTCGTATTACAAATCGTTCTGGTCCGATCCGCCGGCGTGCAGTGTGGGAGAGCCGCGCAAGACCTATCTGGGCGAGCGCTCCTTCCCGCTGATTCTCCAGAATGTGCACCGCTACTTCATGTACGCGGCGGTCGTCTTTCTCTTCATTCTCGCCTACGACGCGTGGAAGGCGTTCTGGTGGGCGGATCCCGCCACCGGCGCTGAACACTTCGGGATCGGCCTGGGCTCGCTGCTCCTGGTGGCCAACGTCACCTGCCTGACCGGATATACGCTGGGTTGCCATTCCCTCCGCCATCTGGTCGGCGGGTTCCGTGATCAGTTCTCGAAAAAGAAGGCGTTCAAGACGCCGTATGCCTGCGTCACCTGTCTCAACTCGGTGCACCATCGCTGGGCCTGGGTGAGTCTGTTCATGGTGGGGTTCAGCGACATCTATATAAGGATGTGCTCGATGGGCTACTGGCACGACCTCCGGATTCTCTGATGACGGAAGTCCAGAATTTCGATCACGATGTCCTGGTCATCGGCGCCGGCGGCGCGGGCCTGCGGGCCGCCATCGAGGCCGCGTCCAGGGGCGTGTCCGTGGGACTGGTCTGCAAGTCGCTCCTCGGCAAGGCGCACACCGTCATGGCCGAGGGCGGTGTAGCCGCGGCCATGGGCAACGTGGACGACCGGGACAACTGGCGGGTCCACTTCACCGATACGCTGCGGGGCGGCCAGTACCTCAACAACTGGCGCATGGCGGAGCTGCACGCCAAGGAGGCGCCGGACCGGGTCCGGGAGCTGGAAGCCTGGGGCGCGCTGTTCGACCGGACTCCCGACGGCCGCATTCTTCAGCGGAATTTCGGCGGACATCGCTATCCGCGGCTGGCACACGTGGGAGATCGCACCGGCCTCGAGATGATCCGCACCCTCCAGGATCACGGCGTGCATCAGGGCATCGACGTGCACATGGAGGTGACCATCGTCACCCTGTTCACCAGCCAGGGCCGGGCGGTGGGTGCGTTGGCCTACGATCGCGAGCGGGGGCGCTTCCGGCTCTTCCGCGCCAAGGCCATCGTGATCGCCACCGGCGGGATCGGCCGCGCCTACCAGATCACCAGCAACAGCTGGGAGTACACCGGAGACGGGCAGTCGCTCGCCTACCACGCGGGCGCGGCGCTGATGGACATGGAGTTCATTCAGTTTCACCCCACCGGGATGGTCTGGCCCCCCAGCGTGCGGGGCATTCTCGTCACCGAAGGGGTGCGGGGCGAAGGCGGCGTGCTGAAGAACAAGGACGGCCGCCGGTTCATGTTCGACGATATCCCGGAGAACTACCGGTCCCAGACGGCCGACACGCCCGAAGAAGGCTGGCGCTATGTCATCGGGGACAAGGACGCCCGGCGCCCGCCCGAGCTGCTGACCCGCGACCACGTGGCCCGCTGCATCATGCGCGAGGTGAAGGAAGGCCGCGGCAGCCCCCACGGCGGGGTGTTCCTCGACATCGCGTGGATCAAGGAAAAGCTGCCCAACGCGGCGGAGCACATCAAGAAAAAGCTCCCCAGTATGTATCACCAGTTCAAGCAGCTCGCCGACATCGACATCACCACCACGCCGATGGAGATCGGGCCCACCACCCACTACATCATGGGCGGTGTCCGGGTCGACGGGGACACCCAGATGAGCACCGTGCCCGGTCTCTTCGCCGCGGGCGAAGCGGCCGCCGGCCTCCACGGCGCCAATCGGCTGGGCGGCAACTCACTCTCCGATCTCCTGGTCTTCGGCCAGCGGGCCGGGGCGGCGGCGGCGGAGTTCGCCACCAAGCAGGGCTCGGCGGTCCCCGATGCCGGGGAGGTCAACCAGGCGGTGAAGGACGCCCTGGAGCCCTTCGATCGTACCACCGGGGAGAGCCCCTACGCGGTGCAGCACGATCTCCAGAAGATGATGCAGAACTGGGCCGGCATCGTGCGGACCGAAGCGGACATGCTCCGCGCGGCCGAAGGGCTCGTCAAGCTCCGGGAGCGCGCCGCCAGGGTCGGCGTCCCCGGCAATCGGGAATACAATCCCGGCTGGCACACCGCCATCGACCTCCGCCACCTGCTCACCGTATCCGAAGTCATCGTCGCCAGCGCGCTGGCTCGCAAGGAGAGCCGGGGCGGGCACTTCCGCGAGGACTACCCCGAGAAGAAGGCCGAATTCGGGGGCAGCAACTTCGTGGCGACCAAAGACGCCGGCGGCACGCTGGCGCTCAAGCCGGTCCCCATCGCCCCGATGCCGGCGGAGCTGAAGAAGCTGGTGGAGGAATACAAATAGGGTTGCGGATTGAGGAGTGAGGATGGAAGGGGCCCTCTCCATCCTCAATCCTCGATCCTCAATCCTCGACAAGGAGCACCACGCATGAAGGCGAAGTTCGAAATCTGGCGCGGCGAGCGCGGAGCCGGCCACTTCATCCCCTACGATACCGAGGTATCCGACGGGATGGTGGTACTGGACGCGGTCCACGATATCCAGAGCAGCCAGGCGGGCGATCTCGCGGTGCGCTGGAATTGCAAGGCCGGCAAGTGCGGGTCCTGCTCCGCCGAGATCAACGGAAAGCCCCGGCTTATGTGCATGACCCGGCTCAATGAGCTGGACCTGTCCCAGCCGGTGACCGTGGAGCCGATGCGGGCCTTCCCGCACCACAAGGACCTGGTGACCGACGTGAGCTGGAACTTCCGGGTCAAGCCCAAGATCCGGCCCTTCACCCCCCGCAAGCCGGATGCCCCCGACGGCACCTGGCGGATGCAGCAGGAAGACGTGGACCGGGTCCAGGAATTCCGGAAGTGTATCGAATGCTTCCTCTGCCAGGACGTCTGCCACGTGCTGCGCGATCACCATCTGCACGAGGAATTCATCGGGCCCCGTTTCCTGGTCCACGCCGCCAGCCTCGAGATGCACCCGCTGGATACCCTGGACCGCACCGAGGAGCTCCGCAAGGCCCACGGGATCGGGTACTGCAACATCACCAAGTGCTGCACCACGGTCTGTCCCGAGAGCATCCACATCACCGACAACGCCATCATTCCACTCAAGGAGCGGGTGGTGGATCGGGCCTTTGATCCGCTGGTCAAGCTGCTCGGATTGTTCAAGGCAAACGACGGCACCTCCTGAGGGCTCTATGCGCCTGCGGCTGATCGCGCTGGGACTGCTGGTCACCGGTCACGGGGCACCGCTCACCGGGCAATCCCTCGCCAAGCGGATCGACGCGGTCATGGCGCGGCCCGAGTTTGCCCACGCATTCTTCGGCATCGAGTTCTACGACCTCGACGCGAAGAAAGCGGTCTACCGCCTCAACGGCGACAAGTTCTTCACCCCCGCCTCCACCACCAAGCTGCTTTCGGTCGGCACCGCGCTCGAGCTGCTCGGCCCCGACTATCGGTTCCATACCCGGGTCTATCGCACCGGACCCATCGATTCCGATGGCATCCTGCAGGGAGATCTGGTGCTGGTCGCCAGCGGAGACCCCAATCTCTCCGGCCGGGCCCGCCCCGATGGCACCCTCGCCTTCAAGGATGAAGATCACTCCTACGCCGGGGAGGCGGTCGACGGAGATCCGCTGGCGGTGGTGCGCGAGCTGGCGGGCCAGGTGGCGGCGAAGGGCGTGAAGCGGGTGGCGGGCCGCGTCATCGTGGACGCCTCGCTCTTCGTCGGCGGAGATCGCGAGGGCGGGACCGGTGTGGTCATCTCCCCGATCGTCGTGAACGACAATGTGATCGATATCCTGGTGACCGCGGGGAAAAACCCCGGCGATCCCGCCACCATCACCGCCTCGCCGGCGACCTCCTATCTCCGCTTCACGGGTCACGCCACCACCATACCGAAGGATTCCGCCACCTCCGGAGACTTCACCAGCGACGTCACCAATCCCGATGGCAGCCATACGGTGTCGGCCACCGGGACCGTCGAAGCCGGGAGCGGGACCCACGTCATGCCCTACGCCGTGCCCGATCCGGCGCGCTTCGCGGAGTTCGTGTTCAGCGAGGCGCTGCAGGAGCGCGGCATCGTCGCGGCGCCCCGCCAGCAGGGCGAGGCCATCGACTTTACCATGCTGGCAAAGTCCTACACCGATCAGTCCGCCGTCGCCGAGCACGTCTCGCTGCCCTTCAGCGAGGAGGCCAAGGTCACCCTCAAGGTGAGCCAGAACCTCCACGCCAGCATGATGCAACGGATCGTCGGCGCGGTGATCGGCAAGAAATCGGATGCCCAGGCCGGGTTCGACCTGGAGCGGGAATGGCTGACCAAGGCGGGCCTGGACGTCGGGAGCGCCTCACAGGGCGACGGCGCCGGCGCCAGCGCGCACTACACCCCCGATTTCATCGTGGCCTATCTCGCGTTCATGGCAAAGCAGAAGAGCTACCCCGCGTTCTTCGCCGCCCTGCCGGTGCTCGGCAAGGACGGTACCCTGTTCAACATTCAGACGGGGTCGCCGGCGGCGGGGCAGGTGCACGGCAAGACCGGCACCTTCGGGACCGATGATCTGCTCAACGCGGGACAGATGGTCACGGCCAAGGGGCTGGCGGGATACTTCACCCGGCCGGACGGCCGGCACTTTGCCTTCGCGGTCTATGTCAACAACGTCTTCGTCAAGCGAGGCGGAGACGTCACCAAGATCGTCGGCCAGGCCGTGGGGGAGATCGCGGCGGCGGGGTACCTCGCAAGGAATGAGGATTGAGGAAGGAGGATTGAGGATTGAGGATTCAGACCACTCTCAATCCTCAATCCTCAATCCTCGATCCTCAATCCTTCTTATCGCCCTCCCCGATGCCGGACTTCGAGATCAGCTGCGCCGCCAGCACCGTCTGAATCACCGAGACGATGTTGTTGGTGGCCCCGTTGGCCGCGCCGCCGTCGTCGTTCCCTGAAATCGTGACCAGGCGCGCCTTGGCCAGCGCGTCGGCGATGACCGGCGCGATGTCCGGGATCATCTCGATCTGGCGGTACTTGAAGTAGTTCTCCCCGCCCTCGCGGATCGCTTCGTTCACTTTTCGAATGCTCTGGGCCGTCGCGTCCGCCACCGTGGTAATCCGGATGGCCTCGGCATCCGCGCGGGCGCTGGCTTCGATCCGGACCCGCTCGGCGTCGGCCCGTGCCTGCGCGATCTGCGTGGCATCAAGCTCCGCGATGCGCTGGAGCCCGACCGCCTCCTGCCGCTTGGCTTCCGCCTGGGCCACCAGCGCCGCATTCGAGGCCTTGGTCTGTTCCAGCTCCCGGTTGGCGTCCGAGATCGCCCGCTCCGCCGCCAGCTGGGCTTCCTTCGCGCGCCGCCCCTGTTGCGCCGTGGCGATATCCGCGTTGGCCTGCGCCTCCGCCGCCGACTGGCGGCGCCGCGCCTCGGCCACCTCCGACTGCACCACCTTAATGTTGAGCGAGTTGAAGACCAGGCCCAGGTCGGTGAGCTCGCGGGAGCACGCCTTCCGGATGATGATGGCCAGCGGATCGTCCTCCTCGCTCTCCGCGATCGACAGCTCGGTGCCCTCGCTGGTCATCGTGGCCGGCAGGGTCACCTTCACCCGCGGGGCCGTCTTGGCCGAAAAGAGCTGATCCTGGGTGAGGAGATTGATGGCGCGGCGGCCCGAGCTCGACAGCAGATCGGTGATGGTGTTGAGCTGATCGGACTCCGGCTTGGCGAAGTACCGGTTGGCGGCCGTCTTGATCATCGTGTCGGTGTCGCCCACCGACACGATGGCGCTGGCCAGCACCCGGATCTTGATCGGTCGCGGGGTGCCGTTCTCGTCCATGTCCGCGGTCTGGTCGGTGATGTCCAGGTCGACATTGATGACCTTGGACGAGATGGTGGTGCCGGTGGTGAAGAGCGGGAGCTCTTTCGATTTACCGGGACCGCGATAGATCACCGTCGAGCCCTGCAGCCAGCTCACCAGCCGGATGGTGCCGGCCTGCACGTCGCGGAGAAAAACCGATACCAGGATCGGGGTGAGTAACACCACACCCGCGACGATCCCGCCGATCACCAGCCACTGATTCATGGAAGCGCCTCCGGCGGGCTCTGGCCCGCATACGAGACAATGCAGCGATTGCGCGCGGCGTCGACATCCTCGATCCGGAGCAGGTCGCCCCGCCGAATCCGCCGCGCCTGGGACATCTCCTCGGGCGAGAGCGTGCCCAGGAGCTGAACCACCTGGCCGTCGAGCTCGAGCTTGATCAATCCCTGACCCTGGGCATCGAAATCCATCATCGCCTCCGCCTCCTCCATGACCATGCTGTCGATCATGGTGGCGGGCCGGGACTCGAACCGGAACATGAACCGCCAGATCGGTCCCACGATGAACTTTTCGAAGGCCACCCCGCCGGCCAGCGCGGCCCCAAGCAGCAACGGCCCGAAGAGAAAGGGCCGGGCCAGAAGCCCGGTCGCGCCGACCCCGACCAGGAAGCTGAAGAGCAGTCTGGGTGACAGCAGGCCGGCCGCGTGGGCCAGCAGGGCCGACGTCGGCTGGCTGCCCCCGCCGTGACCGGCATGTCCGGCATGACCACTATGCCCGCCATGACCGGCATGACCGCCATGTCCGTGCACGCCGGCGGCCCCATGGTGCCCGAGACCGAACAGGGCCATGACCGAAAGGCCGGTAACGCCGAGTGCCAGACAGAATCCGTAGGGGCCCATAGTCGCGGATCAAAGATACAGCGGACGGGATTTGGCGGGTTCGGACGCCCGGCTCCTCAGGTGACCGGAGTCGGCGCGCGCAAGCCCGCCTCCACTTCGCGGAACGCGTCCAGCAATCCTTCGATCCGTTCGCCCACCAGACGGGCCGCGTCCAGGTCGGCGGTGAGATCGTGCTGGCTGCCGGCCCCGGCCTTGAGCCGGAGTAGATCGAGGCGGAGGTGTTCCATCGCCGCGAGCGTGGAAGCGAGCTTTTCGCCGCCCAGGTCGGCGCCCGACCCGCGCAATCGCCCGGCCTGCGCCTCGAGTCGCTCCAGCACCCGGGGCACCTCGGCGAACCGGGCTCGCAGCTCCTTGGGCATGCCGTCGAACAGCTCGTTGGCACCCGCCGCGAGCGCCATTTCCGTGGGCTCCCCCGCGACGGCCCGACGGGATTCCTTGCCGCGCGCGCCGGCCATCCAGAGCAGTTTTTTCTCCAGAATGCTCCACCAGAGCCGCGACCACCAACCGGTCTTCCCGGGCCGCAGCACTTTGGTCAGCGCTCCCCGAAGCAACACGATCGGGCCGAGGGTGAGCAGGGCAAAGAGAATTCCGTCGACCAGCGGCCCCCGTTGCCGGGTCGACCACCAGAGCAGGGCCGCCCGCCACACCCAGAGCAGGACAGCCGACGCGAGACCGCGGATCGACCACCTCACGGCCGGAGGTACCCCGCCCACCCTGACGATCACCCGTACCGGTTCCTCGTCGCCCTCGTCGGCGGATTCCTCCGGCCGGAGCAGGGCCGAGCGCACGTCGGCCATGGTGTATCCCTCACCCAGCAGCTTCCGGCCCCGCCCCACCAGCTGGCTGCCGCGCAGGGCGAACAGCCCCACCATGATGAACGCCGAATACACCAGGATATTGATGAACAGGGGACCGCCCCAGTTCATGAGAACCAGCGTTTCGGCCCCCAGCACCAGCACCATGGCGAGATAGCTGGAGACCTCGAGCCGCAGCGCCTTCAGGGCGTCGACGAATCGGGCCACCTGCTCCGGGACCGCGCTCCGTTGCGCCAGGGTTCCGCCCAGGGCCGCCGCGAGGGTATCCGCGTCGGGAAACCGGTGCTCCGGCTGCGGCTCAATGCACTTCTCGATGATCGCCTGGATCCGAGGCGGCACGTCGCTCCGCCCTTCCAGGGCTCGCCCCGCGGTGACGCCCAGTGAGTACACGTCGCTGCGGCGGTCCACCGGCTGGCCGGCCTGCTGCTCCGGACTCATGTAGCGGACGGTTCCGACGATCTCGCCGGATCCGGCCTCGGCGCCCGTGCTCTCGACCTGGGCGATGCCGAAATCGCTCACCAGCGCGCGCCCCCCGGCCCGCTCCAGCAGGATGTTGTCCGGTTTGATGTCCCGGTGCACCACCCCGTGCTGATGGGCGTAGGCCAGCGCCCAGGCCACCTCCTGCAGCAGTCGCGCGGCGGTGTCCGCGGCGAGGGGTCCGCGCCGCGCGATCCGCTCGGCCAGGGTCTCCCCGTCGACGTATCCCATCACGAAGAGCACGAACTCGCCGTGCTCTTCCACCGAGTGGATGGGAACGATGTTGGGATGGGACAGCCGCGCGGCGGTCCGGGCCTCCCGGAGAAACCGCTCGCGCCGTTTGGGTATGGCGGCCAGCGAGGGCGGAAGCAGCTTGATCGCGACCGGTCGGTCGAGACTCAGGTCCCGCGCGAGGAAAACGATGCCCATGCCGCCGCGCCCCAGTTCCCGTTCCAGGGCGTAGCGCCCGGCGAGCGCCCCTTGGAGCGCCAGGAAGGTGCGAGACGGGTTGTCATTCATGCTGTAGATTCCCCAGGTGGCTTCCAAAAGTACGCCGACACGACGGGATCATCCATGCCCCTGTTTCATCGCTACGCGCCGGTCCTTCTCGGCGTGCTCGCTGCGACCGCCTGCGGAGGCTCCGGCAGCGCCGCGCCCGCCGCCATCTCCCCCGTCGATGCCTACTACCCTCCGAGCGGCGAGGGATGGACCCGCAAATCGCCCGGCGAGGAGGGCTTCGATTCGACCCGTCTCGCCGCCGCGGTCTCCTTCGCGCAGGCCAGCGAGATCGACTGGCCCACCGACATGAAGCAGCAGCTCGCCCTCTTCACCGCCAAGGAACCCTACCCCGACATCCTGGGTCCCTACCGGGACCGGGGCCACCAGAACGGCATCGTCATCCGGCACGGCGTCATCGTGGCCGAGTGGGGCGACACTCGCCGCGTGGACATGACCTTCAGCGTGGCCAAGAGTTATCTCTCGACCGTCGCGGGGCTGGCCTTCGATCGCGGCATGATCAAGGATCTGGATCAGCCGGTCGCCCGGATGGTCGGTGACGGCGGCTATTCCTCTGCCCATAACGCGCCGATCACCTGGCGCATGCATCTCAACCAGACCAGCGAATGGGAGGGCGACCTCTGGGGCAAGCCGGACCGCGCCGACCGCCGGAACGGTTACGACCGTACCCTCGGCGCCCCGGGTACCATCTGGGAGTACAACGACGTGCGGGTTAACCGTCTGGCGCTTTCCTTGCTCCGGGTCTGGAACCGTCCCCTGCCCGAAGTGCTCAAGCAGAATATCATGGACCCGATCGGCGCCTCGTCCACGTGGGAGTGGCACGGCTACCGGACTTCGACCACCCGGCAGGGCGGACGCCGGATTGAGTCGGTCAGCGGCGGCGGCCACTGGGGTGGCGGCGTCTGGGCCAGCACCCGGGACCATGCCCGGTTCGGCTACCTGTTGCTCCGCCGCGGCCGGTGGAAGAACCGGCAACTCCTGTCCGACCGATGGGTAACCCTCGCGACCACTCCGGCCACGATCCGTCCCGGCTACGGATTCCTCTGGTGGCTCAACACCGACCGGAAGCTGTACCCATCGGCAACTGCGCGCTCTTTCTTTGCGCTGGGCGCCGGGGGCAATGTCATCTGGATGGATCCGGAGGACGACATGGTGGTAGTGGTGCGCTGGATGGCCACCGACAAGATCGACGAATTCATGCGCAGGATCCGGAGCGCGCTCGGAGGCGCCACCCAATGACCTTCCTGAATCTGCTCGAGGTCGAGTTCGAAGCCCGGGAGCGCCTGTCCGCGCAGACCTTCGACTACTATGCCGGCGGCGCCAACGACGAGATCACCCTCAACGCCAACCGGCGTGCGTTCGAGGATCTGGTCATCCGCTATCGCGTCCTGGTGGACGTGAGCCGGCGCGAGCTCGGCACCACCCTGTTCGGCCGCCCGGTCGCGGCGCCGGTGGTGATCGCTCCCATGGCGTTCCAGCGGCTGGCCCATCCCGAGGGCGAGGCCGCCACCGCCCGCGCAGCCGCCTCCCTCGGGATTCCCATGACGGTGAGTACCTTCGCCACCCAGTCGCTCGAGGAGGTCCGCGCGGCGACGGATGGGCCCCTCTGGTTCCAGCTCTACGTGCACCAGGATCGGGGCATCACCAGGGAAATCGTGTCGCGAGTCGCCGCCGCGAAGTTCGATGCCCTGGTGCTCACCGCGGACGTCCCCGAAATCGGGCGCCGCGAGCGCGACGAGCGGAACGGGTTCCGCCTGTCACCCGACCTCCGGGTCGCGAACTTCCAGACGTCGGAGAGCGCGCCGCTCCAGGGCGGTGTCGAGGGCTCCGGGCTCGCGAGCTTTATCAACGGCATGCGCGACGCCACGCTCCAGTGGAAGGATCTCGACTGGCTCAGCCGGATGGCGGGCATGCCGCTGATCGTGAAAGGCCTGGTCCGCGCGGATGACGCCCGGCGTGCCGTCGATCACGGCGCCGCCGGGGTCGTGGTCAGCAACCATGGCGGCCGGCAGCTCGACACCGCTATTCCGAGCCTCCGGGCCTTGCCCGACATCGTCGCCGCTGTGGGAGACCGAATCCTGGTCATGATGGATGGCGGCATCCGGCGCGGCACCGACATCCTCAAAGCGCTGGCCCTGGGTGCTCGGGCGGTCATGGTGGGCCGGCCGGTGCTCTGGGGACTCGCCGTCGACGGCGAAGCCGGAGCGCGCCGTGTCCTCGAGCTGCTGATCGCCGAGCTCGACCTCGCGATGGCCCTGGCGGGCGCGCCCCGCCTCGCCGACATCACCCGCGACTTGATCGCGTGAGCTGGCCCCAGCGCTACGATCCGCTGGGGTCCCCGCTCTGGTCCACCGCGGTTGCGGCCCTGCCGATCGTCGTGTTGCTCGGCTCCCTGGCCTGGCTCAAGCTCCGCGCGCCGTGGGCCGCGCTCGCCGGTCTGATCGCATCGATCCTGGTGGCCACGGCGGTGATCGGTATGCCGGTCCGCATGGCGCTTGCCGGCGCCGCGCTGGGCGCCGCGTATGGATTCCTGCCGATCGGCTGGATCGTGCTCAACGTCGTGTTCCTCTATCAGATCGTGGAGCGCCGCGGGTTGCTCGACGCGCTGCGCCGCGGAGTGGCGGGCGTGACCGACGACCGGCGGCTCCAGCTCCTGTTGGTGGCATTCTCGTTCGGCGCGTTCATGGAGGGCGCGGCGGGGTTCGGGACCCCGGTGGCCGTCACCGGCGGGATCCTCATTGCCCTCGGATTCAAGCCACTCCAGGCGTCGGCCCTCTCGCTGATTGCGAATACCGCGCCGGTGGCGTTCGGGGCCCTGGGCACTCCGATTATCGCGCTCCAGGGTGTCACGGGACTCGACCTGCATGCCCTCTCCGCTCAAGTGGGCCACCAGCTTCCGGTCTTCTCGGTGCTCGTGCCGTTCTGGCTGATGTGGGCCTACGCGGGCTGGCGCGGAATGCTCGAGGTCTGGCCCGCGGCGCTGGTCGCCGGAGTCTCCTTCGCCGTCCCCCAGTTCCTGGTGGCAACGCTGCATGGGCCCTGGCTGGTGGATATTGTCGCCGCCGGAAGCTCGATGATCTGCCTCATCGGATTCCTCCGCATCTGGTCTCCGCCACCGGCGCGGGCCGGAGCCGGCCGCGACGACTCGGTCCGGCCGCCGGGGATCGTCTCGGAGGCGCCGACCGCGGTCCCGGCCAGAGCGTGGCTCCCCTGGATCGTCCTGACGGTGCTGGTCTTTGCCTGGGGAACGCCCCAGGTCAAGGCGGCCCTCAATGGGCTCTCCGCGCCCAGGATTCCCGTCGCGGGTCTGCACAACCTGGTGGAACGCGCGCCGCCGGTTGTCGCCGCCTTCACCCCCGAGCCCGCGGTCTTCACGCTCAACTGGCTCTCGGCCACCGGGACGGCAATTCTCTTGACGGCACTCGTCACGGCCGCGCTCCTGGGCTACGGCATCCGCGAGCTCGCGCGGACCTGGGTGTCGGCCTTCCGGCGGGCCCGCGCGTCGCTCCTCACGATCTCGCTGATGCTGGCCCTGGGATACGTAACCCGCTACAGCGGCGAGGACGCGATCCTGGGCCTGGCCTTCGCGCGGACCGGATTCCTCTACCCGTTCTTCGGCACCATGCTGGGATGGCTGGGCGTGGCGCTGACCGGATCGGACACCTCGTCCAACGTGTTGTTCGGAAGCCTGCAGACGATCACCGCCAGACAGCTCGGTCTCGACCCGGTGCTGATGGCCGCGGCCAATTCCTCCGGTGGGGTGATGGGGAAGATGATCGATGCCCAGAGCATCGTCGTGGCCGGGACCGTGACCAATTCGGACGGCCAGGAGGGAACGATTCTCCGCTATGTATTCTTCCACAGCGTGGCCCTGGCCTCGCTGGTGGGGATCCTGGTGATGCTCCAGGCGTACCTTCTATGATTCTCAAACCCAGTCTCTTAGCGTCTTAGCGTCTTAGCGTCTTAGCCTCTTAGCGTCTTTAGCCTCTTAGCCTCTCACGAGTGCCCCATGCCTCTCGCCAGACGATTTTTCGGCCCCTCACTCCTGCTCCTCACGGCCTGCTCGGGCGGCACCGCGCCGAAGACCGCGGCCGCTCCAGTGCCGGCTCCGTCGGTCACGCCGGCCGAAGTCATGACGCTGCTGGGCCAGCTCTCGGATGACTCCCTGCGGGGTCGGCTGACCGGTTCGCCGGGGGCCTTCAAAGCCGCGGTCCTGATCGCTCGGGAGATGCAACGGCTCGGCCTGGAGCCCGCCGGAGATAGCGGCTACTTCCAGCGCGTGCCCCTCTTCCGGGTGACCGACACCGCCGGCCGGGTGCGGGTGCGACTCGCGACCAGCTGGGCGGCCCTCGATTCGATTCCGTCAGATCGGCGGGTCTGGGCGGTCAACGTGCTGGGACGGCTTCCCGGCGCGGATCCCTCGTTGGCCGCGGAGCACATCTTGATCGATGCCCACTACGATCACATCGGGGCGGTAGGGGATCCCGGAAACTACTGTCGTGCCATGGGGGCGGACAGCATTTGCAACGGCGCCGACGATGACGCGTCGGGCGTGGTGGCGACCCTCAAGGTCGCCCAGGCATTGCGCGGAGGCTCCCGCCCGAAACGCACCGTGCTGTTCGCCACGATGACGGGTGAGGAGCTGGGATTGCTGGGCGCGCATTGGTACGTCGAACACCCCGCGCTCCCGATTTCAGGTCTGGTGGCCAATCTGGAAATCGAGATGATCGGGCGGCCCGATTCTCTGGCCGGAGGAGCCGGAAAGGCCTGGTTGACCGGGTACGACAAGTCCACGATGGGTGACCGGCTCGCCGCGGCGGGCATCCCGCTGGTCGCCGATCCGCGACCCGACCAGGAATTCTTCCAGCGCAGTGACAACTACGCCCTCGCCCTGCGCGGCGTGGTGGCGCACACGCTCTCCAGCTTCAACCTTCACGACGATTATCACCGGGCCACCGACGATATCTCGCGGGTCGATGCCACGCACATGGCCGCCGTGATCGACGCCACGATACGGGCGGTGCGGCTCCTGGCCGATGGGCCCCCCCCCGAGTGGAAGCCGTCGGGACGTCCCCAGCCGGCGCGTCCGGTGCCCTGAGCTAGTGCGCCGGGCCGAGGCTGTCGGGTGCCTTGGTGAGAATCGCGGCGAGGCGGGCCGGATCGATGTTGCCACCCGAGACGATGCAGCAGATGGTCCCGCCGCCTGCCTTGCCGGAAAGCGCCGTCGCCAACGCCACGGCCCCGGCGCCCTCGGCCACGATCCGCATCCGCTGTACCAGGGTCCGGATTGCCTCGGCCGTCTCCTCGAGGGATACCACCGCGGACCCCTCGATCAGTCCCTTCACCATGGGCCACATCTCCGGCAGCAGCCCCGACGATCCGATCCCATCGACGAAGCTCGGAGAGTAGGTGACCGGCTGCGGCGCGCCGGCGGCGAGCGAGGCGCTGAGAGGAGCGGCGGACTCCACTTCGCACGCGATGCACCGAGCGCCGGGACCCAGGAACTTGAGGGCGCTCGCGATGCCCGCAATCAACCCGCCGCCGCCAAAGGGAACCAGTACCTTCTCTACGTGCGGAAGATCTTCCAGGATCTCGGCGCCGATCGTCGCATTGCCCGCCATCACCGCCACGTCCGACACCGGGTGGATGAAGCGTCCTTCCATGCCGGGGTAGGTGCGCTCCAGCAGGACCTGCCACCATCGCTCGAACGGCACCGGTACGATTCGCGCACCCAGCCGGTCCAGCGCCGCCAGCTTGGCATCCGGGGCATGGTCGGGGACGACGGCGGTAAAGGGGATGTGCCGAAGCCGGGCGCACCAGGCCAGGCCAAGCGCCATATTGCCGGCGCTCGCGGTGTAGATCCCCTTGGCCAGCTCCCCGGGCTCGATACTGCCGATCGCGTTCCGGGCGCCCCGGATCTTGAATGATCCCACCGGTTGCAGCGTCTCCAGCTTGAGCCAGATTTCGCGGGGCCCGTCATAGGGAAGCCGCACCAGTGGGGTGCGGATGGCCGAGTCCTTGATGCGCTCCCGCGCCTGCCGGATGGCTTCGAGGGGTATCCGGTCGGGCAATGAGACGCTCATCGGCGGCGGCCTCCACGACGCGGGTTGGTGTGCCGGTGGCGGTGTGCTCGGGCCTTGCCGGTCGGATGCTTGAGCAGCGCCGCAAGCTCTTCCAGGGAATCGGCGCGAAGCGGCGGCTCCCCGCCCCGGACGACCGCGAATCGCAACGGCCGGTCCAGGACTGGAAGATCGGGTGCCGAGAGCCGCCGCGCCTGCCCCTCCCGAAGCCGCAGCCGCACCACCCCCGTCCCGGCATGCAGCTCATAGTCCAGCGGCACCGCGTCGCCGTGCAGCCGCACCATCGATGGAAGCGCATCGAGACGGCGCCGGTCCGCCTCGCCGATCATGGCTTCCGGCTCCAGCGCCAGCGGCGTTTCCAGAAAGTCCTTCCAGGACCCCACGTCACCAAGCTGCGCCCGAAGTTTTTCCCTGATAGCGGGGTCGGAGGCGGGCTCGAGCGTGCCTCCCGAGCGGCGCCACCATTCCTGCAGCATCGCGGCCCCGCGCCGAACCCGGTTCTGGTCCGAGTGACCGGTCTCTCCGGCGAGCAGCGTGTCGATCAATGCTTCGCGTGCCGGGCCGAGCAGATCCTCGGGGATGTTTCCGGTCAGCGGCTCGATATCGGTTTCCAGCTGGAAGCCAAAGTATTCCAGTTTGCGCGCGACGGCGAGCTGCTGGTGGCGCCGGGTGCCGGTGACCAGGATTTCCGGAGGTCCCAGGGTCGCGTTGCGGCGGACCAGCTCATAGGAGATCGTGGTCCCTTCCACCGAGGCTCGAGCCACGCCGAATCGGTCGGCAAAGTATCGGACATTCCCTGCCACCGCCCCCCAGGTTCCGGCCACCGAGGTCTTCGCCACCCGTACCTCCTGGCCGTCGGCGGTGTGCTCGTCGAGGACCAGGTCGAAGGGCATCACCTTCGCCACCAGCTCGATGAACGCCTGGCGCAGCTCGCGGTTGGCATAGGGAAGAGTTCGGGGCAGCGGGAGTTCCAGGGAGCGGAAGACCGAGGCGGTACCCATGGCCGCATCCTCGATCGCCTTGATCAGCACTCCGCGGCGCTGGCCCCAGTCCGCCAGTCCCTCGTCGAACACGTGGCGCGGGAGCCCGTAGGCCTCTCCCAGCGAGCCGTGCTGGTTGACCGCCTCCGCGAAGAGATTGTACGCCGTCAGATGATCGCTGCCCTGGACCAGCACCCCATGAAGTTCCCGTTCCTCCCGGGTCATCCGATGGAGTGATTCGATGTTGGAGCACACCGCGGCGATCGGCACGACGCTCGCGTCGGCCTTGACCAGCAGCTCCGCCCAGGGTCGGTCCACCGGCATGGCCTCCACCTCTCGGCCGTAGTCGGTGAGACGGCCCTCGCGCACCAGGCCGCGGGCGGTCAGCAGTTCCAGCGCGCGCCGGTAGGCGATCTTGTCCAGCGGCACGGGCAAGTCGAGGTCGCGCGCGTCCACGCCGAGGGCGGCGCAGGTCAGCGCCACCCGCTCGGCGTCGCCGGCAAGCTGGAACTCGGGCGGGGTTGGCCGGAGGGCGTCGAAGTCGAGCTGACGGTCCGAGAGAATGGTCACCTCTCCGTTGGCCACCCGGCCGTGCACCCGGCCCGCCATCTGCAGAATCTCATTGGCGCCCAGGTAGAGCCGATGCAACACGTTCCGTCCGCGATCGACCCGATTCCCGTAGCGCGCGTCGTAGATCACCACGGTGTCGAGGCCGGGAATGTTGAGCGCCGACTGCCCCGCCGCGGTCATCGCGAGCAGAAACGGCTTGGGGATCGAGCCCTCGAGGAACGGCCGGATGACCCGAATCGGCTCTCCCCCGTGATAGAACGCCGCCGAGAGCTTGGGCCATTGATCGGAAAGCTCCGCGGCCAGTCGTTCCACCTCGGCTCGAGTGGGAACGAACACCGCGACTCCGCGGCGCTCCTTGATGAGGTGGCGCACGAAGCGATCGTCGAGGAACTCCTCGACGTCCTTGGCCACCACCGTCACCTTGGCGCGGAGCTTGGGATCGAAGGCGCTGGTTTCCAGCACTTCGGCGCTGCTCAGGTATTTGGAGTAAAAGGTCGGGTCTACCGTGGCCGAAAGCCAGATGAAACGGCAGCCGGCCCGCTTGCCCAGGGCCAGACAGAGCTCCAGCTCGGCCGACGTCTGGTGGATCTCGTCGACGATCAGGGTATCCCGCTCGCTGATCAGGTCATCCTGGAACCAGCGTCGCGCGATCCCGGTGGTGACGATCACCACGTTCCATGAGGGCGTTTCGGGCGTAGCCTCTCGCTCCCGATTCACCACGCCGTATCTCAGGGTTTCCTGGAGGATGGCCTGGGCGATGGGGCGAATACCCAGCGTCTTCCCGGTTCCGGTGCCGGCCACGATGCCGAACGGTTTGCCGCTGGCCGCCCATTCCCAGACCATCGGGCCGTGCTTCCGCTGCAACAGCGTTTCGATCTCGGTGCCCAGCGCCAGTTCGATCGTTTCGCACGCGGCGCGGGTGGGCGCGATGACGATGACCCGGCCTCGAGGGTGTTCGGCCCTCCGGTAGGCCGCCGGGTCGACGGGGAGATGATGGTTGCGGGAGGGATGCATGAGCCTGTAAACCTAACGCTGCCGGCCCGCCCGGATGGCAAACGCCCCCGCCGGCACAGCCGGCGGGGGCGTCGTTCGTTCATGGGCAGGCGCTAGTGCGCCGGGCGGAACGTCCAGCCCACCAAGAGATAGAGCGTCCGGGTCTTGATGTCGTTACTGGACACGTCATCACTGATCTTCGAAAAGCCGAGATCGTAACGCACGTCGATGATCGCGCGGCCGACATCGACCCCGCCTCCGAACGTGGCCCCGAAGTCAGTGGATTTGATGTTGAAGTCTTCGTCAGCGCAATTGCCGGAAAACGACGTGCTTCCTTCCGTGCCGGAAAGATGGCATCCTGCCTTGAACCCGAGATAGGGACCGGCATAGATGTGGGGAACCACAGTTCCACCGGATTTTCCGGGAAAGCGGAGCTTCAGGAGGACGGGCACCTCCACGTAAGACACCTTGAGGTTCTCGGTAAAGCCGGTCTCAGAGGCTTTGGCCCCCTTCTGCACAAAAAGCACCTCGGGCTCGATCTCGAAGTTCTTGCTCACCCCCAGGCCGACGAATCCGCCCCCGGCGAAGCCAGTCCGGTTCTTGATGTTCTCACCCTCCGTGTCCTTCCCGCCGAGTTTCGCGAACGTTGCTCCCGCCAGGACCCCGAAATGCACCTTCGTGCCGGCGCCTTGCGCCAGCCCGACCGCGCTGACCATGGGACAGAGTGCCAAGGTGGAAATCACGATGCGGCGAAATCTCATGGAAGGCTCCTAGGCGTGAGGATACGGAATCGAAACCCTTCCGGCGTGGTAACCCGGACGACCTGGGGCCAGCCGAATGCCGGCTGGCTGCGACAAAGGTCGTAAATAGACGCGGTCCAGGCAAGCCAGCCTCCCTGAAACGCGAACGACCCTCCGGTGAAGGAGGGTCGTTCCAACCCGGGCGGGGAGCCTCGGGTCTTATGGTGGGGCCGGGAAAGCGAGCCAGAGAGGCTCATGGGGGACGGCCCCACCCATTCGGTTACTCGGTTCCGGGACGGCCTCGGTGATTGCCTCGACCGTTGTCGCGGCGATTGTCCCGGCCATTGCCGCGGTCATGATCGCCCCGGTTGTCGCGACCATCCCGGGCGTCGCCGCGGTCGTGGTCACCGCGGTTGTCCTGCCGGTTCGTCCGGTCGTGATCGCCCCGGTTGTCCTGCTGGTTCCACCGGTCGCGATCGCCCCGGTTGTCCCAGTCACCGCCGCGATGGTTGTCCCGCGGATCGCGGCGTTCGAATCTGCCTTCCCGGCGACCATCGAACCGATCGCCCCTGGGCCGCTCGGGGAAGCGGTAGTTGAACCGGTCTCGCCCACCGAATCGCTGGCTATACCAGTTATTGAACCGGCCATTCAATCGAATGTCGTACCGCGGCGCGATGCCATATCCGTAGGCGTAGGCGTCGTCGTCCAGCCGGTAGAACCGCCCGTCCCGCTCGTACAGGCTGAGCTCGATCAGGTCGGGAGCGTAGCGATCGAGATAGTAGACGTCGTCATCGGGATCGTAATAGACCACGACGATGCGGCTGCCTCGCTCGAAATCGTTCCACCAGTCATTCCTGCGATACAGGTCGGCCCGGATCCACGAGATCCCCCGAAGCATCCGGGGCCGGCCCCGATATCCGTCACGGTCGCCGAGAATGACCCGACCGCCGATGGGACCGCCTCCGATTCTGATGTCAGCCCTGACCCGCTGGGCCTCCGCCGGCTTGACGGCAAGGAGCGGGAGCAGCATTGCGGTACCGAGTACCAGGTTACGGGTGTTCACATTGACCTCCATGAAGAATTACGACTGCCTTCCGGCCCCTACCCAAAGCGAGCGTCGTGCCAATTCGTATCTTCTTGTGCAGCAAGGAGTACCCGCAGGGCAGTCCCGGTGGCTGTCCTCCAGGAAGGACACTCGGAATCGCCCCGGGACATCCGGTGTCCGGCATGGCTATTATTCGGCCCCTCGTCACTCACCCACGCGGGCGGATCCGTGGAACACGCATTCAAGGTGTCGGTCTCGAAGGAGTATCTCGGATTCTCGGCGGCGCATTTCATCACGCTGGCCGGCCACCAGTGTGAGTCACTACACGGCCACAACTATCGGGTGGGATTGACGGTCGAGGGCGGCATCGATCGGGAGTGCGCCTTCGTGGTGGACTTTGCAGTCCTCAAGCGGATCGTCCGACCCTACGTTCAGGCGGTCGACCATCGGGTCCTGTTGCCGACCCTGAATCCCAAGCTGGTCCTGACCACCGAGGAGGACCGGATGCTGGTGGACTACCTCGGAGCGCAGCGCTTCGTGTTTCCGGCATCCAATTGCGCCTTGATTCCGATTACCAATACCACGGCCGAAATGATCGCGGAGTACCTGGCCCACCGGCTCCGGGAGGACCTCCGCAAGGAGGGTCTTGTCCACCTGGATGCGATCGAGGTGGAAGTGGAGGAGAGCGTGGGTCAGGCAGGGTACTACAGACTCGCGATGAAGGAGTGAGGCTAGTCCTTCACGAACGGCTTGGCGGGTCCCTTCAGGCTTGAATTCGCTCCCGGCTTCCACGACACCTGGGCCTCGATCAGGCCGGCCACTTCGAAATCCTTGTCGGTGATTCCCCCGGCGCTATGGGTGGAGAGTGCCACACTGACGCTGGGCCAGGTGACCGTCACGTCGGCATGGTGATCGGCCGACTCGCAGATGAACGCGATGGCATTGGTGACCAGCATCGACCCCCGCCATCCATCGGTCTTGTAGGTCCGGCGAATGGCCCCGTTCTCGAAGGTCCAGGCCGGAATGGACCTGAGTCGAGCCGTGATGTCGGCGTTGCTGAGCGGCTGTTCCTTGGCGGGCATGATCCCTCCAGACGTCGTAGTATCTCTAGTCTCCCAGACTGATCCCCAGGTTTCGCGCGGTCAGAATGA
>DASYPZ010000069.1:0-18726 GCA_036006105.1 Gemmatimonadales bacterium | reverse complement strand
CCAGGGTATGGCCGTCGCCCCCGACCTGGGGCCCACGATCCTCGCCGCCTGGCGGACCAACAGCCGCGTCACCGACTACCTGGTCGAGCACATCCCGGCGGGGCTGTGGGATCTTCCCGTTCCCGGATTTCCCAGGCGCACCGTTCGTATCATCGCCGCGCATCTGCACAACTCCCGGAGCCGCTGGCTCAAGACGCTGGGCACCGAGCACGGCATTGCGGTGCCCCCGCTGGTCGACCTGAGGAGAGTCTCGCGCCGAAGCCTGCTCTCGGCCTTGAGAAAAAGCAGTCGAGGCATGGAGGAGCTGCTCGAGCTCGGGATCGCGGCGGGGGGACAGATTCCACCCTCGAAGGCGTACGTATGGCGCAACCTTCCCCTGGACGTGGGCCATGTGCTGTCCTATTTCGTGACGCACGAGGGACACCACCGGGGTCAGATCATTCTGCTGGCACGTCAGCTCGGCCACCGGCTGCCGCAGGAAGTCATCAACGGGCTCTGGCAATGGACCACACGGGTCAAGGAGCGGAAGTGAATGGATGATGCGACGATCAGGGCGATAACCTGGCTGGCGCTGGGGATTCAGCTGGTGGTTGGCGCGGAGGTGTTGCGGCACAAGGCGCCGGCCTCGCTCATTCCCCTTCTCAACCTTATCGCCGGCGGGGCCGTGCTGGTGTACTGGGGCCGGAGATGGTTCGACTACCTGTTTCGGGGTATCACCTGGTACCTGACCGATCAATGGATCCCGGCATACGCCCTCCTGGTCTGCGTGCTGGCCGGACTGACCCTCGCGGGCCGATTTCAGGGCACGGCGGCCCACTGGCTGATCTTCGGACTCAATACGCTGGTCTTGCTGGGGGCGGCCCTGTTCTTTTCGTTCTTCCGGATGAATCGGCTCTTCTAGGGCGCCGACGCACACAGCGCCCCTGGTTGCCGTCGGGACCCTTCCACTCCATAGTTGCTGGCATGAAACTCCTCGGATCCCGCCCGCTCGAGCTGATTCTGGCCCTGACCGCGGCCGCAGCGAGTAGCGCGATGGCTCAGGGCGGCGAGCCCGTCGGACTCGACCACATCATTCTGCACACCGGATCGTTGTCCCTGGGCAGTGCCGCATTCGCCCGGCTCACCGGGGTCACACCGGTGGTGGGGGGCCGGCACCCGGGGCGCGGCACTCAGAATGCACTGGTCAGTCTCGGGCAGGGACGATACCTGGAGCTCCTGGCGCCGCTGGTCGACAGCGGACCGGCCGAACCGTTGCGTCCGGAGGGCTGGGCCGTGCACACGTCGGACCTCACCGCGTTGGGCGAGCGCCTGCGGGCGACCGATCTCCTCCTCAGCGATCCGAGCCCGGGGTCGCGTCGCCTGCCGAGCGGCGGCCTCCTGACGTGGAGTGTCGCCAATCTGTCGGGCGACGACTCGCCCGCGATTCCCTTCTTCATTCAATGGGGCACGGCGGTGGCGCATCCCAGCACCACGTCGCCCACCGGCTGCAGCCTGGTCGGGTTCCAGATCACCGTTCCGGATACGGCGCGCCTCGGCCGCCTGGCAGCCGCGCTGACGCTGCCGATCCAGGTTCGCGCCGGGCCGGTAGCGGCCACCACCGTCACCCTGCGATGCCCGCGCGGCGAGGTTCGCTTCACCGGCTGAGCCGGGTTGAGCGGCCGATCCCGAGACCTCTCTGACTTCCCTCCCAGGACCATGGCGCAATGTCATGACTACCCATCTCAGTGACCGAGCCCGCGCGCAGCTGGCGCTCGTGGAGGAGCATGTGGGGCGAGAGAACGCCCATGACCTGCCCGGGATCATGGCCACGTTCGGGCGTCGGGCCCGGTATGACGACGAGCCCTGGGGGGAACATCACGAAGGGCGAGACGCGGTCCACGGTTATTACGAAGACCTCCTCACCTCGCTTCCGGATCTCCATATCGACATTACCCGCTGTCTGGCCGCCGAGGATGGCATCGCCCTCGAGGTCCGCATCAGCGGCACCCACCGCGGGTCCTGGCGCGGTCTTCCCGCCACCGGTCGCCGGGTGTCGTTCCCGCTGTGCGGGGTCTACACCTTCGATGATGAGGGCAAGCTGGCGGGCGAACGGATCTACTACGACCGAGGCAGCGTCCTCCAGCAGGTGGGACTCTTTCACGACCCGCAATCCTGGCTCGGCCGGCTCGAGACCCTGCTGGCCCACCCGATCACGGTGGCGCGAGCCTATACTCGCAAGCTCATTCGAGGATCATCATGACCACAGTCCGGGTCAGCAGCTTCGCGGTGTCGATCGACGGCTACGGCGCCGGGCCCAGCCAGGATCTCGAGAACCCGCTCGGCATCGGCGGCCCGGCGCTGATGGACTGGTTCTTCCACACTCGGACCTGGCAGCACATGCATGGCAATCCGGGGGGCGAGACGGGAATCGACGACTCCATCGCCGCGAAGGGGATGACCGGAATCGGGGCGTGGATCCTGGGACGCAACATGTTTGGTCCGATCCGCGGCCCGTGGCCGGATGAACGGTGGCAGGGCTGGTGGGGCGACGAGCCACCCTACCACACTCCCGTGTTCGTGCTCACCCATCATCCACGGCCGCCCCTCCGGATGAAGGGGAACACCGAGTTCCAATTCGTCACCGAAGGTGCCCAGGCCGCGCTGCAACGGGCTCGGGCCGTGGCGGGCGGCCTCGACATTCGCGTGGGCGGCGGGGTATCGACGATTCGACAATACCTGGCCGCCGGACTCATCGATGAGCTGCACCTGGCGGTTCGCCCGGTGCTGCTCGGTACCGGGGAAGCTCTGTTGGCGGGGATGGATCTGCCCACCCTGGGGTACGAATGCGCGGAGCACGTCGCGGGCGAGCGTGCCATGCACGTGTATCTCCGCAAGCGCCGGTGACCCGGCGTGCGAAGTTGCGGTTGACGACCCGTTGTTCCTCTAGGGGACGAACAGCGCTCCGTGCGGCATCGCCATGCCCTGGACTCCATTCGGCCAGCTCGCGCGGTGGTAGCTCATCCCCGGGGTGCTCGCGCCGGCGTCCTTGAAGCGCGTGTCCCATGACAGCCGACCGGTGGCCCGGTCCAGGTGCGCAAGCATCACCATGGGAGCCCCGTCGCCCTGATCGGTAAAGACCAGGCGATCGCTGCCCGGGTCCGCCGAGGCCCAGTGCGGGAAGAAGGTGGAGTCGGTGGCAAAGGATGCGATTTCGCGGGGATGACCCGGGTCGGCGATGTCGATGGTCGCGAATCGATGAGCGTAGGCGATGGGCATCACCATGAGACTATCCAGTACGACCGGAACCGAGCATCCGCGATTGCCCGGCAGCGTCATGACGCGTTCGATCCTGGGATGCTCCGCGATACCCGTGATGTGGAAGAACCCGCAATAGTAGGTGTTCATCATCACCGTGCCATCCGGGAGCGTCCGCACCTCGAACGGGTACATCTGCGCCGAATCACCCGGAACCTCGGGCACCGGGATCGTCTCCAGGAGGCTGAGATCCGATAGCCGCCACACCTGGATGACGTTCGCGGTCTTCTCGTTGTCCATCGGCGCGCTGGTCGTCACGACCCGATCGGCCGCGGGAACCACCGTGAGTGCGTAGGTGCGGATCCGCGCCCCGGGAAAGGCCGAATCCCGCGACCAGGCGTTGCGCACCAGGTTCCCCTGGCCGTCGAACTCCGCCAGCCCGCCGGGATTGCCGGGCACGGAGTCATCGCCGAACTGCACCGTCGCCAGCACGTGCCCGTTCGCGAGTCGCGCGAAGGAGTGCAACCGTCGGCCACCGGGAACGCTCGCCAGGCGCCGGCTGAATCGGGGGGCCGTCGGGCTGCTGAAATCGATGAGGAAGGATTTGTCCCCACTGAAGTCGTTGGCGAACACCGGTCCACTGGGTGGCAGTGTGAACTCGGTGTGATGCGGCATTCGCCCGCCGGAGTCCACCGTCAACGCACTCAGGACCGTGGCGTAAGTTGCGCTCGACGAGTCCGCGTCGACGACCGTCATCATGTCGAGGCCGACGGTGGTGTCATTCCCGGTCCCCGCCCATACATACAGATACCGGGCCGGCGTCGCCCTGACAGGGGCCGGGCCCGCACCGGCACAGCCGGCGATCATAATGACGAACAGGGACGTCGTGAGTCCCCAACAGTCTCTCATGGATGGCCTCGAGGGAGGGATGATACGAAGGCCAACGTTACCACCAGAACCGCTGGATTGATAGCGGAGTCCGTGGCATGCCGGCGGCGCCCGGCGGCGCGCCGCGGACTATCTTTGGGGGCATGAACCCGCCGGATCGCCGCGCCTGGATTGGCCGACTCGTTCTCGCCGGTGCGGCGTACGTCGTCATCGGTGTGGTGTTCAGTGCACTCGACGACTCGCCCGACCCGAACCAGGTGCGCCGCTGGCGCCTGGCCGCCTGGGCGGTCAGCGCCGTGGTGGCCGCGGTCCACCTGTGGTACGAGGTCCTTCGGTCGGGGACGCCACCCGCGTGGACGGCGCTCCGCGCGGCTGGGGCGGTGGCGATCGGAGCGTTTGGACTCGCCGCCGCGGCCATCATTCATTCGATGGGGATCGGCCATCGCCTCCCGATCATCGCGCTGGCCGCCTGGCCGGTCCTGACGGCCATTCCCGCGTTCCTCGCCGCCCTGGTCCTCGCGGCCGGGCTGGCTCGCCTGGCTCGGCGCCACCAGCCATAGGGCGGTGCTCGCTGCGCGGGAGAGGCCAGGCGGTATCTTGGAGGGGCGCCGGTCGTCGGCCGGCCTCGGTGGTGTGAAAGCGAGGCGAGAACATGGGACCGGTTCCTGAATGGGCCGTCGGTGTCGCGGTCATTATTTTCGCGGTGGCGCTCGCCCAGATCGTGGTGGTGAAGCTCCGGGCTTCGACGCGAACCCTGCCCGCCCCGAGCAGCGACAATGATGGCGAGGTCCGTCAGACGCTCGAGGCGATGCAGAACCGCATCGGGGAATTGGAGGAGCGGCTCGATTTCACCGAGCGCCTTCTGGCCACGCAGCGCGATGCCGATCGGTTGGAGCCTCCGTCAACGTAGACCATCCACCCTCGGTTTCGGAGCCCAATGACCCCTTCTCACTCCAATCCAGACTCATGATCTCCCGGGGATACCTGCAATGAGCGAGCTGCTTTCCCGGCCCTGGCCCTGGTACATCGCCGGGCCGCTCATCGGGCTGATGGTGCCGATCCTGCTCAAGATCGGCAACAAGCCCTTTGGCATCTCGTCGTCGCTCCGTGACATCTGCGCCGCATGCCTGCCGGGGCGAATTGATTTCTTTCGCTACGACTGGAAAAAGGAGACCTGGAACCTGGCGCTGGCCGCCGGAATACTCCTGGGGGGCGTGCTCGGAGGGGTCGTATTCCGGAACCCCAGGCCGGTGCAGATCTCGCCCGCGACGACGGCCAATCTCGCGGCCTTCGGGATCGGCAATCCGGGTGGCCTTCACCCCGCCGAGCTCTTCAATTTTCATGCGTTGGCCACCGGACGCGGTTTCCTCCTCATCGTCGTCGGTGGATTCCTGGTCGGCTTCGGCACCCGATACGCCGGCGGCTGCACCTCCGGTCATTCGATCATGGGCATGTCCGACCTCCAATGGCCCTCCCTGGTGGCGACATGCTGCTTCTTCGGGGGCGGTCTCCTGATGACCTGGGTCTTCCTGCCCCGGATCCTCGGCCTCTGATGACGGGAACCGGGAAGTCTCGAAAGGCGGCCGCCTCGTGATCCTGCTCCGATATCTTCTGGTCGGGACCGGGTTCGGGTTCGTGCTCACCAAGTCCGAAGCCATCTCGTGGTTCCGGATTCAGGAGATGTTCCGGTTCCAGTCCTTCCACATGTACGGACTCATGCTGAGCGCCGTGCTGGTTGGCATGGTCTCGATTCAGCTGATCAAGCGATGGAAGGTCAGGACGCTCGCCGGCGAGCCGATCACGATCCAGCCGAAGGTCTTCCACTGGGGGAACGTCATCGGCGGAATCATCTTTGGCCTGGGGTGGGCCCTGACCGGAGCCTGCCCCGGTCCCCTCTATGCGCTGGTCGGCGCCGGCGTTCCGGTCATGGCCGTGGCGCTCCTGGCGGCCCTCGCCGGTACCTGGCTGTATGGATTGATCCGCAGCAGGCTTCCGCACTAGGTCGATCCTTCAGCGGCGGGTGACGGGTATGTGCGAGCGCGACGACCGTCCGGGGACCGGCCGGCGTGATTTCCTCAAGGCCACGGCGTGGGCCGGGATCGGACTCGGACTCGACCCCGGGTTGAGCCGGATCTTCGACCCGGAGCGCCATCTCCCGGAAATCGTCCGGGGTCCCGGAGCGGCCCGTGGCCGGATTCGCCGGGTGACGATTCTCCATACCGCGGATATTCACGGTCAGCTCGACAGCCACGACGAGTTCTTCTGGGAGGGCGACCGCGCCGTGTTCAGGAAGCGCGGCGGCTTTGCCACGCTGCGCACCATGATCGAGTCGATTCGCAAGGAATCCCGGGGCCAGGTTCTGCTGGTGGATGGCGGGGATACGATACAGGGCAGCGCCGTCGCGGCGCTGTCGGAGGGCCGCGCGATCGTGCCGCTGATCAACCGGCTGGGCTACGACCTCATGCTCCCCGGCAACTGGGAAGTGGTGTACGGCAAGGCCGCGATGATGCGCGACTTCCGGATGTACTCGGCCGCCACCGTCTGTGCCAACATGTTTCACGATGAGGGCGACGGGAACCGGCTCCTCTTTCCTCCCTACCAGATCTTCAATCTCGGCGGCGTCCGCATCGGCTTCGTCGGCTACAACGATCCCTACACGCCCACCCGCCAGTCGCCGGCGTATTCACGGGGAATCCGGTTCACTCTGCCGGAGGAGAGCCTCGCCAGGTATGTCGCGCTCCTCAAGAGGCGGGGCTGCGCCGTCGTGTGTGTCCTGTCCCACCTCGGTCTGACCCAGCAGCTCCACCTGGCCAATCAGGACTATGCCCGCGGGGTGGACTACGTCCTGGGCGGCGACACCCATGAGCGAACCCGGGAACCACTGCCAGGGCGATTTGCCCGTGTCACCGAGCCGGGCGCGTTCGGCTCGTTCCTCGGACGGCTGGACCTGGTGATCGAGCAGGGACGCATCAAGGAGGAGCGATATGCACTCCTGGAAGTCGATCCCGACCGGTATGCGCCGGACCGTGCGATGGGCGCGATGGTCACCGCGGCCAAGGCACCCTATCAACCGGAGCTCAGCCGGGTCCTGGGTCGGACGACGACACCGCTGCTCCGTTACTACGTCATCGAAACGCCGCTGGACAACCTGATCACCGACGCGCTGTTCTGGCGATTCAAGACCGACCTGGTGGCGTCGAACGGCTTCCGGTTCTGTCCACCGCTCGTCCCCGGCCCCGATGGAAGCGCGGCGATCACCATGGAGTATCTCTGGAGCGCGCTGCCGGTCGACTCCAACGTGAAAACCGCGCAGGTGACGGGAACCCAGATCAAGGAATGGCTCGAGCGCGAGCTCGAGAATGTCTTCGCCGATGAGGCCGCCGAGCGGTTTGGCGGCTGGTTCGTGCGCTTTCAGGGGATGCGAATCACCTTCCGGATCAAGGCCCCCATGGGCAGGCGGGTGCAGGAGGTGACGATTGGGGGCCGGCCCCTCGAGCCGGACACCGTCTATTCGATGCTCGCCTGTGAACGGGATGGCGACCCCGACAGTGTCCTGTGCCGGATGAAGGGAGTGGCCAACCCCAAAACGCTCGATGTCAGGCTGCACGACGTGCTGGTGGACTATCTCGCCAGATTCTCGCCCGTGGCGCCGGACATCGAAGGACGAGCGGTGGCTCTCGACGCACCGGCCCGGCTCCTCTCCCAGGTCGAAGGCACCGGCTATCGGTTTCGCTGACCGGGCGTATTATCTACACCAGCCGTCCCCGTTGACCTCTGGGCCGACTCGACTTTCTCTCGACACCGGGTAGCGTCATGAGCGAATCTCCAGCACCGCCGGCACCCCCCACGCATCCCTCCGGCCGTCGCGGATTCGCGCTGCCCGGACGGCTGCACGTCGGTGTCCTGTTCATGATTCAGTTCATGCTGCTCATTTCGGTATTTGGCGGGGTCGTCCCGACACTCCACCATCAAGGCGTGAGCACCATCCTGCTGGTCGTCGGGTCGATCGTGTTCGTCATCGTCATGGAGCTGACCCTCAGCGTCATCGGGCGCCTGTTCCCGGTGCGCTGCCGATCCTGCGGCGCGCGGGCCAGGTTTCGCGGCTTGGGGTGGTGGCCGTTCATCTATCGCTACGATTGCCGCGACTGCGGTCAGGCCATGCGCTTCGAGGTGACGGGCGGATAGCCCCCGCTCGCGCCTGGCGCCCGGCCCCGCCATCTTACGGCGCACCGTTCCTCACCCGGAGGCTTCCATGCGGCAGCGCTTGCAGCGTCAGCTCATCACCCTGGCAGGGATCGTCGTGTTTCTCGGGTTGGGAGCGTCCCCCGCGACCGGACAGGGGCCCGGCGGGGGCAAGGGGCCCAAGCACAAGGTCCCACCCGGCCAGGCCAAGGCGAAACACGCGTTCCGCACGACCGATCACGACACCTTCCGGAACTATTTCCGAACCCATCGCATCGCCGTCACCCCGTTGCCACCGGGGATCGCCCGGCAGATCGCCCGGGGGAAACCCCTGCCTCCGGGCCTGGCGCGGAGGCCGCTCCCCCGCGAGCTGGTAGTGCTGGTGCCCCCGCCCGAGCCGGGGTACGACTACGCCATCGTCGGCAATCAGATCGTAATGCTCGATGTGCAGGGGCTGGTCGTGGACATTCAGATCGACATTTTTCCCTGACCGTCAGGCCCTCCGCGGCGGGCCGACCCTGATGCGCTTCGACTCGGCGGCCCTCATGGTGTCCTGGCCCGGCGCCACGGAGGAACGCTTCACCCGGGAATCACCGCGATAGCAACAGGCCGTGACCTCCGCAGGAATGCCTCCAGACGTATCGGTCGGACTCACCCTCGGGAGCCCAGAATGACACTCGCCTTGTCCGCCGACTCGCGGAAGTATGCGCTTGCCTCGCTGAAGCGGTTCTGGACTGAAAAAATGGAAGGCGAGATCGGCGAGCTGCAGACCATGGCCTTGCTGGATTTCTTTCTCAAGGAAATCGGGCCCAGCATTTACAACTCCGCCGTCGCCGATGTCCAGGTCTACTTGCGCGACCGGCTCGCGGACCTCGACGGCACGATCTTCGAGCCGGAATTCACCTTTTGGCCGAAGGGTGCGTCGGTGCGCCGGAAGCACGATCCAGGGTTGTAAACCCGCCGCCGAGCTATCTTTGGAACGAGGATGGCCGGGGCTGGTTGCGCCACACATCATCTCGCCCAGCCTCGTTCGGATACCGGTCAGGCGGCGTCGCACCCAGCCCGCGGCCGTGCGATTAATGACTGGTTCATGAATAGACCATAACCATGGTTCAGGCCGGGAAAACGCGCCTCCCGCGTCCAGGGCCGAGGCGTGGCTTTTGCGGTCCTGCTGAGGTTTCGTGATGCCCCTTACGCAGTTCCCCGGCCCCACCGATCCGGCGACCGATCAGGTCCGGCGCTGGGTGGAAGAACCGACCCGCTTCTGGGAAGAGTGCGCCCACTTGTACGGGCCGCTCGTGTCCCTGAACCTGGGCTCGGTCGGGCCGGCTGTGCTCGTCTCCGACCCGGAATGCCTGAAGGGCATTTTTCAGCTGCCCCGGGAGAGCTTCGAGGTGCGCCACTTCAACGAACACTACCGGTTCGTGATGGGGGAGCGTTCGGTGCTGGTCCGCGACGGGGCGGATCATCACCGGCACAAGCCGCGGCTCTCCGCCCCGCTGCGCCGCGAGCCGATTCTGCCCCACGGGGACGTCATTCGGCGTCTGGCCCGTGAGATGGCGGATCGCTGGCCGGTCGGTGAGGCGTTCGCGCCGAGAGCCTATTTCCATGACATGGCCTTCCAGGTCATCGTCCACCTCACCTTCGGCGACCTCAGCGATGATCCGAGCCGCGCGCTGATGCGCGCCTACCGCAACACCGTGGTGCCGAGCATCGGGGGATCGTGGGGACCCTGGCAGAACTTCCGGCGCATGCACCCGGAAATCGCCCGCCATGTCGCCGCCGAGGCCGCGACTCGGCGCGCCGATCCCGACCGCCCCGGCATCCTCACCCAGCTGGCGGGAGTGCGCTTCGAGGACGGCACCGCGATGAGTGACGAGGATCTGTCCGGCCACGTCTTCACGCTCATGGTGGCCGGCGTCGACACGACCTCGATTGCTCTCGCGTGGGCGCTGCACTGGCTGACCCACGCGCCGGAATCGCTCGCCCGGCTTGTCGCCGAGCTGGACGCGCGCCCGGAGGACACCTTGCCGGTGCTGCTGGATCGGCCCTACCTGCACGCCGTCTTCCAGGAGACCCTCCGGATGTACCCGGTGGTGCCCACCCCCTCGGGCCGGCGTCTCACCCGCGATGTGGAGATCGCCGGGCATCTCTTTCCGGCCGGGGTCACCTTGATCCCGTGCACCTACCTGGCGCACCGCCGCGAGGAGGTCTTTCCCGAGGCCGCGCAGTTCAAGCCCGAGCGCTTCCTCGACCGGACCTACAGCCGGCATGACTACTTCCCGTTCGGCGGCGGCCAGCGGATGTGCGTGGGTGAACACCTCTCCCAGATCGACTTCAAGATCGCGCTCGCCGCGGTCCTGGCGCAGTGGACCATCGAGGCCGCGGACCTGGGCCCGGTCACCCCGGAGCGGCACGGGACGATGCTGGCGCCGTCCGGCGAATTCCGGATCCGGGTGACGCCCCGCCCGGGAGGTCCGCGGTAATGTCGGCCACGAGGCCTGGGGTTCGGAAAGGCAGCCCAGCCGGAGCCACCGCTCCGCGGACCCTGGTCGAGGTCGCGCGACGCCATGCCCGTGAGCGAGGGGATCAGCTGGCGTATCTCCTGCTCGAGGATGGCGACACGGAGGGTCCGCGCCTCACCTTCCGGGAGTTCGATGAAGCGGCGCGGCGGATCGCCGCGGGACTGCTGCGGCACGCCCGCCCCGGCGACCGCGCGCTGCTGGTATACGAATCGGGACTGGATTTCCTGACCGCATTCTTCGGCTGCCTGTACGCCGGCGTCATCGCCGTGCCGGCACCCGCGCCCGAGGCCAACCGGCGCCAGCAGGGCCTGCCGCGGCTCGAGGCCATCGTGAAGGACTGCGACGCCCGGCTCCTGCTCTGCAATCCGCACACCCGGGGGCTGCTCGAGGGGCTGAACCTGGAGCAGAGCCTGCTCCGGCAGACCACGTGGCTGGATACGGTGGAGCTGGCCGCCACTCCCGCCCCCGATGTGGCCTTGCCCGAGAGTGCGCCGGAAGCGGTCGCGTTCCTGCAATACACCTCCGGTTCGACCGCCACGCCGCGAGGGGTGATGGTGAACCAGGCGAACCTGGTCGGCCACCTCACCATGATTCAGGAGGCGTGCAGCTACGACGCCGAGAGCGTGAGCGTCACCTGGATGCCGCACTTCCACGACTACGGCCTGATCCAGGGCATGCTGGCGCCATTCCTGAACGGAACTCCAGCCATTCTGATGTCGCCGTTCGCGTTCGTGAAGAACCCGTTGAATCTCCTGCGGGCCATCACCAGGTATCGCGGTACCCACACCGAGGGACCGAGCTTCGCCTACGCCCATTGTCTCAAGCGGGGCAATCCGGCCAAATGGGAGGGGCTGGATCTGTCGAGCTGGCGGTCCATCGGCAACGCGGCGGAGCCGGTGCATCCGGGGACGATGGAAGAATTCACCCGGGTCTTCGCCGCCTATGGGCTGCGCGAGACGACCATGTCACCGGCCTTTGGACTGGCCGAGGTCACCCTGTTGGCCACGACATCGCGGGCGGACGAGCGGGCGATTGCCGGCGCGTTCGACCCGGCGGCGCTGGCCCGGGACGAGGCCGTGGTGGTGTCTCCGACCGCTGCCGCCGTGCGCAAGGTTGCCGGATGCGGCCGCCCCCTGCCCCACACTCAGGTGGCCATCGTGCATCCGGAGACCCGACGGCGGGTCCCCGACCAGCGCGTCGGGGAGATCTGGGTGGCCTCGCCCACGATTCCCGCCGGCTACTGGGGCCGCCCCGAGGAGAGCGAGGCGACCTTCCGCGCCCGGATCGAGGGGGAGGATGGCCCGTCCTGGCTCCGCACCGGTGACCTGGGCTTCCTGTCCGGCGGCCAGCTCTACATCACCTCGCGGCTCAAGGATCTGATCATCGTCCGCGGGCTCAACCACCACCCGCAGGACATCGAGTGGTCGGTCCACGAATCGCACCCGGCCCTCCGTCCCGGCAACGTGGCCGCGTTCGGGGTGGACGCCGGCGGCGAGGAGCGTCTGGTGCTGGTGCACGAGCTGCGGGACGGCCCCCGGACCGATGCCGAGCTGGACGCGATCCCGCCGGCCATCGCCGAGGCGCTGGCGCTGCGCCACGAGATCCCGCTTCAGGCCGTGGTGCTCATTCCGACGGGTACACTGCCCAAGACCTCGAGCGGCAAGGTACAGCGGCGGGCCTGTCGGGCTGCCTTTCTCGCGGGCACCCTCGACGCGATCCGGGTCTGGTCCCCGCCCAACGTGCGCGCCGCCGCTGCAATGGCCGCCCCGGCGTCGGGGGCGCCCACGTCTTCGACGGGGACGGCCCCGGAGAGAGACGAGAGTAACCCGCTGGAGCTCAGCCGGCGTCGGGCGGACACCCTCATCGCCTGGCTGCGCGAGTATGCCGAGCGGCACATCAATTCCCGGCTGATCGACGAGCGGCGCTGCCTCCCGCCCAACATCGTGCTGGACTTCGGCAACCGTGGCGTGTTCGGACTGCAGGCTCCGCAGCGCTTTGGCGGGCTGGCGCTCGGGGAATGGGATGCCCTGCGGGTCTACATTCAGCTCGCCGCCGTGGACCCGACCATCGCCACCCTGGTCTTCCTCCACAACACCAACGGCCTGCGCCCCATCCTGCACCATGCGCCGGAGGCGCTCCGCGAGGAGCTGCTGCCCCTGCTGGCCGCCGGGCGCGAGCTGGCCGCCTTTACGCTATCGGAGCCGGGGGCCGGCTCCAATCTGGGCGCCCTGGAAGCGCGGGCGACACCCGAGGGAGACGGCTGGCGCATCGATGGCGTCAAGCGCTGGAACGGCTCGGCGTGGACCGGCGTCATCACCGTGTTCGCCCGGCTGGTCGATGCCAGGGGTCGGGCCCGCGCGCCCACCGCGTTCGTGGTGCGCCAGTCCGAGCCCGGGGTGCACCTCGGACCCGAATCGCTGACCATGGGCATTCGCGGCATCATCCAGAACTCGGTCGAGTTCCGCGGAGTCCATGTCACGCCCGCCCGGATGCTGGGCACTCCGGGCGGCGGGATGGCCGTGGCCGCCGATGTCCTGTCTCACGGACGCCTCGCCACCGGGTCGGTCGCGCTGGGAGTCGCGCTGCGCGCGCTGCAGCTGGTCGGCCGGTACACCGCCCGGCGCACCATCGACACCGGCCTGCTGGCCGATAACCCGCAAACCATCGTCGCGGTCAGCGAAGTCGCGCATCGCATCGCGCTCGACACCGCGCTGCTGCAACAGGAAGCCGGGCGGATCGATGCCGGCCTGCCGATCCAGCGCGAGGTCGCCATGGCCATCAAGGTCGCCGCCACCGATACCGGCAACGCCGCCGCCGACCTGGCGGTGCAGCTGCTGGGGGGACGCGGCTACATGGAGAACAACATCGCGCCGCAGCTGTTCCGCGATGCCCGGATGTTGTCGATCGGCGAAGGCGCCAACGAAGGGCTCATCGGGGCCATCGGGCGGGGTGTGCGGATGGGCGAGGAGATCGTCCAGTATCTTGGCGAGCTCGACCCCTCGGGTGGGGTCGCGGGACGGCTCCGGGCGCTCGCCACGCGGCTGGAATCCCTCCGGAACGCGGGCCCGGTCGTGCAGCCGGATGCGCGCGTCTGGCACGATGCCCAACTGGGCCGGGCCGCCATCGCCGCGCTGCGGCTGGCGATCGCCCACCGGATGGGAGCGTCCCTCCCGACCGCCTGGGCGGAAGCCACCTTCGCCGCCGCCCTGGTCGCGGCGGAACAGGGCACGCCGGCGCTGGCGGCGGCGGAGACCGGGGATGCGCTGCGCGCGGTGATCGCGTCCTACCGGGACTGGATCGGCGACGTGGAGCCCCTGGCGCCGGACGTGGACGTCGCCCTGGATCCGCTGCTCCGGCGCGAGGCCAATCCGTCAGAGTAGCGGTCCCGCCGGGAGGAATGCCGGTTCAGCACGTGTCGCAGGTGAAGCACCCAACTGGAGGTCGGCGTGAGCAAGAGTTCGAAAGCCGGGCTGAGCGAGTGGATCGCAACATGGCTGCGCACCGAATTGGGATTGCCGGAGGGACCGGTCGAAACGACCGTCCCGTTCACGCGGTTCGGCATGGATTCCGTCCATGCCTTGATGATGACCGGCGACCTCGAGGAGCATCTCGGACGGCGTCTCTCGCCGACCGTGACCTGGGACCATCCGACGGTCGACTCCCTGAGCACCCACCTGTCCACCACAGCGGTCGCGTGAGGCAGTAGCATGAGCCGAACCAGAACCCGGACCTCGGCAGCAGCGTGAGCCCATGAGCGAGCTGACCGCCCCGCCCCCGGCGCACCTGGCGCCGATCGGGCCGCTGTCCGAGGCGCAAGCCCGGCTGTGGACCCTGGAAACCCAGCTCGGCGCCGGGGCGGTTCACGTATTTGCCATCGCCCACGAGCTCATCGGGCCCCTCGATGCCAATGCGCTCGAGGCGGCCATGGCCCACGTGGCGCGATTGCATCCCGCGCTGCGTGTGCGGGTGGGCAGCGAGGCCGGCCAGTTCGTGTTCTTCCCCACCGAGCCGCCGACGCTGGTGCGGCTCGGTGCGGATGCCGGCGGGGGACTCGATGCCGCGCTGGCCTCCGCGGCCGAGGCGAAGATCGATCTCGGGAACGGGCCCGGCTGGCACGCGACGCTGGTGACCCTCACCCCGGAGCGCCGCGTCCTCCTCCTCCAGTTTCATCATCTGATCGCGGACCGGGTGTCGGCCGGCGTGTTCAGCACCGATCTGAGTGCCGCCTACCGGGCGCTGGTGAGCGGCACTCCACTGCCGGCGCCTCCGGCACTCAACCGGCCGCTGGGCGGCACCGCGCCGACCGCGAGCGAGGCGGAGGCGCTGCTGGAGTATTGGCGCACCCTGTTCGCCGTGCCGCCGGAGCCGCTCCAGATTCCCGGGGCCTTCACGGAACAGAATTTTCACAGCTACGAGGGAGAGCGGCTTCAGGCCTGGCTCGGCCGCGACGTCACCGCCGCCGCCAAGGCCGCCAGCGAGACCCAGCAGACCTCCCTGTTCACCGTGTTGCTCGCCGCCTTTGCGGCGACGCTCCACGCGCATACCGGGCAGCAGGACATCGTCATCTGCACCACGATGGCCGCACGGCACCGCGGCGGCACCCGCCGCGCCATCGGCTACTTCAACAACATCGTCCCGCTGCGGCTGGACCTGTCCGGCGACCCTTCCGGCAGCGAGCTGATGCGCCGGATCGCGGTGCAGCTCCACGGGGCAATGACCAATCAGGACATGCCGTTCCACGACATCGCAGGCCTGCCGGTGCTGACCGGAGACCGGCTGACCCGCTGCCTGTTCTCGCTGCAGAACACCCCGGGGCTGAGCCTCACGCTCCCCGGCATCCAGGCCCGGCACTTCGACGTGCCCAACGGCACCGCCAATTTCGACGTGGCCCTGTTCGTCGAGGAAACCGATGGCGACACGGTGGTCCTGCTGGACCGCAAGACCGGCGTCATCGGGCCTGCAGCGGCGCTGCGGCTCCGGCAACGGGTGTTCGAAATGATCGCGCGGATCTGCGCCAACCCGGCGGCGCGCCTGTCGGAGCTGCCGCGGTTCGAGAACGTGGTCGACGCCGAGCGCGCGGCGCCGGCGGCCGCGGCTCCTCCCCGCACGGGCGGTGATTCGCCGGCCCGCTCGACCAGGGACACGGAGCTCGAGCGGCGAATCATCGGAGTCTGGCAGGACGTGTTCAAGTCCGAAGGCGATGCGTCGTTCCCCGAGATCGACCGCGACACCCATTTCTTCCAGATCGGCGGCGATTCGATTCGCGCGGCCCGCCTCTTCCAGCGAATCGCCGAGCAGCTGGGACATCACTTGCCCCTCGCCACCCTGTTCGAAGCGCCCACTCCGCGCCTGATCGCGGAGCGGCTAGTCGATGAGCGCTGGGTGGCGCCATTCCTGACCCTGGTGCCGGTGAAGCCGATGGGCTCCCGGCCGCCGGTGTTCTGTCTTCACGGCGGCGGCGGGAACGTGCTGCAATTCGGTTTCATCGCCGAGCAGCTGCACGAGGAACAGCCGTTGTACTGCCTGCAGCCCTATGAGCTGGAGCGCGGCGCCCTCAGCTCGGTGGAGGAAATGGCCGAACACTACCTGCAGGCGGTCCGCCAGTTCAGACCGCATGGCCCGTATCTGTTCGCGGGCAGCTCCCTGGGTGGGGCGGTCACGCTGGAGATGGCCCAGCGCCTCATGGCGGAAGGGGAGGAGGTGCCGTTTCTCGGATTGCTCGACTATACCGGGCCGGGAGTCAGGTACGGCATTCGGGACCGGGTGGACGAGCACCTCACGCTGATTCGGACCCTGTCGTGGGGGGGGCGCATCAATTACGTCCTGCGCCGGGTGTTGCGGCGGATGGGGCTGGCTACCATCGATGAGCCGGAGCCGGAAATTCTGGACGCGACCGGGCCCGCCAGCGCCGCGCTGCTCGAGGCGTCCGCCCGCGCGCTGGACAACTATGTGGTGCGGCCCTATCCCGGTCGCGTCGTGTTGTTCCGGGCGACGCAGGGTGGCCCGCACGGCCGCGCCGATCCGCAGGGCGGCTGGGGCGGCTATGTGGCCGGCGTCGATGTGTGCGACGTCCCGGGCGATCATATCTCCATGACCCACCCGCCGCAGATCCACCGCCTCGCCCGCGCGTTTGCGGCGGCGCTGGAGCGCAGCCTGGAGGCGGCCACGAACCTGGCTCGGACCTAGAATCCGCCGGCGCCGGCGTCACTACATTCCTTCCAGGTTCGCAGGTCAGTCGCCGCCCCGGTGTCAGGAGGGAACGTGATGTCGTTCCGTCGCCATTGGGTTCCCCGTCACGCAGCCGGATATTTGATCCTCGGCGTGATGGTCGTCGATGGTCCCCGTCATCCCACCGTCCTGGAGGCCAAGCCGCGGGTGGCCGACACGGGGTATCGGGTGGTCCACGGCTGGCCGGTCCTGCCCGAGAGTGAGATGCTGGGGATCACCAGCGCCGTCGCGGTGGATTCTCATAATCACGTGTTTGTCCTCGATCGACGGGAGCGGGTCTGGCCCAACTCGGATACGCTGGACACCGCCCCCATTGATAGCGCCACGGTACGGGTCTTCGACGGACCAACCGGGGTTCGTCTCGCCGAATGGGGCGCCGGCACCTTCGCCATGCCGCACGGAATCACCATCGACGCGTCCGACCACGTCTGGCTTACCGACGTTGCCCTGCATCAGGTCTACAAGTATTCCCACGACGGGAAGCTGCTGCTGGCCGTAGGCGTGCGCGGAGTGCCCGGGGAAGACACCGTGCACTTCAACCGGCCCTCGGGAGTCGTGGCGGCCCCCGATGGATCGTTCTTCGTCAGTGACGGGTATGGCAACAATCGGGTCATGGCGTTTGCTCCCGACGGGCGATTTCTCTTCCAATGGGGGACCAAGGGGTCTGGCCCGGGGCAATTCGACCTGCCGCACGGCATCGCCCGGGATCCCGCCGGCCGCCTCTATGTCTCGGACCGATCCAACGGGCGGGTCCAGATCTTCGACGCCGGAGGACGCTATTTGAAAGAGTGGAAGAGCCCCGCCCTGGCGAGCCCGAACAACGTCGCCTTTGCCCCTGACGGGAACGCTCTGGTGGTCGACGATGGAGGAAAGGTGCTCATCCCGGACCGGTCCGGCATCGCGGTCCTGGGCCCCGATGGCTCCTTCATCGGGCGGTTCGGACGGTTTGGTAACTACGACGGACAGTTCGTCGCAGTCCATAGCGTCGCCGTCGGCCCCGACGGCGCGGTCTATGTGGCGGACGCGGACGGGAAACGAGTCCAGAAGTTCGTGCGCGTCCAGCATTGATGTCGCTGCCGGAGTCGGATCTCACCAAGACCCAGGCGATCCTGCACCACGTCGATGTCTTCGCAACCGGGCCCCTGACCGGCAACGGACTCACCGTCTTCCTGAATGCGGAATCCTGGCCACCGGCGATGATGCAGCGGCTGACCCAGGAAATGAAGCAGTTCGAATCCATCTTCCTCTCCGAAATCACTCCGCACGGGGCAACCGCACGCATCTTCACGGTCGAGGAGGAGCTGCCGTTCGCCGGGCACCCCCTGCTGGGCGCGGCCGCCGTGCTGCATCGCAGCCTGGCCCCGTCCGCGGAGCGCCGTTCCTGGGTGCTGCGTCCGCCGCACGGCGAAATCAGCGTCTCGAGCATCCGCCGGGGCGATCACTTCCATTGCGAGATGAATCAGGGGGTGCCGGCGTTCGGCGTCGCTCCCGCTCCGAGCGCGCTCGCGCCGATCCTGGCACGGCTGAGTCTCCGGGAGGCGGACCTGCTCTCCGGCCTGCCCGCGCGGGTCGTGTCGACCGGCCTGCCGTACCTCATCATCCCGGTTGGCGCGGAGGCACTCGCTCGAGCGGCCATCGTCGGAAGCGATCTCGAAGGACTGCTCCAGGC
>DASYPZ010000068.1:0-5501 GCA_036006105.1 Gemmatimonadales bacterium | reverse complement strand
CCGGATCTTGCCGTCGCGATCCACCGTCATGAAACGGAAGGTCGGGTCCACCTCGCGGCTCACGACGGTGAGCGGGATGCCGTAGCGCTCCGCGATGGCGTCCCAGTAGCGCACCCCGGCCCCGCCCATCGGATCCACCCCCAGCTGGAGCCCGGAGCCGCGCAACGCCTCGAGGTCCAGCACCTGCTGGAGATCGTCGACGTACCCGTGGAGGTAGTCATGGCGCGCCGCAGCGGCGAGCGCCCGGGCGAGCGGAACGCGTTTGACCTCCACCAGGCCGGCGGCGAGGAAGGCGTTGGCGTGATTCTGGATGACATTGGTGACCTGGGTATCGGCCGGGCCGCCGTGGGGCGGATTGTACTTGAATCCGCCGTCTTCCGGCGGGTTATGAGACGGCGTGATCACCACCCCGTCGGCGAGGCCGGAGGACCGGCCCCGGTTCCAGGTCAGCACCGCGTGGGAAACGGCCGGCGTCGGGGTGTACCCGCGGTCGTGGTCCAGCATGACCACCACATCGTTCGCACCGAACACCTCGAGCGCGCTGCCCCAGGCCGATTCGGACAGCGCGTGGGTGTCGATGCCGAGAAAGAGCGGGCCGTCGATGCCCGCTTCGGCCCGGTACAGGCAGATCGCCTGGGCGATCGCCAGGATGTGGGATTCGGTGAAGCTCTGGTCCAGCGAGGAGCCCCGGTGGCCCGAGGTCCCGAAGGAAACCCGCTGGGCGGGCAGCGCCGGATCGGGTCGCGCGGTGTAGTACGCGCTCACCAGCCGGGGGATGTTGGCGAGCATCGACGGCTCCGGGAGCTTTCCCGCCCGCGGATCGGGCTGCATCGACGTCAGTGTACCGGGGTATGCCAGCCGCCCACCGCCGCGGTGAGCGCGTCGGCCTCGACCGGGCCCCAGGTGCCGGGCTCGTATTCGTGGAGCGGCACCACGTCGCCCAGTACCGGCTGAACCACCGCCCAGGCCGCTTCCACCGCATCCTCCCGCGCGAAGAGCGTGGGATCGCCCTCCATCGCCTCGCCCAGCAGCCGCTCGTAGGCGTCCATCTCACCCTGGGGCTGGCGCACCACCTCGAACTCGGCGGGCTCCGACACCAGCTGGTCGCCCGGCTGCTTGACCCGGGCCCCGATCGCGATGCTCATCTCGGGACTCATCTCGAAGTGGACGTAGTTGGCATCGCGGGGGGCCAGCTTGACCGAGGGCGGACGCTTGAGCGTAACCCGCACTTCGGTGGTGGTCGCGGCCAGGCTCTTCCCGGCCCGGATGAAGAACGGAACCCCTTCCCAGCGCCAGGAGTCGATCATCAGCCGGACCGCGGCGTAGGTCTCCACCGTCGAGGTGGGCGATACGTCCGGCTGGGATCGGTAGCCCCGGAACTGCCCCCGGACGACGTCGTCCCGGGTCAGTGGCCGGATCATCCGGAACACCTTGACCTGCTCGTCCCGGATCGATTCCGGATAATGAAAGTCGGGCGGCTCCATGGCGAGGAACCCGACCATCTGGAGGATGTGATTCTGGATCACATCGCGAATCGCGCCCACCTCCTCGTAGAACTTGCCTCGCCCCTCCACGCCGAATTGCTCCGCCAGGGTGATTTGCACGCTCTCCACCTGGTGCCGGTTCCAGATCGGTTCCAGGAACGAGTTGGCGAACCGGAACACCAGAAGGTTCTGGACCGGTTCCTTGCCGAGGAAGTGATCGATCCGGCAGATGTCCCCCTCGCTGAACACCCGGTGCAGGGTCTCGTTCAGCGCACGCGCCGATTCGAGATCACGGCCGAACGGCTTTTCCACCACGATTCTCGCTCCGGCGGCGCAGCCGGAGCGGCCCAGGCCTTCGGCGACGGTCCCGAACATGGCGGGCGGAATGGCGAGATAGTGGAGCGGATGCTGCGCGGCGCCCAGCGTGGTGCGCAGCCGGGTATAGGTCGCGTCCTCGGTGTAATCGCCGTCCACGAACTGGAGACGCTCCGACAGGCACGCGAACGCGGCCGGGTCCACGCCGCCATGCTTCTCGACGCTTTCCCGGGCCCGTGCAATCAGCTGCTCCAGGGTGAACCCGGGGCGCGCGACGCCGATGACCGGAAGATTCAGATTCCCCCGGCGGGCCATGGCATGCAGCGCCGGGAAGATCTTCTTGTAGGCGAGATCTCCGGTGACGCCGAACAGCACCAGGGCGTCGGAACGAGGCGGGGTCACGATCCGGTGCCTTTCTCGACGTGTCCGCCGAATTCGAATCGCATGGCCGAGAGCACCCGGTTCTGAAAATCGGCTTCGCCGCGCGACGCGAACCGCTCGAACAGCGATGCGGCCAGGACATGGGCCGGGACCCCTTCGTCGATGGCGGCATCCAGCGTCCAGCGGCCTTCTCCGGAATCGGAGACCCGTCCGGCAAAACGCGCCAGCGAGGCATCGCCCGCGAGCGCGGCGGCGGTCAGGTCGAGCAGCCAGGATTGAATCACGCTGCCCCGGCGCCACACTTCGGTCACGTCGGCCAGGTCGAAATCGTATTGATAGAACTCGGGATTGCGCAGCGGCGTGGTTTCGGCGTCCGCGGCCCGCGACTCTTTCCCCATCCCGGCGTGCTTCAGGATGTTGAGCCCTTCCGCGTAGGCCGCCATCATCCCGTACTCGATGCCGTTGTGGATCATCTTCACGAAATGCCCCGCCCCGTGGGGCCCGCAGTGCAGATACCCCTGGTCCGCGGTGCCGGCTCGTTGCTCGCGGCCGCGGGTGGGCGGCAGGGAGCCTCGCCCCGGCGCCAGCGTCTGAAAGATCGGGTCCAGTCGCTGGACGACCTCCGGCTCGCCACCGATCATCAGACAGTAGCCCCGGTCCCGGCCCCACACGCCGCCGCTGGTTCCGCAGTCGACGTAGTGCATCTGTCTCGTGGACAGGCGTGCGGCGCGCTGGATATCGTCGCGATAGTAGGAGTTGCCGCCGTCGATCAGGATATCGCCGGCGGTGAGGCGGGGGGTCAGTGCCTCCAGCGAGGCATCGACCACCGCGGCCGGAACCATCAACCACACGGCCCGGGGCGGCCGCAGTTTCGCCACCAGCTCGTCGAGTGACGCGGCCGCCACCGCGCCGTGCTCGGTCAGCGCGCGAATCGCGTCCGGGGACACATCGTGCACCACACACTCGTGTCCACCATCCATCAGCCGCCGCACCATGTTGGCGCCCATGCGGCCCAGTCCGATCATGCCGATCTGCATCATTGCCTCCGCCGGCCGTCTGGAGGAACCACGGGCCGGGGTTGCATTATACTCGCGTCGAACGGAGTGGTGGCATCGGTCGGTCTGGTGCGGAGGGAATGCGCTGGGAAGAGGGAGAGGCGCCGGTCGGAATCGAACCGACGAATGGAGGTTTTGCAGACCTCTGCCTTACCACTTGGCTACGGCGCCGATCGCCATAAAGTGCCACCGCACATAGACATCCGCAAGGTGGATCAGGGTTGCGGAACCCGCCTGGCACCGGTTTCCTGGTTGAGGCGAACCGCCGCATCGATCGCGGCGCTGACCTGATCCGGCGATCCCTCACCGGCCTTGAGCCGCATCAAATCGAGCCGTAAGCGCTCCAGCGCACCGATGACCCGAGTCAGCTCTTCCTGCTGACCCGGCTCGTCCCGCAGCTCTTCCACCCGGCAGCAAAGTTCTTCGCCGACATCCGGGAGCTCGCCAAATCGCTCCCGGAGCTCGGACGGCAGCTCATTGAACAGCCGCACGGCGCCCGACTTGAGGATTCGCTCGGCCGGCTTGCTGTCGGGCCGGGGAGACGGAGCCGGAGCGACCAGACCGAATCCCGCCAGCCGAAACACCAGCCGACCGAACGGCCCCGAGAGGACCCGCAGCCAGTCCTCTCTGGTTCTCCGGAGATCGGAAGAGAACTCGCCGCCGTACACGGCGCGCGATTCCTCGGCCAGTACCCGGGCCTCGAGCGCTGCGGCGGTCCGCACATCGTCGAACGTGTGCCCGGAGCGGAGCGCGCTGCGGGCGGTGCGAATCAGGAAGCCCACCGGCCAGAGCACGGCGATGGCGAGCAGCGCTCCCGCCGTAATGCGCGAGAAGGGATCGGGGGGAACCCGGATCCAGCGGCCGAACCAGAGCCCCAGCGCCACCAGCATGAGCCAGGCGAGCGCGACGCTGCGTCCCTGCCTGAAATAGTGCCGAATCGGCGCCGGCACATCCCGCTCGGTCAGTCCGGTGGCCACCAGCGCCTCGGCGAGCTCCTCCCCGGTGGCAAACCGGTCGTTGGGATCCTTGGCAAGGCATCGGTCGACCGCCCGGGTCAGCTGCGGGGGAAGGTCGGGGCGGACCCCGGCGAGTGGCGGCGGGGGCTCGTTCAGCTGCTTGGTGACGACCGCGATCGGACTGGGTCCGTCGAACAGCGGCCTTCCGGTCAACGCATAGAATGCCGTGGCGCCGAGCGAATAGAGATCGCTTCGGCCGTCGACCGGCTGCCCGTAGGCCTGCTCGGGACTCATGTACTGCGGAGTGCCGATCAGCTGGCCCGCCCCGGTGAGCGACTGGCCGTCCGCGGCGCGGGCCACCCCGAAGTCGGTGATCATCGCGCGACCCGACGCCTGATCGAGCATGATGTTGTCCGGCTTGACGTCGCGGTGAATGACGCCGTTCGCATGGGCGTAGCCGAGTCCCCAGGCCACTTCCTGGATCATGCGGGTGGCGGTGGCGGGCGGGAGCGGGCCGCTCCGTCCCACTCGTTGCGAGAGGGTCTCGCCCCGGACGTAGGCCATCACGAAGAACACCAGGTCCTGATGCTCCTCGACCGCGAATACCGTCACGATGTTGGGATGGGACAGCCGGGCGACCAGCCGCGCTTCATGGAGAAAACGCTCCCGAATCAACGGCTGGGCCGCGAGATAGGGCGGCAGCAGCTTGACGGCCACCGGGCGATCGAGCCCCACGTCGCGGGCCAGGAACACCACCCCCATGCCGCCCCGGCCCAGCTCGCGCTCCAGGGTGTAGCGCCCGGCCAGCGCGGTCTGGAGATCGAGGAACTCCCGGGAATAGGCGGGTTCCGTCATTTACCGGACGACTTCTTCCGCGCCGGATCGCCGGCCGACTTCCGGCACGTGCCGGACCCAGCGATACCGGATCCGCAGGCCGATCGCGACCAGCATGAGCGCGGCGAGAAACTCGATGTACACCTTCTCGCCGTCGAAGTAGTCCACCGGTTTGTCCTTGAGCGTGGGGTCGGTCAGAATCGAGTGGACGAAGAACACCGCGGCCGCGGCGTAGGTGGTGTAGTGCAGCAGCTTCCAGCGCCGCCGGCCGATCTCCTGGCGGAAGTACGACGTGACCACGATGAATCCCAGCAGATAGAACCCCAGCGCGCCCAGTCCGTTGATCAGCGGTTGTTTCTCGTAGCCCAGCGGATAGAGCAGGTCGAGTATCCGGAAATGCTCCTGCGAGGAAAACAGGAGGATCACCGCGTGACCGCCCGAGACCGCCAGCGCGATGTAACCGGTCCAGTTGTGGA
>DASYPZ010000067.1:0-1822 GCA_036006105.1 Gemmatimonadales bacterium | reverse complement strand
CCGGACAGTGTGGCGACGAATGCGGTGAGGGCGACAGCGGTCAGCACCATCGACGGTGCCGTGGGGCGGCGCATGCGAAACCTCCGGAAGGGAAACGAACAGAGCCGCCTCGGTGGAAGCGGCTCCGTAGTGTATCCCCATCGGCGCGGAAAGTCCCTCTCCCCCCGCCCGGCCTCCCTACCGGCTCACTCCGCGACGCTGATGAGCTGGCCCAGGCTGGCGTTCATTTCCTCTTCCGCCGGTTCCCCGCCCCGGCGGGCCTCCGCCAGCGAATGCCGGGTCAGGAAGAGACTGTGCCACTCGTCCCGGGAGATCCGGCGCAGGGTTTCCAGCGTTTCCCGAAGATCCGCGGGCGCCACCGGCTTCACCAGGTAGCCGCGGAAACCGGCCTGCCGGAGCCGACTCGCATCCCCCGGATTGCCCACCGCCGGCAGCATGATCAGCGCGGGACGCGCCAGCCGATCGTCGTTCAGGATGTCGCGGCCCGACTGCTCGTAGCCCAGGGCATCGTGATCGCTGAAGATCACAATGGCGGCCGCCCGACCCGCGGCGGCGCGCTGCTTCAGCTCCGCCATCGCCTCTTCCCTGCTCCCGAACCCCATCGCCTGGTAGCCGGCCGCCTCGGCGATGGCGGCCCATCCGGCCCGCTGATCGGGATCGGCGTCCACCACCAGGAGTCCGCCCCCGGACAACGCCGGTACGGTGACCGACGGCTGCCTCGATCCGGCGCCGGCCGGTTTCGGCGCGGGCGCCTCTTCCAGCACCGGCAGGGGAAGCGTCACCGTGAAGCGGCTGCCTGCCTCCGGCAGATTGATCACGGTGAGCTCACCGCCCATCAGATGACTGAGCTGGCGGGCGATCGGCAGCGCGAGATTGCCCTCCCGGCCGGCATAGATATCTCCCCGCGAGAACGGCTCGAAGAGCGTGGGCAACAGATCCGCGGGGATCGACGGTCCGGTGTCTTCGACCACGAACCGGACGCCGCCCTGTGCGACACGCATCGCGCCCGGCGCGACTTCCAGCACAATCTCGCCGCGCTCCAGCCGGGTCACCGCATCCCGGACCAGTGAGGCGAGCACCTGCCTGATCCGCCCCGGATCACCGGTCACGCGCCGGGGCGCATCGGGACGCCAGGCCAGCCGGAGCGACAGCCCCTTGGCCTGCGCCTGGGACGAGAGTGCGGCGGCCATGTCCTCGACCATCACCCGCAAGTCGAACGGAATGGGCTCCAGAGGAAGGGTGCCACCTTCGAGCCGGGAAAAATCCGAGACGTCGTTCAAGACCGCGTGCAGCGCACGGGCGGCGCCATTGACCGCGTCCACGTAGGCGCGCTGGGTGGGCAACAAGGCCCCGGTGCGGAGCAGCGCCGTCAGACCCAGAATGGTGTCCGCGGGGGTGCGCATGGTACGGCTGAGAGAAGCCAGGACCTCGCCGCGCACCAGATTGGTGGATTCCGCGGTCGAACGAGCCCGTCGCAGCGCATCCAGCTCGACCAGCAATTCGTGCAGCTCGGTCGTGGAACGCTTCAACGCGGCCGTCAACCGCTCCCGCTCGTCCTGGGCTTCGGCAAGGGTCACGTCGAGACCTTCGAGCACTTCACGCCACGCCGGCGGAAGGGCCTCGAGGGACCCGAAGGTGCGAAGCAATGGATCGGTCAGTCGATCGAGCACGTCACGATGCTCCTGCATGGGCAAATGCCAACCGTTCCGTATATTGACGGAATGGCTTCTGGGCAATACTTGTCGATAAACACGTGCATGAATTGATCCAGCTTATTGTTAGGCAAGAACAGCTCGACTATTCGTGCCATTATACCGACTTA